>JADGNQ010000043.1 GCA_017883385.1 Candidatus Sulfotelmatobacter sp.
CAAGGTTTCAAGGTTTCAAGGTTAAAACGTGTAGAGTTGACAGTGTGCCTTGAAACTCTGAAACCTTGGAACTTTGAAACCTGAAAATCTGAGGAGCACTGAGGATGGCAAAGCAACTAACCTGGGACGACGCCGAAGACATCGGCATTCTGCTATCCGAAACGCATCCTGAACTCGATCCTCTCGTCGTTCGCTTCACCGACCTGCACCGCTACGTCACCGAACTGCCCGACTTCGCCGGCGATCCCAAAGCCTCGAACGAAGGCAAGCTGGAAGCGATTCAAATGGCCTGGCACGAAGAGTTTCAAGATCGCACGCAAGCCTGATCTACTTCCCGGCCTCCGCCAGTTTCTTGTAGAACTTCTGCAGCGTGTAGAACGCCAGCTTGCGCTGACCTCGATTCGAAATCAGCCCTTTGCGATTGTGATAGTCCTGCACTCCGGGAAGCATGCGGGCCGGAGAGCGAAAATCCATCAGTAGCCACGGAGTCAGCCCCGCCAGGTTCGGCATGCGCTCCACCATGGCGAGCTGGTGCTGAAATAAACTCTCCTGATATTCCTCGGTCCAGCGCTCGTCTCCATCGCCGTGGCGGCCATACTGCGCGCTACCACCAAATTCGCTGACGATGAGCGGCTTGTTCCACTTCGATTTCCACTGCATCTTGTCGGCATCTTCCGGACGCCCCCAGTACCAGCCTAAATATTCGTTCAGAGCGAGGACGTCCACCACATCTCCCAGAGGATCGGTCAACGTGCGCTCGTCAGGACCTGTCTCATCCACGTGATTTAGTGCAGAAGTAATGAGCCGCGTGGAATCAAGTTCCCGCGCGTCTTGCGCGAGCCGTTTCAGAAACGTCAGCCGCTCCGGCTTCACCGGAGTTTCGTTGGAGAGCGACCACAGGATCACAGACGCGCGGTTATGATCGCGCGCAATCATGTCACGCAGTTGCGCCTCCGCATTCTCCAGCGTCGCGGGATTCGACCAGTCAATATCCCAATAGACGGGAATCTCCGACCAGACCAGCAGCCCCATCCGGTCGGCCAGCCGAATCTCATTCTCGTTATGCGGGTAATGGGCGAAGCGCACAAAGTTGCACCCCAGATCTTTCACCCATCCGAGGAGAGTCTCTGCGTCCTCTGGGCTAAAGGCGCGGCCTTCACGAAACGGTGCCTCCTCGTGCATCGAGATACCACGTAAAAAGATGGGCTTGCCATTCAGCAGAATGTTCGTTCCCTGCACTTCGATCGTACGAAAGCCAATCTGATCGTGGATCACGTCGGCGCCGCTGGCGAGGATCACTTCATAGAGCTTGGGATGCGCTGGGGACCATAGGTCCAGCTTCGCGGTGAAGTGAAAGCTCGCTCGGCCGTTTGCATCGGTGGCGAGCGTTTCGTGAACGCTCGCTTCCGGGATTTCCAGCGTGATCTTCTGTGCCGACTGGGCGCCATTCAATTGCACCCAGCCTGCAATGTCATTCTGTGAGCCACGCACCAGTTGCACGGAATAGTCTTGCAGGAAAACAGTCGGAACCTCGACTAATGACACGTCGCGAGTAATCCCACCGTAACTCCACCAATCGAACTTCAACGCGGGCACAGCGTCGGCCCGGCGGACGTTGCTCACTTCGACGATCAGAGAGTTGTCGCCGTCTCGTAAGACCGAAGTCGCGTCGAAATTGAATGCAGTGAACCCGCCTTCATGCTCGCCCAGCTTTTCTCCGTTCAGGTAAACCGCAGTCTGGTAGTTGGCCGCGCCGAAGTAGACGAACGTCCGCGTGTTCGCGCGCTTGTGGTAACTGAACTCGCGCCGGTACCAGACCGGCCCTTCATAGAACATCAACTGTTCGCGCTGGGTATTCCAGTCTCCCGGAACGTTCAGAACAGGCGATGCGTCGAAACTGTACTCGACGCGATCGCTCTTGCTGCGCGGCTTTTCATCGCGGAAGAATCCGGCAGACTTGCCGTTGTCGAATGGATCCACAATGGCGTGCCACGCGCCATTGAGGCTCACGGTCGCCCTACCAGGGACGTTCGCAATCAGCGTAGAAGGATCTGAGGAGGCATAGGCCCATCCGCTTAGCAGAAGCAGCAGCACGCAGCGTTTCATGCAGAACCTCGGAGCCGCCCATAGTAGTGATCGAGACGAAGGGACGTCAATGAACGCCGACGAGGGAACCCGAACCGCGGTCGATTCGCGGTGGTTTTTACATTTCCATGACAACCAGCCCAGTGAGGTCCGCCTATCCTAGCGTTAATAAGGACCCGTGAATTCATAGGTCCTTCTCTCTCTCCGGCTAAACTTAAAGGGCGCGGCGACCGCCGTGCCCCATTTTTTCGACCGTCTTTCTGAACTCAGAATTTCCCTCAGCCAACCGGAACTGCTGCAGTCTCCTCCACATTCGCTTCGCGCAGAAACTTCGCCGCTTCCTCAGGTGGCGTGGGATTGATGTAGAAACCCGTGCCCCATTCAAATCCTGCCGTCTTGGTCAGCTTCGGCATGAATTCGATGTGCCAGTGATAGTGGTCGTTGGTCGGGTCTTGCGCCGGCGAACTGTGGATCACCAGGTTGTAAGGCGGATTGTCGAGCACGCGGTCCGCCCGGCTGAGCAGATCTTTCAACGCGCGAGCCAGGTTCTCGAACATGTGCGACGACGAGTTTTCAAACGCCGATTCATGCTGCTTGGGCAGGATCCAGGTTTCGAATGGAAAGCGCGGAGCATATGGCGCCAGCGTGAGAAAATTCTCGTTTTCCGCCACTACCCGAGTGCCGGTGTCCATCTCCTGCCGGATGATGTCGCAGAATACGCAGCGTTCCTTGTAGAGGAAGTACTGCTTTGCTCCTTCCAGCTCCTGCACCACGTTAATGGGAAGAATGGGCAATGCAATGAGCTGCGAGTGCGCATGTTCCAGCGACGCTCCAGCCGCTTCCCCGTGATTCTTGAAAATCAGGATGTACTTGAACCGGCGATCTTTCTTCAGGTCCAGGATGCGGTCGCGGAAGGTCCACAACACATCTTCAATTCGCTTCGGCGGCAGCGTGGCCATGCTCGCCGTGTGGTCGGGCGTCTCGATGATCACCTCATGCGCCCCGATTCCGTTCATCCGGTCGAACATCCCCTCGGCCTGGCGGTTCAACGTGCCCTCGATGCCCAGAGCCGGGAACTTGTTGGGTACTACACGGACGGTCCACCCGGGACTATCACGCTGCGGCGCCGGTCCACCATTCGAGTTAGGCCGGTAGGCCTGGATTTCGGGGGGAGTCTTGCCTTCGTTCCCGTAGCAAAAGGGGCAGAATCCCCCTTTGATCTTCATATTCTCGCGGACAAAATCGGTGGGTCGCTTCGCGCGATCTGTCGAAATGATCACCCAACGGCCAACGATCGGATCTTTTCTAAGCTCAGGCAATTACAAATTCCTTTCAGCGGGGCGCAAACTTCCTATTTTACGCCGACAGCGAGGCGTTACGAAACACTTCGATCTGGGGGCGCGACGCCGAACCGTCATAGTATACGCTTACAATATCGATTCTCCACTGGCACGATGGTGGGAGACGTCTCCGGTATTCCCGCGCCACTTCCGCCAGTTCCCGTCGTTTGTGCCGGTCCACGGCCGCCTCCGGAGGCTTTACATCTCTCGACGTCCGCGTCTTAACTTCGATAAAACAAAGAACATCTGCGTCCCAGCCAATCAAGTCGATCTCCCCGCGGCGACGCGGTGAACGAAAATTCCGCGCTACGATCGAATAACCCAGCTTCCTCAGATGAAAGTAAGCCTCTTCCTCACCTCGTATGCCAATCCGTTGGTGCCGCGGCCTATGGTCGGCCGGGAGAACCCGCTGCGCAACCCAATCCAGGCTGCGAATAACCGTTTTGGTGAGACCCGCGGGAAGCATGACGAAGAGACATCAGTGTAGTTTGGATTTCCGTCTCGGAAATGTGACGGCCCTCACATTCGGGCATGATTCAAGTCGTAGACTTCCCGAAAGCGGAAAGATGCGCACGTCCCCATCGGCCTCAAGTGGCTGTGCGAACTGCATTCGACCGCAGAAAACAAGCCCACGGACGACGCCGCGGGCTTGGTCGCATCCTCCCCCCAAGGAGGCAGCAACAAAAATTCAAATTCTTAGACTTGCGGAGCGCACCCTCTCGCGCGCTCCGCAAGTGTTCCACGGTACGAAGTGACCGTGAAATTCACGGCGCTGTTAGCGCCTTTCGCCATTTCCCTGACTACGAGCTCCTCGGACCGCGCAGTGCCACCGCCAGGGGCGGATACAAGGACAGCCGTCCCAAGGTTGAGCAAGGATGATTGTGGCACGCCGCCCACTTTGTCCGACATTGGGCCCGCCGTCAATTCACGCCTCCTGCACACGCAGTTCACGCGCTAACTCGTTATTTCCAAGACTGATACGTGGGCCTCTCACTCGGACAAAAGTGGTGGGTGGGATGGCACCAAGCGGCGATTTCGCCGGGCGTCATGGTGCGATAGACTCCAGATGGGGAAATCAACACAGAATTGCATGCAGCCAGCCGCGCAATCTCGCGAAGTCGTTCGCTTTGGAGTATTCGAGGCGGACGTGCCGGCCGGCGAGGTGCGAAAGAACGGCGTCAAGGTCAAGATTCAAGATCTGCCATTTCGGGCACTGAAACTCTTGCTGAGCCAGCCCAACGAAGTCCTCAGCCGGGAGCAATTCCGCCAGGCGCTCTGGCCCGAAGGCGTATTCGTGGACTTCGACCATGGGATCAGCAGTGCCATCAACCGGCTCCGGGACGCCTTAGGAGACTCCGCCGACAACCCCATCTTCATCGAGACCGTGGAGCGTCGCGGCTATCGTTGGATCGCTCCGACTCACTTCCCAGCACCGCCAGTTCAACCAGGCCCGGTATTGGTCAAGTCGGACGCCGAAACTCCAGCCATCGGGGGCGTTCCCGTGCCGCCCGACGGCTGGCGTTGGTCGCTCGTCTTTCCCGTCGCTGCAATTGTTCTGGTTGTCTGGAGTTTTTGGCCAAGCCACCGCGCGGCCAAGGCAGGCACCACGAACCAGCCAGGCGCGGTGCCCCGGGCTTCCGACTCCTCCAGGCTCTCCGCCAACTCCGAGGCCGAGCAGTTATATCTGAAAGGCCGTTTCTACTGGGAGAAGCGCACAGCAGACGGGCTAAACAAGGCCGTGGATCAATTCACTCAGGCCATTGTTCACGATCCCAGCTATGCCCCGGCGTACGTAGGACTCGCCGACTGTTACAACCTGTTGCGCGAATACACTCTAATGCCAGCCAGCGAAGCTTATCCTCGCGCTCAGGCCGCAGCACAGAAGGCCGTCGAGCTCGACGATCAGTCTTCCGAGGCGCACGCCTCCCTCGCATTTGCTCTGTTTTACGGCGTATGGGACGTGCCCAACGCCGAGCACGAATTCCGCCGCGCCATCGATCTTGATCCCAACAACGCGGTCGCCCACCACTGGTATGCCACCTACCTCGCGACCGTTGGACGAAATCCCGAATCTGTGGCAGAAATTGAGCGGGCGCAAACACTCGATCCCGCTTCAAAGTCCGTTCTTGCCGATAAGGGGGACCTCCTGTGGGAGGCGGGAAGGCACGATGAGGGCGCTGCCCTGCTGAAACAGCTGGTAGTCACGGAACCGGATTTCGTTTCTCCGCACCGGTATCTGAAGGGCATGTACTTCGCCAGTGGCAACTACCCCAGCTATCTGCAAGAGTGGAAGAAGGAAGCCACCCTGATGCACGACAATTCAACTCTAAAACTCGTCGATGCAGCTGAAAGAGGCTTCGCGACCGGGGGCTCCCAAGGCATGCTGCGGAACCTGCTGGCGCAGCAAAAGAAACTCTACCAGCGCGGACAATTGTCGCCTTATTACCTAGCGCAGACGAACTCCCTGTTGGGGGATAAGCTGGAAGCTCTTAAGTACTTGCAGATCGCTTACGACAAGCACGACGACGCCACTATTCAGATCGAAACCGATTCGGCTTTCAATAACCTGCACAACGACCCCGCTTACAAGGCCTTGATCGCGCGACTCGGCTTTCCCGCCAGCAAATAGCTCGGACTTTTGCAGACGGCCTGAGATTCATCCTTTGAGGGGAATGTTGACTCCCAAAAAGGACGGGCAGGACCGAAGTCCTGCCCGCATCCGTTTTCGCAAAGAAGAGCCTAGACACCTTTTCCCACGGTAGAGATGCATTCTTCGAGCACATCCACCGCGACATCAGCCTCTTCCTCGGTGACAATCAGCGGCGGACATATCCGGATCGTGCTCGGCCCGCAGCCCAGGAACAGCACACCGTGTTCGAACGCCATTTCGACGATGCGGTCGCGCTCGGCGTTCCCGTATTCCTTGGTGACCTTGTCCTTCACGATGTCGACGCCGATCATCAATCCGCGTCCGCGCACATCGCCCACCAGCTTCAGCTTTGAAGGCCAGTCGGCCATGCGCTTCATGATGTGATTACCCACGCTGGCCGAGTTCTCGAGCAAGTGCTCCTTCTCGATCACATCCAGCGTAGCCAGCGCCGCCGCCACGGCCACAGGGTTGCCACCGAAAGTGGAGGCGTGCGAACCGGGCACCCAGTCCATGATTTCCGCGCGCGTCATCGTGACGCCGAGGGGCATGCCCGAAGCAATGCCCTTCGCCATGCAGACCATGTCAGGCTCGACGCCCGTGTACTCGACGGCGAACCACTTGCCCGTGCGTCCAATGCCGCTCTGCACTTCGTCGACCACCAGCATGATGCCGTGACGGTCGCAGATGCGCCGCAGTTCCTGCATGAAGATCTTCGGAGCGACGACGTAGCCGCCCTCGCCCTGCACCGGCTCTACGAAGATGGCCGCCACTTCTTCCGGAGCCAGCGTGGTCTTAAACAATTTCTCTTCGATGAAGCGGGCGCAGCCCAGCGCAAAGTTGTCTGGGTCTTGCGTGCCACCCACGCAGCCCCGGTAAACATCCGGATAGCGCACGTGCGTCACGCCCGGCACCAGCGGCGCGAAACGTCGCCGCTGCTGCGGCTTCGACGCCGTCAGCGAAAGCGCACCCATGGTGCGTCCGTGAAACGCTCCGAAAAATGCGATCACGTTCTGCCGCTTGGTGTGGTACCGCGCCAGCTTCAGCGCACACTCGATCGCCTCCGCACCCGAGTTACCGTAGTAAACGCGATGCGGGCCCGGCATGGGCGCAATCTTCGAAAGCCGCGCCGCCAGGTCCACCATGTTTTCATAGTAGAAATCCGTGCCCGACATGTGGATCAGTTCGCCCGCTTGTTTCCGAATGGCGGCGACCACATCAGGATGGCAGTGGCCGGTCGACGTCACCGCGATGCCGGCGGAAAAATCAAAGAACTCGTTGCCGTCGACATCAGTGACAACAATGCCGCGTCCGCTTTTGGCCACCATGGGGTACGATCGGGTATAGGACGGCGAAATGTATTTCTGATCGCCCTCAAGCACACGTTTGGCGTTGGGCCCGGGCAGTGCGGTCTTGATCTTGGGACCGATGGCCGAAGAAACGGCGGTTGCGGTCATAGTCTTCGTGGTCATGGAATCCTCCGTTAGCAGCTGTCAGTAGTCAGCCGCCAGTTATCAGGAAATGCAGCCTCGAACGAGTGATCCCGGTTCGGACCCACGCCGGGCAAGGCGAGTCAGTGGAGGATGAAGGAATTAATCGCTACCGAACAGGCTAGGGCGCAATCGCGATGGCAGATTCGCCCGAAAGCGCCGCGGGCACACCAAGCAGTGCAGCCAGCACTCGGCACGATCTGAATAAGGAAGACGCGAATTGGGATTCTTCTGCGGCATCGCTACACATCGTCGTCCCTATCATTATAGCGTGAGGTTGCCCGCGCCGTAACCCCCAGTTTAATCCGTTGGTTACGTCCCGCAGGGCACTTCCGGATCTGGAAGTCGGGGCTCCAGCCCGCCTCTCGTTGCAGAATCCATTAGTGCAAATCCACTATTGAGCGCCTCTCGCGATTGCCCCATACTTCCCGCCCAGTTCCTGCTCTCTTACGTGTTTGCACAACCCTGAGGGAAGTACGCCAATCGGGCAGTGCCCGTAGAGAGTTCAGACACTCAATCGGGAGCATCCATGTCCACCGCCATTGCGAGTCCGTCGATCTCCGCCGCAGGCACAAGTCCTCGAGGCCGCGTGCTAGTGCAAACCTCAGTCGCAGCCGTTCTGGGGCTGGGGGTGTCTCTTTACTTCTGGATTGACTCCCGCTATCCCGCGTTGCTCAAGAAGTTGCACAGCGGACGGGGAATCAGCATCAAAGGCGCGCTCAGTTTCGATGCGCTCATGCCCGTGACCCCAGCAATGTCGCTGATGACCCGTATCGGACACACGACTGTGAATTGGATGTGGACCAACCGCATCGGCATGACGTTCGGCATCTGCTTCGGTGCGGCCATGATCACGCTGCTGGCTACCCTGCCGCGCGTACGCTTCCAGAGCCCGGTGGCCAACACGCTTCTCGGCGCGCTCGGTGGCGCGCCGCTTGGCGTCTGCGCCAACTGCGTCGCCCCCATCGGACGCAGCCTCTTCGTGGCAGGCGCCAGTCCCATCACGGTCCTGGCGACAATGATCAGTTCGCCGACCTTGAATGTCGTCGTCCTGGCCATGGCCTTCACCCTTTTCCCTCTGCCGATAGCGCTCGCGCGGTTGGCTGTGCCCCTGAACCTGCTGGCGCTGGTTCCGCTGATCGCCGGCAGGTCCACTTCTGCACCCGCGAGGACATGCGCCACCGTGGAACAATCCGGATGGCTTCTGCCCGCAACGT
The DNA here is from genome assembly GCA_017883385.1 of Candidatus Sulfotelmatobacter sp. Classification (GTDB taxonomy): domain Bacteria; phylum Acidobacteriota; class Terriglobia; order Terriglobales; family Acidobacteriaceae; genus Sulfotelmatobacter. Next base: position 8,780 of record JADGNQ010000043.1, read on the forward strand.
TCACCCTGAAAACTTACCTGGCGAATCTTGCGCGCCTCGCCCTCACCACCGTCCCATTGATGATTGTGGCCGCCTTTCTTGGCGCCGTGGTTGTGGAGGTCTTACCCGCCACTAGCATTCCAACCACTGTAAGCGTGGGCGGCATTCTGCTCGTCGCACTCATCGGCACATTCCTCCCCGTCCCGATGGGCTTCGACGTGGCAATCGCCTTTCTGCTTATGATCCGCGGTGTTCCCGCACCCTACGTCGTCACGCTGCTTTGCACCCTCGGTGCCTTCAGCGTTTACTCTGCACTGATTCTGGGGCACACGATTTCCTGGCGAACCGCGATCAGGCTTTTTGTCGCTGTGATGGCACTCGGAGTGGCGGCGGGCCTGGTCTCCACGGCCGCACTTCGTTTCTGACTCCCCGCTCCCTGAGCCTTAGCATGGCTGCACCCTAGCGGTGGGGACTATTGCCTGTTCTCAACAGTTAGGATTTCACGCTTCCTCCAGTTAACCAATCGCAATCGGAGAACGCGGGAAAGCTCCCTCGACACGTGGTCGTTTCCGCTTTTGTTTCGGTGTGGAACTTAGGAACCTTGTGCGGAACACGTTCATTCCTCTGTTTGTTGGTTGTGACTCATGCACTTGCTAATTGCTCATTGCTTGTCATTTCTTGGCAGTAGGCTTTGACTTTGTGAAATTGGCCTGGAACCAGGGAGTCCAAGCTGTGCCGTCGACAGAGAACTCGCCTTCCTGGTGGAAGGTCAGGAAATCCTCGGCGAACGTTTGGTGACTCGAGTGAAATATTGCTTTCCACCAGCGGCCGCCTTTCCTGAATACTGAAATGTCCGGCCAGTGTTCACGCATGTCCCAAAGGTCAGGCTTCCATCATTCTGGTACCACGAGACAGGGTAGTTTTTGTTCTGTGGATCGTATCCGAGGACATCGAGCCCCTCCAATTCCCCGGCAACCCCGTGCTCTCTCCATTGGAAATGGAGGAAGTAGCCTCCGAGAATCATTTCAGAGACGGCACTGCCCGAAGCCTTTCCGGCCAGCCCAAAGGGCCCGGGCTGATACTCCAGCTTGTAGGTCCATTGCCCGACGTAAACAACAAGTCTCTGGAGTGCAGGATCAGGCTGGGGCGCGGGAGTCGATTGCTGGGCTTGGATGACAGTCGCAGAGAAGGCCACGAGTGTGAACAACAGAACATGGAATCGTTGCATGACAACCCTCCTTCGCTCCAACACGTGCTACCTGCTGCTCCGAGATTTCGGATTGGGAAGCACGAACGTTAGCTGGCCCTTCACCGACATATTTGCGCACGTTATTGGGACGGCCAAGTTTGCCCCAAAAGCGTGGGTACACTCCGACGACGTTTGGGAGGCGTGCCCGTTCGGAGAGGCTAACGCGGCATTTTTATCGCAACAAAGACCCGATGTCAGTGATGCTGGTCACGGCAAGGAGCATTGCCTACTGGCTATTCCAGCTAGCGTTGGCGGAGACAGCGTGGTTGTGCGGGCAGCCTTTGTCAATTGGCGAAACATCGCCATAGCCCTCATTGACCCCATGGGAAGGATTTGAATGGGATGATCTGATTACAACATTTGCTTGCTTCCGCATTGCCCGCAGAAAGGCTTGGTGCTGCTGACGAGAGAGTGTGGAGTCGAGAAATGTCGACCCAGGTCGGGCCAAGCGTGCGCTAGACTATCCCGATGACTCAGCAGTCGAAAGAGGCGAGACGCCGGTTTCACCCTCATGCCGGCACGCGTGCAGATTCGCTCGACGGGTTTCTACTGGCAACCTTCTGGCAAAGGCTGCTCGGATACTGCGTCGACCTGCTGGTTGCTGTGATCGTCTGGTTCCCTCTTGAATTCTCGTGGCGGCACTTTCTTCTTCATGAGACGGACATTCACCTCGTCTGGGACTTTCACGAAGCCGGGAACATCGCCGTGATGGTTCTCTATTGGGGATTGGCCCATTACTTTGGCAACGGACAAACGCCAGGCAAATGGGTTGCGCGCACAAGAGTTCTGTCGGTTACGAGCGAACGCATGGGACTTTGGCAGTCTGTCGAGCGCGGGTTGGGGTATGGCGCGGCGGTGCTGGAGGGAGGTTTGGGGTTCTTGCAGTTCTTTTGGGACCCTAATCGGATGTGTGCCCAGGATCGTCTCGCCGAGACGATTGTGATCGACGTGAGAAAACAGAAGGCAGAAGCGCCGATGGCTGGTGCTTCCGGGGCCTTTGATGCCAGCTAGTCCGACCAACCCGAAAACCGACGATTAACAACAGCTATGTGTAGCCTGGCCAACCTGAGGGAATCTCCTCAATTGGCGATGAACCGCCATATCACTCCTTGACACCTCTCCTCAACTTTAGAATCCAAACCTCCCTCGCGCTCGTCTGATATCTTTTAGTTCCTCCTGTTTCTCACGCCCATGCACTCCGCACAGCGCCCAAGCCGGTGGATGGTAATTCTTGCCTTCGGACTCGTGTACCTGTTCTGGGGCTCGACCTACCTCGGCATCGACATCGCCGTGCAAACCATCCCTCCGGCCCTCATGTGCGCCGTGCGGTTTTCCATCGCCGGCGTAATCATGTTGGCGGTCTGCGCCGCCACCGGGCGGAAGATTCTCTATTCGCCAAAGCAGATCGCGCTCGCCGCAGTCGTAGGCTTGCTGCTTCTAATGGGCGGCAACCTCACGCTTTCGTATGCCGAACTCACCGTGTCGTCGGGCCTGGCCGCGCTTATCATTGCCATCACGCCGCTGTGGTTTCTTGTGCTCGACTCCCTGTTGCTCGGCGACCACCACATTTCCGGACGCGGCAAAGCGGGCCTCGCGCTGGGCATTGTGGGACTGTTCGTCCTGGTCTGGCCGCAGTTGCAATCCGGCACCATGGGACATCGCGAATTCTGGGCCTCGATCAGCCTGATCTTCGGATCGTTCACCTGGGCCCTTGGCTCCGTGCTCTCGAAGCGCTGGCAGTCCGGCATGGACGTATTCAGCGCCACCGGCTGGCAAGTCACCGCGGCAGGAGCCGGAAATCTCATCTTCGCGCTCATCAACGGCGACCTCTCACGCGCAACCTGGACCACCCGCGGCATCAGCGCCGTAATGTATCTGGTCGTCTGCGGTTCCTGGATCGGCTACACCGCCTACATCTGGCTGCTCGAACACGTCCCCACGTCCAAGGTCTCAACCTACGCCTATGTGAATCCTGTGGTGGCCGTGTTTCTCGGCTGGCTAATCCTGCACGAGCGCGTGGACCGTTTCATTCTGGCAGGAAGCGCGATCGTGGTGCTATCCGTCGTCCTGGTTACGAGCGCAAAGGTGAAGGAAAAGACGGTCGCGCAGGAACTCCCTGCGGTGGAAGCGGCAGGAGACTGAGGACAGATTTCAGATTGCAGATTTCAGATTTGCCGAGTCGGATCTCGATCAATCTGCGATCTGAAATCTACAATCTCAAATCTGCAATCACCTCGTCCCCTCTTCCTCCTCCTCCGCATCATTCACCACATCCACCACATGCCCGCGGATGGCGAACGTCTGCTTCGCTCCGCCTGCCGGTTCAAAGCTGACTCGCATCGGGCTTCGCTGCCACGAGGGCGCCGGGCACGCCGAGTCCGGCGCTGCATCGTCGGCCACACCGTCGTTCGACAGCGGCTTCTTCAGCACCGGCTTGCGCCGGCTCAATTGCGTCACCATGGCATAGGTCTTCTTCCCGTCATCGGAGACTCCGCAATAGGCAACGTAGTCCCTGTACCAACTGGCGGCAGAGTAGAACGCATCGAACTCCGGGAGGTTGACCGCCGAAACACGCCCGGTCATCCGGTCAACGAGCAGCCAGCCCCCCCGTTGCCACTGCCATCGGGAAGCGCCGGATTCTTCCGGCAAACTATCATTCACCCTAAACACTCGCCGCACCACAAGCAGCCGGTCCGTCACTTCGTGGGGTGACCCGACCACATACTCCTTGACCCGTCCATCCACTACGAGCGCTCGGATCTTAACGGTCAGCGGTTTCTCGTCGTCCGCACCCGTACCCGGCAACCACTGCACTGTGGTCCACTTGCCGAACGTGATCACATGAACCTTAGCTACCGCGCCGGCCGCGGCCGGAGACAGCAGCGCACAGAACAACACACCAATGAGCTGAGTTCGCACAATCCATCGCATGAGGCGAGCCTAGGCAGGAAGTGGCCTCAGAAGCAAGGTTCCCGGTCACAACTCGGCCACAGAAGTGCCAAAGTGGGAAACGCTGCACTACTCAGGTGGGTGGTACTATTCCAAAAAACTGGCCTGGACCCCGGCGAAGACGGCAGAATCGCAGTAGAATGAGACGACTAGTTTTGCCCTCCACTCGTACTTCGTCGCACCCAGATGCGCGGACAACTGAAGAGGGTAAGGCCGCTTCTTACAACTCAAGATATGGGTGATCTGTTACCAAGGCGTCGTGCCCCGCGCATCCTGGTCGTCGACGACCAGCCCAGCATTGCTGGCCTGATGAGCCAACTGCTCACCATGCGCGGATACGAAGTCGTCACCGCAACCAATGCCGAGCAGGGCGAAGCCGAAGTGCACCGCCAGCTTCCGGACCTGATCCTTTCCGACGTGATGATGCCCGGCAAGTCGGGCTACGAGTTTTGCCGCGTCCTGAAAGAGAATCCGGCCACGCGCCTGATTCCTTTCGTCCTCATCACCGGACTCAGCGACAGCACCGACAAAGTCCGCGGCATCGAAGCCGGAGCCGATGATTTCCTGAACAAGCCAGTCCTGGCCGAGGAACTCATCGCCCGTGTGAAATCGCTGTTGCGCTTGAAAGAATTTACCGACGAGCTGGAAACCGCCGATTCCGTCCTGTGTACGCTGGGACTGATCGTCGAAGGTCGCGACCCCTATACCGAGGGTCACTGTGAGCGCCTGGCTGTGCGAGCCGCAGATCTCGGCCGCCACCTCGGCATGGATGAAGATTCCCTCGTCGCCTTGAAGCGTGGCGGGTACCTGCACGATTTAGGCAAGATTGCCGTGCCCGATGAAATCCTGAAAAAAGGCAGCGACCTCACGCCTGCGGAGTGGGTTGTCATGAAGCTCCATCCCATCACCGGCGAGAACATCTGTAAGCCCCTACATTCGCTGCGTCTGGTGCTGCCCATCATCCGCCACCATCACGAACACTCGGATGGTTCGGGCTATCCTGACGGCCTGACCGGGCCGGAAATCCCGGTCCTCCCTAGGGTTTTGCAGGTAGTCGATGTCTACGACGCGCTCCGCACCGCTCGCTCTTACAAACCACCTCTCACTCACGAACAGGCCGCCCAAACCATGCGCGAGGAAGCCGCCCGCGGCCTTTGGGACGCGGAGCTGGTCGCGGAATACTTCTCGATGCTGGAACTGAAGCGCCAGGTAGCGTAAAGCAGTTCTCAGTTCTCAGTTCTCGGACCTCAATTCTCAGTTCCCGGACCTCAGACTTCAACCCTCGCAGTTTACTAAAGCAGTCACGATTCGTATCAGGGCTTCGCTTCAGCGATGCCGCATGCGCCGCCGGATCGGACCGGCTTCAGCCGCCGCGAAGCATCATCGGCAAGGAAGGTGACTGGCCAAACTGTTTGGCCGCGAATCTCATTTCCGCAATCCTCCCGCAACAAAGTACAATCACCACGCTGTGTTTTCTGCATCCAATGTTGGGCTCAGTTCATCGGCAACTGAGAACTGAGAACTGAGAACTGAGAACTGCTCTTGGAGCCCACTTACAGCATCGTCATTCCGGCCTACAACGAGAGCACGCGCCTGGGCGCGACCCTCGAGAAGGTTCTCGCCTACGTGCGCGCGCAGGCATGGGATGCGGAGATCATCGTCGTTAACGACGGCTCCCGCGACAACACTGCCGACATTGTTCGAACTTTCGCCGCGAACGATCCGTCGCTGCGCCTGGTAGAGAATCCCGGCAACCGTGGCAAGGGATACAGCGTGCGTAACGGCATGCTCAACGCCCGCGGAGGTATCGTGCTCTTCAGCGACGCCGACCTCTCGTCACCGATCGAAGAAGCTGCCAAGCTTTTCCGTGCACTGGAAGACGGCGCCGATATCGCCATCGGCTCCCGCTGGCTGCGCGCCGAAACCCAGACGCAGCGCCAGCCCCTGCACCGCCAGCTCTTCGGCCGCATCTTCAACCTGCTCCTGCGCCTCACGCTCGGTCTGCAATTCGCGGACACCCAGTGCGGATTCAAAGCGTTCAGGCTGCCGGCGGTTCAGGCGATCTTCCCTCTGCAGAGAATCGAGCGCTGGGGATTCGATCCAGAGATACTCTTCCTGGCGCGAAAGTTGAAATTCAAAGTGCAGGAAGTCTCCGTCGCCTGGGCACACCGCGACGGAACCAGCATCAATCCGATCGTCGACGGCTCCCGCATGTTTCTAGAGATGCTGCGTATCCGCTGGTATGACCTGAGTGGAAAGTACGACGGCGATCCGACGCCGACCAGCCCGCGAGTGAAGACGGTGCCCGGCCACCGCGGCCCTCAAGCCTAGTTATAGATCACTCAGATGTCGGATCTTACCGACCCATCGCATCTCCGTTTTCATACCGAAGCGCCGGGCCTTCGCTTCGTCGCGAAGATACAGTCATGCCTGCCGAGTGCAGAGCCGCGAAGCGGCGGCACGTGAAAGCCCGCCACGGAAGTGGCGGGAGAGAACAGCAAAAATGGAATTGAGTCCCGCAAGGGACGGCACCTCTTCTAAGCCGACTTCTCTGCCTGCCCCGAGCCCACGGCCTTCACTGCCTCAACGACACGCCGCCCCATTTCCGCCGTAGAGATCGCGACATGAGTCTTCCCGGCCAGATCCGCCGTTCGCGCCCCCTGCGAAAGCACCGTCGACACCGCCTTCTCGACACACACCGCCTCCGCCTCCAACTGAAACGAATGCCGCAGCAACATCGCCACCGACAAAATCGCACCGAGAGGATTCGCAATCCCCTTCCCCGCGATGTCCGGAGCGGACCCGTGCACCGGCTCATACAGCCCCACGGGCCCGCCAACGCTCGCCGAAGCGAGCAGTCCAAGCGAACCTACAACGCCACCAGCCTGATCCGACAGAATGTCCCCAAACATATTCTCGGTCAGCAAGACATCGAAATCCGTAGGCCGTTGCACCAACAGCATAGCAGCCGAATCGACATACTGATGCCCCAGCTTCACCTCGGGATAATCTTTCCCCACGCGCGTCACCACTTCGCGCCACAGCCTTGAGCATTCCAGCACATTGGCCTTGTCCACCGACAGAACCTTGCGCCGCCGCTTCATGGCCAACTCAAACGCCACGCGCGCGATCCGCTCGATTTCCGACTCGCTGTAACGCATGGTGTTGACCGCAACGCGTGAGCCGGGAGCTCCCTCGATCGCCCTCGGCTCCCCAAAGTAGGCTCCACCCAGCAATTCGCGCACAATCATGATGTCGGTTCCGCGCACGATTTCCGCCCGCAACGGAGAGCAATCCTCCAGCGCCGGGAAGAAAACCGCGGGCCGCAGGTTGGCGTAAGCACCCAACTCGCGCCGTATGCGCAGCAACCCAGCCTCGGGCCGCAAATGACCCGGATTGTGATCGAACGCTGGACTCCCCACCGCACCCAGCAGTACGGCAGACGACGCCAGGCAAGCTTGCACCGTGTCCGCTGGGAGTGGATCGTTCGCCACCGTGAGCGCCGCTCCACCAATAAGCTTGCGTTGAAGCTGGAGTTGGTGACCAAAACCGTCAGCCACCGCCTGCAAAACGAGCACGGCCTGTTCAGTAACTTCCGGACCAATGCCGTCACCGGGGAGAATCGTAAGTCTCAGAATCATGGGACGTGATTGAGTAATTGGGAAATTTGGTAATTGGGAAATTGAGAATCGTGTAATTCTACCCTTCTGGACGGGACGGCTGCGCAGGAAGATTGCGGCTCTGCAAATTACTCAATTACAAAATTACCCAATTACTCAATCCCTAAACGCCCCACAGATAGTCTTCCTGCTGCGTCTGCTCGTGGTGAGGATCGGTATGGGCGGGCAGCGGCACACCGAACGCATTCGTCTGCGGCCCAACCGGAAAGGGCTTCACCGGCTCCGGCGCGGGTGCGGTCACCGCAGAAGCGTTCACGGCGGCTGCCTTCGCCGAAGGAATCGGCTCAATCAACGGCGTCGCCGAGCCCGAGGGCTTGTGTGTGTCGCGGATCAGTTCCAGCAAATGATGATCTTCCACTTTCTTGATCTTGTCCGCCAAGCGGACAAAGCGCCGGTAGATGTCGTCCAGAGCCCGCCGGTCAAACTGGTAGCCCAGCTGCTCACACCGAATGCCCAAAGCGTGACGCCCAGAGTGCTTGCCCAGCACCAGCTTCGAGTCAGGTACGCCCACCGATTGCGGCGTCATGATCTCGTACGTCAGCGGATTCTTCAGGACTCCATCCTGATGAATCCCCGCCTCATGCGCAAACGCATTGCGCCCGGTAATGGCCTTGTTCGGCTGCACGGGCACGCCCGTGATCTCGCTCAACATTTGGCTGGCCGCAAAGATCTGCTCGCCCACCACTCCGGTTTCGTAGGCGAACTTGTCCGGCCGGACCCGCATCGCCATCACAATTTCTTCCAGCGAGGCGTTGCCCGCCCGCTCCCCGATCCCGTTAATCGTGCACTCCACCTGGCGCGCCCCTGCGGCAACCGCCGCCAGCGCATTAGCGACCGCCATGCCCAGATCGTTGTGGCAATGTGCGGAAATCGTCACGTTCTCGATCCCCTTCACGCGCTCCCGGATCGTCGTGATCAATGCGCCGAACTCCGACGGCACCGTGTAACCCACTGTGTCCGGAATGTTCAGCGTGGTGGCCCCGGCTTCGACCACCGCTTCCAGTACGCGACACAGAAATTCAGGATCGGTCCGGGTGGCATCTTCCGGCGAAAACTCGACGTCATCACAAAGTGACTTGGCGAACAGAATCGACTCCCGCGCCTGCGCCAGGCACTGATCCCGCGTGATGCGCAGCTTGTATTGCAGGTGAATATCGGATGTGGCCAGGAACACATGGATCCGCGGACGAGCCGCTTCCCTCAGCGCTTCCCAGGCCCGCTCAATGTCTGGACGGCACGCCCGCGCCAGTCCCGCGATGATCGGTCGGCGCACCACGGAAGCAATCGCCCTCACGGCTTCGAAATCGCCATCGGAGGCAATCGGGAATCCCGCCTCGATCACATCCACGCCCAGACGGTCGAGTTGCTGGGCCAGGCGCAGCTTTTCCGGCTGGTTCATGCTGCAACCGGGCGACTGCTCTCCGTCGCGAAGCGTCGTGTCGAAAACCGTGATGCGGGCTCGCTCTGCCGTCATGGATCTCCCCAAAACAAGAATGATGATCTATGGTACGGGCAGCAGCCGTAGAAGCAAAACTTATAATTATTGAGCAATCATTAGTTGTAGTTATATAATAAGTTCCGCTAATGGATTATCGAGGTTCGATTAAGGAGCCAGCCCATGGAGCTTTCCCAACTCGAGGTTTTTCTGGCCGTCGCCCGCGAGCGCCGCTTTTCGCGCGCTGCCGAGAAACTCTACCGCACCCAGTCGGCGGTCAGCCAGACAATTCGTAAGCTCGAGGACGAACTCGGAGAGGCGCTGTTTGACCGCTCTTCGCGCGAAGGCGTCCTCACCGACGCCGGCAAGGTTCTCTTCGAGTACGCCGAAAAACTGATCAACCTGCGCAGCGAGGCGACCGAATCTCTGACCGAACTGCGGGAACTGCAAAAAGGCAAGCTGGTCATCGCCGCCAACGAATTCACCGTGCTCTACCTGCTGCCTCTGCTGGCCGAGTTCCGGCGGCTCCATCCCATGATCAAGATCACGGTCGAACGCGCTCTCGGCAGTCACATCCCCGACGACGTCTTGCGCTACAACGCTGAATTCGGCGTCCTCTCCTATGAGCCTCAGGAGACGAGCCTGCACTCCGTAGTCGTATATCTCGACGAACTGGTGTTCGTAGTTCCGCCCAAACACCCGCTCGCCACCGCGCCACAAGTCAGCATCCGGCAGTTAGGCGCGGAATCCTTTGTGGCGCACATTGTGTCGTCGCCCTACCGCGAGAAGGTTATCCAATTGTTTAAGACGCACAAAACGCCTCTGCACATGGACCTGGAACTCCCCACTCTGCAGGCCATCAAGCAGTTCGTGGCCATGGGACACGGAGTGGCTCTGGTCCCCGAAATCAGCGTCGAGACCGAGCTAGCCAGAGGAGAGCTGGTGGGAATCCCCGTGCGCGAACTGCAGCTGAAACGCAAGCTGCGCCTCATCTTCCGCAAAGACGCGAACCTTTCGCACGCCGGCAACGCGTTCCTGAAAGTGGCCGAAGCCGTCGCGCTTGAGCGCAAGGGCCGCTACCGCTTCCAGCGAGAGAACTAGAAAACGCGAGTGTCGTTGCTCGGAGAGCTGCGCTCATTTTTCCTCCGGCCCACCGGGAGTACGCGCAAGCAGGAATTAACCCCGGCCTCTTGTCGAAGACGTAGCCAGTCACCACCCCACTCCAGCCGCGGAGCGGCGGCATATTTTAGCCCAGGGCGTAAGCCCTGCGTAAGCGACAAGAAGTGGAATCGAGTCCCGGAGGAGTCTGTGTCATAGCTCAATCGCATCCGAAAGAGTGGAAGAAAAGGACGCGCTCCGAGCCGCGAAGCGGCGAAAGAATTGCAGCCCACGGCATAAGCCGTGGGTAAAAAAGTGGAAAACAGTCGAGCCCCGGAGGGGCGAAAGAAAGGCTATGACCGAGACTCCGGAGAGACGGCAAAAAACTGCAAGCGCCTAAACACAGGATCGGTCGCAAAAAGAAAAAGGGAGCAAGGCGAACCTTGCTCCTATGTCTCAAACAGCTCGTTCGTCAGCAATCCGCGCAGACTCGCTCTTCCCGGAACGACTCCAGCGCCGAATCGAGAGACGGATGAACTTCCACCACCGAGTCGAGATTCGTCAGGTCCAGCAACGTCCGCACCAGCGTATTCGCTCCCGCACACTTCAGGCTCGCGTTTTTCTCCTGCGCCCAGGTTTGCAGTAATGCCAGTTCGCCAATGCCGGCGCTGTCCATCGAACTCACGCCGCTCAGATCGAGCACCAGCTTGCTCGCGTGTTGCAGGACTTCGCCCACAAGACGCGAGAGCGCGGCCGCTTCATCGCGATACACGATGCGGCCCTGGCAGTGCACGATGATGACATCGCCGCTATTTCGCGTTTCCAAACTGAGTTTCAACTGCGACTCCTTGTGTTGTCCAAAAACAGCCAGCCTTTGCGGCTGCTCCCAAATTTGCCAATTCGTGTCCATAGGTTGCATGCTAGTAGATAGACGCGGGTCGATAGGTTTTGGCACCATGAAAATCTGGTAAATTTTCGTCAACTCGGCCAGTCGGCTCCGCGCGGGACAAATTTTGTCAACCGGGACATCTTGGCCATCCGGTACACTGCATCTAACAGATTTCGTTGACTGAAACGCATTTTTGCCGGCGTCATTGCCGGGGAGGACTAATTCGTGTCGAAGACTGCCGCGGCGGTGCTGGCGTTTTTTGTTCTGACCTTGTTTTCGATCCCGATGTCAGCACAGCTGATTCCGCACGGAAACGTGTATGGTGGGGCTTCCTACGGCCAATTCACCGACGCTGGCATCACTCGACAGAGCTATCGCGGCTGGAACGCCTCCGCCGAAGCGATTCCCTTCGCCCGCCTTCCCCACGTTGGGTTCGTCGTCGATGCCAGCGGTTTCTACCGGAGCGGGAATTCCGGAGGAAATATCACCCAATACAACTTCCTCGGTGGCATTCGCCTGTCCGCGAGCCTCGGTAAGTGGCGCCCATTTGTGCACGGCATGGGCGGCATTCAGCGCGTCAACTCGAGCGGCATCATGTACAACCCTCCCGCAGTCGATGTCGGCGGCGGAGTGGATTACAAACTCTTCTTCAAGAATTTCTCCTGGCGCTTCCAGGGCGACTACCTCCGCACTCACTACGCGAGCGCCAACCAGAGCGACTACAGGGGTTCCACCGGAATCGTCTGGCGCTTCTGAGTATTTGTACTTTCGATTCCCGGCTCGACACTTTGGCGATATCCCAATCTGCCTTTGCGATCATCTAACAACTTTCTGCGTCAAGGCGGGTTAGCACGCAGAACGGAGGAGACTCATGCGCAGAATTATGGTCGTGTTCTTTCTGCTCTTCGCATTGGCGGCCCTGGCGACCGCCCAGGTGCCAACCTCGGGCAACGTCTTTTTCGGATACTCTTTCTACAACACCGATCTGTCGTCTATCGATCGGGCGAACACCAACGGCTGGGAAGGAACGCTGGAAGGGAAGGTACTGCCGTTTGTCGGCATCATCGCGGATTTCAGCGGCCACTACGGCTCGCAGAACTTCCCAGGTCCGCTGTGCCCCAATTGCCCCGGAACGATCAATGCCAATGTAACCGAACAGAATGTTCTTTTCGGACCGCGCGTCTCTGCCTCGGTGGGAAAATTCCGTCCCTTCGCGGAAGCCATGTTCGGAGTGGGGCATGTGAACATCCACTCCGGCGGAACGGACACTTCTTTCGCCACAGCGCTCGGCGGCGGACTTGACTACCGTTTGGTTCGCCTGGTCGCATGGCGTTTCCAGGGTGACTTCGTGCAGACCCGTTTCTTCGGAACCCACCAGAATAATGCGCGCATTTCGACGGGCATCGCTATTCACTTTTGAAACGAGAAATGCGTGCGCACACAAAACCAGGATCCGGCTGGTTGGCTGGATCCTGTCTGCTGTGGCCACGAAAGAACTCGTTGAAGAAGAACTGAAAGCTGCTAAGCGCGAGGCACGCTGTCCGGTTCCGCCGTCCAGTATTTGTGATCGCGCAGAAAGTATTTCTCGTTCCAGTAGTTCATCGCGGTCTTCAGGAACAGCCAGCCCACGCGCAGATGTCCCATCTTCTTGAACCGGCGGTTGGTGGTGGTGACCCCGCCGCGCACGATCGCAAACCGCTTGCACGCCACCTGCTGGCTGAGCCGGTAGTCTTCGGCGAACAGAATCTGCTCATGAAACCCGCCGAGTTCCCAAAATCTCTTCCGGTCAAACAGCATGAACATTCCTGTGGCAAACGGACGGTGCAGGTACGACAGGTACTGAAAGAGATCGTTTCCTACATAAAACAGCTTGTCAACCCAGCTGCCGTCACTGCACAAAATGTTTGTCGTCACGCAGTGCAGCTGACTCTGTTGCGCCCGCTCCATGCAGCGCCGTACCAGCGATCGGTCCGCCAGTTCGATATCCGCGTCTAGAAACAGAATATAAGGACTATCGGCCTGCGCCGCTCCCCGATTCCGTCCGACTGAAGGCATCCCGCCGCGAATCACTCCCACGTTCAAGCGGTCGCGGAAACTGAGCACGATCTCCGGCGTTCCGTCAGTCGAGTTCGCATCAGCGACCAATACTCTCGTACTCGACATCTTCGAGTAGTCCTGCTTCGTCAGCGAAGTCAGCAAGCGCGGAATCAGTTTCGCCTCGTTCTTCGCCGGAATCACGATCGTCAGCTCGTTCGCGGTATTCATGAATCTGGACCCCCTGTTCGTCAACGGTGAGATAAGTGAGCCGGGAATCGACCCACCCCCCCGAGTTGTAGTACTGGATGCCATCCTGCTCCACCTCGATGGCTTCATGGGTATGCCCGCAGAAGACACGCTGCGCCCCGTGATGTCGCCCATATTCCAGCGCCCCCGCGGCCACCTTCGCCGACATCCGCAGCCAGCGCGTGTTCAGCCGGTCAATCAGTCGCGCAATGGGATTGCCCTTCAAGTCCAGCTTCTGCAGTCGCAAATAGAGCGACGTGCCCCACCGGCTCACCTTCACCTTGTTCACCTGGAACCCGTCGAACTGGTGCCCGTGAATCGCGATGTTTCGCAGGCCCCCGTACTCCCACGCGTAATCCTCGTACACGCGAACCCCCACCAGGTGCGACATGATGTTGGCCAGCCCGTGGTCGTGATTCCCCTCCACCCACACCACCTCAATATTGCGCTTGGGATTCGAGAGCTTGCGGATATACCCGAGAAACTTCCAGTGATCCTTGGTCAGGCGGGCAAGATTCAGATCGGCAAAGATGTCACCCAGCAGAATCAGCCGCTGGAAGCGGTTCTCCTTGAGCACGCGCGTAGCCTCGCGCGCATGACTCGTCTCCGCACCCAGGTGCAGGTCAGAGAGGATCAGCGTGTTGTACACGTGCAGATCCATACTTATGTTCTAGCAGCGGAATGTTACGGGTTGATGAAATGTGCATCAATATTGGTGCACCGTTGACTACCCAAGTAACTCCTGAAACAAAGGTTTAGGCCCGGCCTGGTTTGGATCCGGCCCTTGTGAGGGCTCGAACCCGGACAGGGCAGGGCTTCAGTCGTGCCGTACTGCGGGCCAAATCGAAGGGCTTCAGAGACCGCGTGCGAACTAAAACGCGGGCAAAGAGGTCGAATTGAACTACCGGACTCCAGCCCCGAAGGGGCGGCATTCATTAGCCCCGGACGTAAGTCCGGGGGACTGTGGAAAGTTCGAATGAGTCCCGCACGGGACGGCACTGGCTCTCACGCACATCTTCGCCCTCTGAGACCGCACTACTGCAATGCGCTGAACCCTGTGCACTGCGCGCCATCTGGAGGAGTGGTGCTCCCCCCGGCATTGAGGTCCGCGCGAATCACATTCTTGTCGGTCGAGCAAAATAATCGTTTCCCGGTCCGATCGAACACCACCGGCGCCGCCCCGACCACATAGCTTGTGCTCATCCCACCCGATGGATTGCTCCCCACCGCAGCAAAGTTGTATCCCGCCTTCACCCCTCCGGCCAGGCTCTGATCCAGCAAGCACGCAGTGGCCGCCGACTTCGCGCACGGCTCAGCCCCTCCCAGGTTCGCCAGGGTCTCCGCATATCCACCGTAAGCCGCCTGATACACCACTTCCATCTGGTTGATGGCTCGAACGGACGCGACCGCCGAAGTCTCATCCGCGTTCATCTTCGCAGTCGTCATACTCGGAATCGCGATCGCAGCAATGATCAAAATGATCGCGATCACGATCAGCATTTCAATCAAGGTAAATCCCGTTTGACGTTTCATCCTCCACCCTCCCCGCCGCGTAAAACAGCACGAACAGCAAGAGAACGGTCGCCGTCAAACGACTTGCGCAAAAATATATGGGTCCGAGTCTCGGCTGTGTGGGTCCGGGTCTGGAGTGTGTGGGTCCGGGTTCTCAGACCCGGACGGGCCGAGCAAAGCTCGGCTGCCTCGGCCCGAGCGCAGATCCACACTTCGGAAGTACTCCGAAACTCCCGGGCAGTACTACCGTAATATTGACCCCCCTATATAGGAATCCTATACTCAGAACATAGGATTCCTATACAGCCATGACCAAACGCATCCGTTCTAAAATCTCGCGGGGAAGCGGCGAACTAGCCATCCTTTCCTTGCTGGCCGAACAGCCGTTCTACGGCTTCGAAATCGCCAGACAGATCGGCGAACGCACCGGCGGAGCCCTGAAGTTCACCCTCGCCTCCCTCTATTCCCTGCTCTACGACATGGAGAAGCGAGGCTGGGTGGAAGGCCGCTGGCAAGCCAACAGCGCGGGACGCGACCGCCGCTACTACCGCCTCACGCCCGGCGGACGGAAGCAACTCGCCCCGCTCAAAGAAGAGTGGCGCTCTTTTTTCCAGGCACTCGACAGCCTCGCCGGAGTCAGCCATGCCTGATTGGAAGAAATTGGTCCAAGAGCGCATGGGAGCGCTCGACCTTCCACCCGCTGCTCGAAACAATGTCGTCGACGAACTGGCCGCCCATCTCGAAGAAATCTATGAGACCGCCCGCTCGCAACGCCTGAGCGAAGAAGATGCAGTGGAATTTGCTTTGCAGGACGTCAGAGATTGGCACGTCCTTGCCGCGGATATTCAGCGCGCAAAATCGGAGGATGCTCTTATGAATCACCGCACCAAGAGCCTGTGGCTGCCAAGTCTGCTCACTCTGTTAGGCGCTAGCGCATCATTGATGCTGATTCAGTTTGCCGGCCTTCAGCCTCGCCTCGTGTGGATCGCCCACACAGGCATTCTGCTTTACTGGCACTGGTTGGCCAGCCTGCCTTTGTTTGGCGCGATGGGAGCGTACTTGTCCCTGCGGTCCCAGGGCTCGATTCAGATGCGAATCGCCGCAGCACTGTCTCCGGCTCTGGTCATGCTCATCACCATGTGCCTCATCCTGCCCTGGGGACTGGCTATCGATGGTTTCTCTTTTCTCCGGTTCGTGTACTTCGGAATTGGCCTGATCAACTGGGTATTGCTCCCGGCTCTCGCGCTCTTCCTGGGCGCTGCACCATTCCTGCGTGAACCCAGCTGTATCACGCCGACTGAAGCCTGAAGTCTAGAGTCCGAGGTTCAAAGCGCGAGGTTCGTCCTACTCCTTCGGCGCCACGTACTCCTTGGGCTTGGCAGATCCTTCCCCGAAGAAGAACATATCCATCTGCTTGACGATGACCTCCTGATCCTCGCGCCGCGCGGGGTTCAGCCGGTACTCGTTCAGCAGCATCTTGCAATGCTCCACCCACATTCGCCACGCTTCCTGGGAGACGTTGTCGTAAACCTTCTGGCCCAGGTCGTTGTCGAATGGAAGCTCTTCCAGTCCCGGCAATTCTTTCTTCAACTTCACGCAAAAAACGGTATGCGCCATAACTCCCCTCAATCATGAATTCACTCGATAACCCAAGAAACCGCAACCACACACCAATCACCAAGGATTTGCTTTCCTTCGTGTACCTTCGTGCCCTTCGTGGTAAAAGCTTATCAACCCTGAGCCGCGACCCGAATTTCCATGCGTCGAATCAGCCCATCTCGAATCTCGTACACATGCTGCACCATCTGATCCGCCACCAGCGTCCCGGCCTTATCGTGAACCACCTGATGGACGTCGACCGCGATCCGTCCATCCGATTCCATCGTGAAGTTCCGCGGCTCAACACGGGAATCCAGCACTTCGAACTGACGTTTCCAGTACTCTCTCACTGCCGCTGTCCCCAGCACTCGGCCCCCCTCCATCCCGTTAGGCCAATCGACGTCTAGGTCCATCGCGGCGAGCACGGTCTCGAATTCCCGCCGGTTGAACGCCGCATACACTCGCTGAAGCAATTCAACCTCGACCGACATCGCTTGAATTTCCGCCATAAATCACTTGAGAGATTATCTTACACGGAGAACGGAGCCCAGACCTGCACCCGCAGCACGCGCCGTAAGCGCGTCTGACAATGGCCGGCGCTTCCAACGCCGGGAGTCGCTCGAAGGAGACTCTTCGCATCCCGGACGAGTCTGTGTCATAGCTGACGTTCCCGGTTTTTTTGTCCCGGAGGGACATCTGACGATAGACCGGCGTTTCCAACGCCGGGTCGCGGGCCAGGAGCGGAACCGCATCCCGTAGGGATGCCTGAAAGGACACACTACCCCAAAGAATCGCTCCCCCGATGCATTCGCCACCAAATCACCGCCGCGACTCCCCAAATCGCAAACAATGGAACCAAACTCACCAGTCCGCGCAGTCCGACCAACTGACCAAGGTTGAACGCCCCATACTCCGCACTCGACCCCGCTTCGACAACCTTCAGCACAGACTCACGATTGAGCGCCATCTTTCCCGACCAAAACGCCGGCCACACCGAATGCACAATCGGACATGTGTCTTGCATGGACAACTGTGAACTTGTCGACACCACCATCAACGCCACGAATACGCTGCACAGAGCCAGTCCCACCATCACCCGCCGCCACACCGGCGCAGCGCGTTTCCAAGCTACGGCCAAACCAACACAGAGAAACGGAAGGCTCGCCCCCGCATACCGTGGACCAAACGTCAACCCTGCCTTCCACCAGTAAAACGACGCGTTAAACAAAAAGTAATACGCAACAATCGCCACCGCGGTCACTGCAGCAGCGCGATAAGCCTTATCCCTCCACAACCACCACAACCCAAAAGGAGCAGCCACCACCACCACCGGCGACGCAAAGAACAGGCCGCGCGCGCATCCAAACAAAAGCTTCAGCAGCCGGTCCGGATGAGGATAGGTCAATCCCAGGTACCCCCGCTGCTGCATGAACGAAAACGAATTCGGATCGTAGTACGAGTAGCTGGGTCGAATCGATCCAAACGCCGCGTGCAAATAGCCCAGCAACATAATCACGCAAATTCCAGCCCCAATGCCAACACCAGCCACCACCCGCCAGCGCACTGCGCTCCCACGCGACCATGCTTGCGACAAAGCCAAAAGAGCCAGCATCGCCGAAGCCGGAGCCGCCGGATATTCCGTAACCGTCGCCCATCCCGCCGCCAGCCCCACTGCGAGTGCCCAAAGAAAATCCTCACGTGCGCTCTTGCTTTCGCGCACCTTCAGCGCAGACGCAAAAGCAAACACCAGGCACGCTCCCACCAGAGCATGCGCCCAGAACAGGCCTGCATACGCCCACAGCGGAGTCCCCAGACACATCACCAGCACTCCAAATGCAGCCCCCGTGTCGCCGCCCCCGAACCGCAATCCCAGAAAAAACAGACACACCGCCGCCAGCGCAGTCGGCAACGCCACCGCAAAGACCGTCACAACATACGACAGGTCAACTAAGCCTCGTGGCGATTCCGGATCAATTCCCGCAACCCGCAGCGCAGGCCTGGCGGCCACAGCAAAGGGCCCGGCGAGAAAGACCAATCCCGGCGCTTTGTCGGAATAGTAGTGTCCGTTAAAGTGCGCCTTGTCCTGCGTGTTCTCATGGTAGGCATCGATCTGCAGCGTGTGTCTCTCCACAATCGCGCGCAGCAAATCGAAGCGGGAGTTCTGATTCCACCCACCGCCTTCATAGAAATAGATAAACGAGAGGAAGGTTACCAGGCCAAGCAGGAATGCAGCTTTCCAGTTCGAAGCAGATTTCTCAGGAAGGGAGCTCATCGGATCTTCCGGACTTGAACGGCGCGCTCACGGGCCAAAGCCATGCCATCCCGGCCGCAGTGCCGGCTGCGCTACCGCACTCACGGCTTTCCCGCCGGCAACAAATACTCCGCAACCATCCTCTTGACCTCTTCGTCCGTCACCGTCGGATCCGTGGAGCCATTCGACGCGGTGGCGAGTTTGCCTTTCACTCCGATGTAGATACCTTCATAGGCGGTATCCCCCAGATTCTCTACCCTATGCTTGAACGGCGGATACCACCGCGCCTCCCCCGGTTTCGAGAACACCTCGCGCACTTTACCGTTCTCGTCCGTAAAACGAAGATGCGCTTCTGTAAGGCTCACCACCACACCGCCAGGATGATCATGCAGTCCGGATTTTTCGTGCGGCCCGTAATGCACTGACACCACCTGTACCCGGTCGTTCTCAAAGTCCAACTTGTAGTGCTTTGGTTCAACCTTGGTAGGGTCCTGCCCCCGAGCAAAAACGGTGGCCAGACACACACATGCCCCCGCCCAGAATAGCTTCGACCGCATGCCTGCCTCCTGCCCCAGTTTCGTGGCTTTCGCGTGGGAACCTACAAGACTCTACGTCCCGCCTTGGAGAGTGTCAACGACCGGGACAGAAGATGCCCCATAGTGGTTAATCGAGATTGGCGGGCCCACTAGGATTTGAACCTGGAACCAACAGATTATGAGTCCTGAAACCCCCGTTCGGAGTTCTACGAGGTTGCGTACCGCGATTGCCGCCTGATCTACAACCGTCTTCCCAGCCCGCGCCAGATCCAGACTCTAGTCCAAGTGTGGAAACAGTTGTGGAAGTGGCGTTGATCTCCCAAACAATTCCGCGTGAACTTTGCTGCCGACCTTCGTCGTAGAATAGTTCAGGCACCAGGGTGTTGCGGGAATGTTTCCTCTGAGAAGCCTAGAATGCCGAACCTCAGTCCCATCGACGCGCAACTCCGTCAAATCGTGAGCGCCGCATCCCCAGCATCGATCGCCGATGTGATTGCCGTGATGCAGAGTATCGATGGGTTGTTGCCGAGCAACGACGGCCTCAAATGGTTCAATAGGCTTTACTTGATGGTGACCCAAAGAATCGACACTCAGGCTCCGCCAAGCGGTTGGGAGGATGCCACGTGGCTGACGCGCCTCGACGTGGTTTTCGCCAAGTTCTACTTTGCAGCGATTGCGGGTGCGCTGGAGCAGAATGCGGATACCGCGAGCTCGTGGGACGCGTTGTTTGAGGCGCGAAACAGGGCTGGCGTCGATCGTATACAGTTTGCCTTGGCGGGGATGAATGCTCATATCAATCACGATCTGGCGTTGGCCCTGTTGCAGACTGACGATGGGTTGCATCTGACGCCGGCGCTGCAGAGCCCGGAGCACGACGACTATGAGCACGTGAATGGCTTGCTGGAAGAGGTCCTCCCGTCTGCCTTGACCTTTCTAGCCACCGGGATCGTGGGGGAATTGGCGCAAGACACCGGAAAGGCCGGGCGCCTGCTGGCGATCTGGGACATCCGCGCTGCACGGGATCTGGCTTGGGACTTCGCCGATCACCTTCGGGACCTGGGAGGCTCGAGCCGCGACTTGGCTCTGGAAGCTCAAGACAAGCTCACCGGAGTGATCGGGCGCGGCTTGCTGCTTCCTGCTTAGCAACAAATCTCCCAAGACGTGAATCCCCAAACCCCTTTGCCGGGTCCAAGTTAGACACTCGAAAATCTTCTTGAAAAGCAGCACGTAGTATGAGCGAACACACGGCGAACGTTTTAGAATCCTCCCGGCATGGCCCGCCGACCCGATCGCCGAGAAGCAGAGATGTTGGGCAGGGAAAACCTCGCGGAACTACAAACCAGTGCGCATTGATCCCCGACAGCATTTCAGCTGCATCCGCCATGCCGGCGAGGTCCGCCGCGATGTTGATCGTGTTCGCGACGAGCAGGGCGACGATGAAAGACGCAAAGCAGCCAACTTGGAAATCGCTGCTTAAAATTACCGGCCAAGCCCTGCCCCGTAACCATCCCGATTCGAGCACACATCATTTGAACTGCGCCCATCAGTGGCCACGTCAGGAGTGCAGTCCAGAGAAGCTTGGTTCCAAGCTGCGCGCCCGCCACAGAATATGTGGCAATGCCCGATGGGTCATCGTCAGCAGCCTCGGGGCTAACGCCTGGACCAAGTGACTTCAACAGCAATCGCATCCATCGAGCTAGGGCAATCGGTACGAACGAGGTGGGGCGAAACTCGCCTACGAACCACGGTACGAATCCGCTCACAATCCTACATGGTGCTCTGAGCAAATCGAATGCTCAGAGTGGTCTAATGTGATCAGACGCCCCGTCTTCGCCGGTCCTATCATGTGCAGTAGTGAAGAAATGAGATGACCGTTACAACGGCCAGTCCAGCTTCCTCTTACAAGTGAGGTACAAAATGGAAACCGTATTGATTGTTCTCGTGGTGCTGTTTTTGCTCGGTGGCGGAGGCTGGGGATACTCTCGTTGGCGCGGCTAGCCTACTACGGGATGGACTTGTGACCATGCTGCTGGACCTATTCTGTGGCATTTATGAAGGGGTTCGACTCTGGGATAGACCCGCGAAACCCTCTTTCAGCATCGCAGAACTAAATCAGCCACCTTAAAGGCCTTTCTCTTAGGGCTCTCAGGAAAGCAGCGTACCACATTCATCCGAATGCGATTCTGCACGAAATTCAGCAACTCTACAACGTGAGTGACCGTCTTGATTCGCTGGCGGAACAACATCCTCTCGTGCAAACACGCAGATGTTGCGCAGCAACCTCGATGAGGGGATCGGAGTCGAAACCTAGTGCCTTCCGTTGCTTACCAGTCCGCTGAATCGATAGAAACCCGACGTACTCCACAGCGCAGAACCGTACTGAAATTAGTGGTGGTGGCGGCGGCGCTTTGCGTCGTGCTGTTGTTGTGGGTTGAGTTGTGGCCGTTTCAGCAGAAGCCGGTCGTGCAGAACCTGGAAGAAGCGAGCGACAGCAAACTCCGGCTTCGTGCATTTCACCGCACGTATTTTCCCTTTCCTGGATGTGTGATCGAAGGGCTGGAGTTCAATCACGGCTCGCCTACCAGCAAGCCGCTTATCACAATAGAGAAATTAATCATACGAGGCAGCTATTTTGGCATTCTTTTCCGGCACCTGACCCGCATTACCGCAGAAAATATGCATGTATTCGTCCCTCCATTCGGTAGCGGCGCAACCTTTCACACGACACCTTCGAAAATCACCATCGATGAGATCGTGGCCAACGGCGCGGTACTGGAGTTTGCTTTGCGCAAGCCGGACACTCAACCGCTCCGCTTCGAGATTCATGAGGCTTCGCTGCGCGACGTGGGCTGGAATGGGGCCCTTAGCTACCGGGTGAAAGTGCGCAATCCCGAGCCGCCGGGAGAGATCACGGCCTCGGGAAAATTTGGGGTTTGGAACATAAACGATCCGGGACAAACTCCCGTTTCTGGCGAATACAAATTCGATCAGGCGAATCTCAGTGTGTACCACGGAATCGCAGGCATGCTCTCGTCGGTGGGAAAGTTTGGCGGCATGCTGGCGCACATCGACATTGCGGGCTCGACCGACACTCCTGACTTTGAAGTGCAGTCGGGCGGACATCGGGTGCATTTAACCACCGAGTTCAGCGCATATGTCGACGCGACCCAGGGCGATACTTTTCTGAAGCGCGTAGATGCGCATTTTTGGCGGACGCACGTCGTCGCAGAGGGCAGTATCGCGGAATCTCCTGGTGGGCAAGGCAAGACGGCGCTGATCGATCTGAGGGCGAGCAACGGGCGGATCGAGGACATCCTTCACTTGTTTGTGAAGGCGGACCGGTCGCCCATGTCGGGGAGCGTGACGTTGCAGGTGAGGACGGAGATTCCTCCGGGGGAACGGCCCTTTCTGGAAAAGGTGAAGCTACGGGGCGGATTTGGAGTGGGGGCGGGAAGTTTTTCCAAGCTCGACACGCAGGAGAGCATGAACAAATTGAGCGCCGGGGCACGCGGAGAAAAAGACGTTTCCGATCCCGAGACCGTCCTTACCGAGCTGACCGGGCAAGTCGCGCTGGAAGATGGCACAGCAAGGTTTTCCGAGCTTTCTTTTGGAGTTCCCGGGGCTGCCTCCCGTATGCATGGAACCTACAATCTGATCAGCCACAAGATCGACCTGCACGGCCAGCTGCAGGTGGACACGAAGATATCGAACACCACCAGCGGGGCAAAAGCAATCTTGCTTAAAATGATGGATCCGTTTTTCAAGAAAAGACGCAAAGGCGAAGTGCTGCCGGTGCGAATTTCTGGGACATATGAGCATCCATCCTTCGGGCTTGATCTTTACGACAGGGATGCGCAAAAGATGTCGACGCCGAAACCTAGTCCTTTGGCTCCTACGAGAAAACCCAACTAGTTAAGATCCTCTGCCATGGCGACTATGTGTGCCGATGATCCCGTCACTATTTCCCAAGACTACGCTCAGAACATTGCTCCCATTTTCGCAGTACTTCAGTGACGCGTTTCTGGTTCGGTTTCAATTTCCACTCCGGTTGTTCGTTGTTGGTTTGTGCCTGGTATTCTCACGAAAGGAACGAGCAGCGTAGATCCAGCCCAGCCGCTCTACTGACGCTGCCTAAAGAGCTTCTCGTGCCTGCTTCATCGAAGCAGCCGCAAAGGGGAAGCTGAGCACTCTTACTCCGGGTGTGGGTGGAAGTCAAGGCAGCGTGGACGGATAGCCGGCGGCGCGTGTCGGCGTCACGATTGGGCCCTCTTTACCTACCTGCGTCTCCATTTCAGAAATTCTTGACCAAGTAATTTCGACATCGGGTCACCATTCGACGACTGGCGAAACATCGCTCATCGACCGAGTTTTGAGTGGAACGGCCGGTCTCGCAAGTTGATGCGCCAAAACGCGCCTAAATTAGCGTGGTGAAACGGGAAACCGGTCGCAGCTCTCAGTGCAGCCCGACCACCACGATCATAAAGCTCCCCGGCTTGGCCGCCGGACGACCGGTGGCTCCCGGCTTCTGTTCCTCAAATTCGAACGTAGGCAAATACGCTTTATGAGTCGCAGGGTCAACGTCCATGGTTTTGGCGCCAACCGCGGTGGTCACAGTCTGCACGATCTCGAACTTGCCGGACGCATTTTCTCGCACAATGCTCATCTTGCCATCGCGGCAGCTCGCGAATGCCTGTTGACCGTCGAACTTCGTGGCATCCACGCCGGCCCCGATCGGAAGATCGGCGATCACCTTGCCGTCGTCCGTGCTCATCACAATCATCTTCTGCGGCTTGCGGCATCCCACGAAGAGCCTGTGCTTCGCGATATCGATCGACAATCCCACCGGCGACCCGCCAGGAGCGACCGGCCAGTGCGCCAGCACCTTCCTCGCTTTCAGGTCGACGACCGCGATCTGGTCCTTGTCCTCCAAATTGACATAGACCTTGCCGGCTCCATCGGAGGCAAGAAACTCAGGCTTCCCGCCCAGATCAATCGGCGCATCGATCGATCCCGTCTTCGGATCAACGTCGGCCTTGATCGTCACCAGAACTCCTTCGTCGCCGCAAGATACCAGCACGAGCCCGGTGGCCTTGTCGTAAATGATGCCGTCAGCATCGGGCCGCGCCTTGAGAGTTCCCAGGACCGCATTCGTCTTAAGGTCGAAGATAACGACTGAGCCTTCGCCGTCGGTGATGAATCCCCGCCCGGCCTCCAGCGCCAGAGCAACTCCATGGTTGTGCTTCTGCCCGGGGATGTCGGCGATCGTCTTCCCCGAATTGGCGTCGATGACCATCGTGTGCGTGCTCCGCGGAACGTAGAGCCGGTGATTCTGGGCGTCCAGGGTGATGTAGTCCATGCCGCCGTCGCCGCCAACGTGAAATGTGTTTTCGACCGCCCAGGTACCCTGCGCGGCAGCGCGGACGCTAAGCGTGATCGAGACGAGTGCGATCAGAAAGCCAGCAAATACAGTCCGAGAGTGCATGAATTCCTCCAGTAGTATGCCCGGCAGTTTGCAGGATCAGGCTATGGGTTGAACCTGAAAACTGCCTGAAGGGGAAGAATACCGCCGCCGCAGTTGGCTTTCATCACCGTTCGCCACGCCCACAGGGCCGGACTTTGAGTGATATCGCCCTGGTTACAACAGTTGACTCGGTGGCCTGCGATTGGACACGGTTGCGCCATCTTGCCTTCTGACCAAGCATTTCGAGAGCCGATGGACTTGGCTTAAGGAACGCTCGCCATCCAATAAGGCTTCGGCAGAGTGTGAGTGGTGACGGAAATTTTAGCATCCGTCGAGCGCTGGACCGGTCCGGAAGCGTTTCTGCCTGTGGCGCATGCTGAGGACGACCACAGATATTGACAGCCCTGCAGCTGGAGTTAGCATCTAAGAGTCATCGATGAGCGATAAACTCAAAAAGCTCGAACAGATTTATTTGACCTGGATGACGATCCTCGTCGCTTTAGCTACCGTGAGTTGCAACGGGCAAGATTTCGGTTTCTTGCAACCGACGCCCGAAGACCTCTGCAAGTGTCTGCCCCTTGAGCCGGACATCGCCGATTATCGGCATGCCGCTAAGCACGTCCCAATCCTTGACATCGTTGCACAAGAAGTTTCGGTCGAGATCATTCTTACCTGGTCTCAAGATTTCTTGATACCTCCCGACGCGCCACGAACTGGGCGCGAACTTCAGGTTTTTCATATTGCGAACGCATTTTTACAGAAAGCAAGTGTGAACGCGCTAGACTGTGATGTTTCTATGGAGATTTCGCAAACTGCGGACAAGGGTTCGTCGCGGATGATCGTGGAAACGCCGGTGGATAGCGAATATTGTGGTGCTCGTCAAAATATGCAAGCGCAACTGAAGCAGCATGGATTTCGCCTCGACTCGCAGCATGGAGGGGAACTTCCACAGGCTTTGCCCGTGGATGTCGTGGGGATGGCATTCGAGGATTTTGAGCACGATCGTGGTCCTGTAGCGACTTTGTGGGAGCTTCATCCTGCCACTGTGACTCTACACTAAGAGGGACGGCCCGCAACCGCTGTAAACCGTCTCATCTTGCTTGCATTTCCCACCGATCAGCAGAAGTGATCCGCAGCCCAAAGCAATCCGCGCTAGGTGTTGCAACATTCCCATTATGATCATTGACCGGGCGAGGACTAAAACTCGCCATCGAACCTAGGCAATTTGGAGGGTGTTTTGACCCTTTCGAGTGCGGAAAAGCCAGATGGGAAAGGGTCTTACGCGATTGACCTCAAGGGCACGGTAGACCCGGAAGTACAGGTGTCTATTGCAACTGCGCGGGGCGCGCGGAGACGTCCGCATTAGCTGCCGCATCAAGTCTGGCCAGCATCTCTCTTGCGGGGTCGTAGCCTCGAGCGGCTCCCTTCTGTAGCCACGCTCGAGCAGTCGCAAGATCTTTCGAAACACCG
Source organism: Candidatus Sulfotelmatobacter sp. (assembly GCA_017883385.1). Taxonomy (GTDB): domain Bacteria; phylum Acidobacteriota; class Terriglobia; order Terriglobales; family Acidobacteriaceae; genus Sulfotelmatobacter. The sequence goes on from JADGNQ010000043.1 coordinate 35,171, forward strand.
TAGCCGCGGTAATACATCATGCCAAGATTCCATTGAGCAACCGATAGACCCTCGCCAGCCGCTTTTCGAAACCACTTCTCTGCTTCCGTGAGATCGCGTATCACTCCTTTACCGTCAAAATAGAGTCGACCGATCATCCATTCTGCCACTGCCGATCCCCGGTCAGCCGCTTTACGGTACCAATACATCGCTTCGCCGTAGTTTTGAGGCGTGCCTCGTCCGTCGCGATACATCGAACCCAGATTAACTTGAGCTTGCCGGTTTCCATTTTCAGCGGCGTCTTTTATCCAGTGCATCGCCTCACCGTAGTCCAGCGGCACGCCCTTTGATTGCAGGTATGCATTCGCCAGATAAACATCCGCCGTCAACCATCCTGCCTGTGCACCGGCGGACGCCATATCTACACCGCGCTGATACCACCTCTCCGCTTCGCTAGTGTCCTTGGGAACGCCGTTGCCGTCGGCATACAGGTCACCAATTCGGAAATCTGCGCTGGTTATGGCTCCGGCCTCTGACCGAAGATCACTCCACTGATCCACCAAATCCGGACCCCGCATGGATGTGACTTTCATGTACCAGCGCAAGGCTTCACTGGGATTCTTGTACACACCGATGCCACGTTCATGCATTCTCGCAACGTTATATGCTCCCCAAGCCGAGCCCATTTCCGAAGCCTTCAGGTAATGCATATATGCTTCGCTCGAGCTCGGATCACCGGTCAAACCACTCTCTGCCAATTGGCCCAGATAGTCCTCAGCATACCCATCACCCAGACGCGCGGCAGCCTGAAGGTATCGCAACCCGTTCGCGCGATCTTGCGCGATATCCAAACCACTCGTCAGCATTACACCAAGATCGCACTCGGCCCGGGCGTTGCCCTGGCGTGCTGCCTTCTCCAGCCACGCCCGTGACCCAGCGGGATTGCGCGCGACGCCGCGTCCATCGAACAGTGCCTCGGCAAATCTGGTCCGCGCCTCCGCGTTACCCTTGTCGGCTGCCTTGCGATAAAACTCGGCAGCTTTGTCTTCGTTCCGGACCACACCGGAGCCGGCTCGGTACTTGTCAGCCTGAGAGAGGAATTCCTTCGCGGACGTTTCAGCGTGCGCGCGGGGCGTGTTTGTCGGCCCCTGCGCGCGATCAACGACGGTACGTCCAACCGGCCTTACGGATTTGTCCGCTACGCGGGATCGCGAACGGCTAATCTGGAGAATAAGGTCGTTGCTCGCTCCCGCACTTCGCAGCTCCGCCTTGACCACATCGGTCAACTCGAAATCAACTCCATACTTTCTTACCAGCGCGGCCATGCGAGCGTTCGGTACTGCGGATTTGAGACCATGTTCGACTTCGGCGACCGAAAGGGGCCGGCGGGCATTTGGCCCCCCTGTCGTCCGGCCCGCGATACTCCCCACCATGAACAGCAATATGCTGGCGACTAGCAGCGTTGTAACGCGCATTGTTCATCTCCGACTAGCTGTGATCTCGTTTTCCGCTTGCATCGCTCGGCGGGCGCGCCCCAGGTGAGCTTTCGCGGCGCTGCTGTTTCCGTCGACTTGCAACGCCCGTTTGTAGTTGGCAATGGCCGCCATGTAGTTGCCCTTGTCCATCTGTCGGTTCGCTGAATCGATGTAACTCTGTGCGGCAGGCGTCGCAGCTCCGCGAGATCCCGCTGCGAGTGTTGTCATGCGGCGTGTCGAGGTCGCAGCCGGAACCCTCGGCGACACCGCAGTATGTGAGTTCCCGCTCGGCCTCGACGCCGTATGTGTCGTAGCACCACGGTACGCAGGCGCCGGTGTCATCATCCCGCGTGTCGATCTCGACATCCTCGGAGATGATGCGGCACGAAAGCCTATCTCCGGCTGAGATCTGGATCGTTGGTCACTCTGCGCATCCTTCGTCGGCTCGATCGTTCTTTCAATTCCGTTCTCCAGGGCCATGGGTCGTGCCGCGTCGGCCGAATCCAGCTGCGTGACCTCACTGACCGGAACCAACTGGCCAATCTCCTCGATGCTCTCCCGTACCTGCGCCGCCTCCCTATCGAACGACTGCGGCGCCGCTGCCGGCTGCCTCTTCGTGAAGTACTGCTCCTGCCGTCCGCCGTTCAACATCGACGACGCTTTCGCCGGACCATTCGTCGCCGTAAGCATTTCTCTGGTTGGAACGATGGGCAGATTGCCGGTGATGATGCGCCCGTCACGAAAAGCCCGCCGGCCCACAGTTTCCGGCGCAGAACGTCCCGTGCCGAAGCGGTCCGCGGGAAGCGTCGAGATCGCCTTGCGAATCCGCCCATCGACTGCGGCCAGACTCAAATTGGAGAACTCGTTGTCGTCGCGCAGTGGGGCGACGACGCGAGTGAGTCTTGTGATGTTGGTCGCCTCGGTGACACTGACCCCTTTCAATTGCGATCCGTTCCGTCCGTACCACGGATAGAACAAATCACCCGGACCAAGTGGCAGCCAGCCCATCGATCCGAACCCGACGGAAACTCCTCGGTGGCCGCCGAATCCGAAGAACGACACATAGGCCGGAGCCCACTCAGGGCGGTAGTTTCCCCCGCCGTCAACCGGCCCCGGCCACCACATCCAGGATTTTCCATAGAGGAACCAGCGGCCGTAGTGATAGGGCGTCCAGCCCCAGGGTTCATGCGAAACCCACGTCCAGCCCCAGTACGGCTCCCAGACCCAGCGACCGGCGCGATAAGGAGACCAGCCC
>JADGNQ010000377.1 GCA_017883385.1 Candidatus Sulfotelmatobacter sp.
CGGAACAGGCACGAGAGAACCTCCACGGGCAGGATGAAGTCCGGGCTGCACGACACCCAACGCGTGCCATCAAGGGAGATGCCGCCGCCCGGCACGATCATGTGGACATGGGGATGGTGGCACCCACGCCCACAATACCCTGAGCGCCGATAATACAGATGTTCAGGTCTTCTACCCCTTTCACCCGCTTCATGGTGTTACCCTGCGGATTCTTCGCAGACCGAAGCGAGGAGATGGGGCGGTCTGTGTCATGGATCCAGCCGGGAGGCGACTGAAGATTCCCATCTGGATGCTGTTGCCGGAGTGTGCCGAGATCACGATCTCGCAACGGCCGCGCCTCGGTAAGCAAGCCCTCCTATCTCTCGCTTCATTGATCGCCTCACAACTCGACTCACCCTGTCCACGATAACCTTCGGCGACCGCGCGTTAGCGGAAGCGAGGGAGGTCGTCGTGGTGCAACTTCAACTTTTAGATTTGATGATCTCAAGGGAATGCGGCGCCGTGCCAATGGACGCAGCGACACGCGCCGATCTGATCGATCTCACAGCCCGCGTTATAGCAGCGGTGTTTCACGAGGAGGGGAGAAGAGGAAATGACAGAGGTCTTGTACAATCCCAAAATCAAACCGGAGCATCTGGCTCGCAAGGCGATCGTCTACCTTCGGCAATCCAGCGACAAACAAGTACGGCAGAATAAGGAAAGTCAACTCCTCCAGTATGCGATGGCCGAACGGGTGCGTGCGCTGGGCTGGCAGGAGGTCGAGATCATCAATAGTGACCTGGGATCGAGCGCGGGCCTTGCCGCCGCCCAGCGGGAAGGCTTTGAGCGCGTCCTCAGCTCGGTGGCACTGGGAGAGGTCGGAATCGTCGGCAGCCGAGAGGTATCACGGCTATCCCGAACGGACAAAGATTGGTGTCGGCTGTTGGAGGTATGCCAGATCTTTGGAACGCTAATCGCTGACGAGCAACAGGTCTACGAGTTGAATAATCTCGACGATCAGTTGGTGTTGGGCATCAAAGGGACACTCAGCGTCGTCGAGCTCAAGGTTATACGCCAACGGATGTTGGCAGGGCAGGAGGCCAAAGCGCGCCGCGGCGAACTGTTCAAAAGGCTTCCGATTGGGTATGCCCGCGACCCCGTGGGTAAGATCATGTTTCATCCCGACCGACGGGTCTGCGAAGCGATACAGCTCGTGTTCGCCAAGTTTCGAGAACTGTGGAGCGTGCGTCAGACATTCCAATGGTTCCGTGATCACGACCTGGAGCTACCGGTCAATCCCATACAGGGAACGCGGCTGATCTGGAAGCTTCCTTCGCAGAGCCTAATCCGCGACATTCTACGCAATCCCTTCTACGCCGGTGCCTATGTTTGGGGACGGCGTCCAGTAACGACCTTGCTGGTAGGAGGCCGGCTCGAGAAACGTCAGAGCGCGATGCGCCCCGCCGAAGAGTGCCGCGTCTTCATCCGCGATCATCATGTAGGTTATATTGACTGGGCAGCCTACGAAGAGAATCAGCGAATGATACGGCGCAATTCAGTGAACTGGGAGGGAGACGAATCGATGGCGGCGATTCGCGCTGGCCAGGGTCTTCTGGTCGGACTCCTGCGCTGCGGACATTGTGGACGCAAGCTGCATGTACGGTATTGGGGCGGCCGCGGCACCCATGCGCGCTACCTTTGCAAAGGCGACTACGATGATGGCGGGCAGTATTGCATCGGCTTCGGCGGCAGCTCGGTAGACCGGTGCGTAGGACAAGAACTATTAAAGGCGATCGCGCCATTGGTGGTGGAAGCCAGTCTGCGGGCTCTCGAAGAACTGAGTGCCGGCGGCACCGCTCAACGTGCCGCCCTGTCCCGCAAGCTTGAGCAATTGGTGTATGAGGCGAGGAAGGCCTTCGAACAGTACGACGCGGTGGATGCCCGGAATCGACTTGCAGCCAGCGAGTTGGAACGGCGGTGGAACGGAAAGCTGGAAGAGATCGAGGCAGTCAAGCAGCGGCTTTCCAGTCTCGAAACCGAGCGCTATTCGTTATCGCCTGAAGAGGAAATCAGAATACGTTCGATGGGCGATCACTTTGCTGGAGTCTGGCAGAGCAACCACTGTCCCCCGACACTTAAGAAGATGATCTTCCGCACCGCCATCGAAGAGATCATTGTGGGCACTGACCAGGATAAAAAACACCTTGAGTTGGTGATTCACTGGAAGGGAGGCGCGCATACGCAACTCGCGATGGAACGACCACGTTCCGCAGCGGAAACGGCCACGCCCATGGAGGCGCTGGAGATCATTCGTCGCATGGCTGTTCGATACGGCGACGACCAGATCGCCTCTGTGTTGAACCGACGCGGCTATTCCACGGGCAAAGGGAAGCGGTGGAATCAGACCCGTGTAGCGACAGCCCGGCGTAACCATTCGATTGCCGGTCAAAAACGAGCTCTGCACGATCCGGAGAGAGTGAGTTTGAGCGAAGCTGCGCGAATATGCGGCGTCAGTCACCACACCATCCAAAGGCTGGTTGAAGCCGGCCTGTTGAAGCGCGAACAAATAACTCCTCGTGCACCTTGGGAGGTCAGCCGCCGTGATTTGGATGCTGAACCCATTCGCAGCATCGTTGAGCGCCTCCACCGCACCGGCAAGCTAGTTCTGCAGGGGGGTTGCGCGGAAGACCAGCTTGCGTTGTTCAATGAAAATCAAGGAGATGATAATGCCCGGTATCTTGAGTGAGGGTTCTGCGTCAGGGCCGAGCCCCAGGTGTGAAGCACCGAGGTGATGCCGATGCGGGCGCCGAGATGCTTGGGATCGGCCGCGATGGTCGCCATGGTCTCGGCCGAGGCCGTGAACAGGATGTCGTAGACCACGGCCTTGTTCTGATAGGCGATATCCGCGATGGCGGCCGGCAGCGTGAACACCACATGGAAATATCCAACCGGAAGCAGATCGGCCTCGCGCGCGGCGAGCCATTGCTTGGCGGCAGTGCCCTGACACTTCGGACAATGTCTATTACGACAGCTGTTAAATGCAATGACGGTGTGGGCGCAGCCTTCACAGCGCGCCACATGACCGCCAAGCGCTGCCGTGCGGCAGCGCTCGATGGCACTCATTACCTTCAGCTGGTCGAGGCTGACGTGACCGACGTTGGCGCGACGCCACGCCGCTCCGTGGTCGCGGAAGATATCCGCGACCTCCAGCACTGGGCGAGACATGACCTCGGGCCGTTACGTCGGCGGCTGGTCTTTGCTGTTCTTCCTGGGCTTCCTGCGAGGCTGCGACAGCAGGTCGAG
>JADGNQ010000378.1 GCA_017883385.1 Candidatus Sulfotelmatobacter sp.
GGACCCGTCCAGTCTGCCGCACCTTCGTGCGCGATGGTGGTTCATGGAGCGAACAACTGGAACTGGATCTGCATATGGAAGGCTACTTCACGCTGATCTCGTTGCCTTTAAGCCATCGCGCCTCTCAGTTGGCCCTGGAACACGCCGCGCGGCGAGGGGCCATGGATCGTTTGGGCGGCGCACTGGGACAGGTGCGTGCGGCGCGGTTGCGGACCCCGGCGGGCGATTTGGACCGCACCCTGGTGGTGGTGGAGAGTGAGGAATTGTTACGCGGGCAGAAGCGGGGGATCGCGGTGGCGCTGCGTAAGGCCAGGGTGGAGCTACGCAAACTGGAGTTGCGGGCCGCCCGCGGACGCATCCAGCGGGAAGCACTGGAGGAGCGAGTCCGCAAAGCGCTGCAACGCGAGCACCTGTCGGAATTTGTTGTGGCAGAGGTGAAAGACGACCGTGGCCGACTATCGCTCGACTGGCACGTGGATGCGACGCGACGAAGGCTGCTGGAGCGTACGCGCCTGGGCCGGCGGGTCTTGTGTACCGATCGTCATCTCTGGAGTACCGGCCGAATCGTGCATGCATTTCGAGGTCAATGGAACGTGGAGGAGTTATTCCGACGGGCAAAAAAGGGCGGAGTAGCGCCCTGGGGCCCTTCGCATCAGTGGGCCGACAGTTCGTTGCGATTGCATACGTTCGCTACGGTCATCGGTCTGGCACTTGCAAGTCTGGTCCGGCTGAAGTTCGGCGGCCGGAAGTCGGCACGGGGTCTGATGAAGACGCTCTCTGACATCACGGCGACTTTGGTGCGCGTGCGCACGAAGGGACGGGGCCGCCGTGCCACCGTGATGCTTGGACCAGACCTGAGCGCCGAACAACGCAAGGCGGTTGCCACCTTTGAGCTGGGCCGCTGGATGCCTGCACTTCTTTCATCTAGTTGATCGAGTGAGTCAAACCCTTCCCTGTGGCCCCGAACATGACAAAGAGACCCTCGGTTTTGTAGAGTCGAGGTGTGACGCGGTGGTTTAGATGGGGCCTATCGGTTTCCGACCCTTTCGTCTGTCGGTGCCTCACTAGCTCCATCATGCTCCGTTTCCACACCCCGCTCATCGAACCGGACAGGCGCATTTAACGCATCCGGCTCTCGGAGAAAGGTTCACGAGGTCGCCCACGGAAAGCTGCGGGTCCGCGTGGTTAGGCGAACCAGGCCAAGCCCATCATGCAAGGCGGCTTCCGGATACTGCTTGGTCGCCGGCCAGGACACTTTATGCTTAGCGCACAGCCACTGTCGCAGCCTCTTCCGGGCGTGTCGTTCCACGGCCCGGTAGGCTTTACTGACTGGACCAAGGCAGAAGTAATTGGCCCATCCGGTCATCATCCGGTTGAGCGTCCCTACCACGGTTTCCTGATCCAGCAGGGTCTTATTCCGTCCGGTCTCGCTGCTGATCGCCTCACAGATGCGGATCACCCGCTTCTTGGACGGAACGGTGCCCATGTAGGCCCGTCCCGTTTTTGGCGAGTAACAACGGCCAAACGTATATCCCAGAAAATCGAACTTCTCTTCCGGCAGCCGGCAGACCCGCGTCTTCGTCTCGTTCACCGTCAACTTCAGCTTCCTCATGATGTCCCGCATCGCGGCCAGCGCTTCTTCAGCGTTGCCCCGGCAACAGATCACCAGATCGTCGGCATAATTGACGATGTACGCACTCCCACGCTTCTCGTGTCCCAGCTTCTTCCAGCCGAGCACGAACCGGCGCATGTATAAATTGCTGAGCAAGGGACTGATCGGAGCCCCTTGTGGGGTACCCCGACCTTCATCCCGATTTCGCGTACTTCGATGCTTCTTTCCGTACTCGTCCGTTTCTTCAACCGGAGCTTCGAGCCACATCTTGATCAGATGCAGCATCGCCCCGTCAACGACCCGGCGAGCCACCGACTGAAGTAGCTCGGCATGCGGAATCGAGTCAAAGTAGCCGCTTAAATCTGCGTCCACAATTTCTCCATGGCCTGTGTTGATCAGCTTATGGACGTGTTTTACGGCGTCCAGTGCACTGCGGTCTCGTCGATAGGCGTACTGTTCCGGCTGCAGATCGGCCTCGAAAATCGGTTCGAGCACCAAAACTGCCGCCGTTTCCACCGTCCTGTCACGGATGGTGGGCACCCCTAATGGCCGCTGCTTTCCGTCCGGTTTGGGGATATACACCCGCCGCACCGGTCGGGGTCGATACGTTCGACCTTTCAGTTCTTCCGTCAGTTCGTCCAACCATCGCTCTACTCCGTACTCCTCGATTCCCTCAAAGCTCTGGCCATCTACTCCGGCTGCTCCCTTGTTGGCTTTGCAGCATTCATAGGCAAACGCCAGAACATCTTTTCGGTACACCTTGTCGTACAGCGCGTAGAAACGGAGGCTGGGCGATCCCTTCGCTTTGTCGTGCAACGCCTTCTGCAACTTCTGAACACTTAATGGGGTTGTTAGGTTCATCGCCAATCCCGCGGTCCCTCGTCGCTTCTTGCGTCTCCTTTCAACTGAGGCCCCTTCCCTCCCCCGGCATTACCCGGCTTCCTCGGTACTACGGGCCTCTCCGTCACCCCAGACGGCCCGGCCTGCCTCTTACGAGTTGCCGGTTGACCCTGTCTGCGATCACCGCTGGGGCTTCCCGTGTTGCGTCTGGTCCCCTTTGTCTGCATGCCGTCGCCAATACCCCGGCAGGACCGATGGGACTGTTCGCTCATCTCCCATCGACGTCGGCCTTCCCTCGATTCGCGGCGGGTCGGCTCCTGCATCACCCGTTTCGGGGCCTGCTCAGCGTTCACGATTGTTACAGCCTGCAAACTTGCCAAGTCGCCTACGCGACCCTCTACACCGGAGGCTTCAGCAGCTTCGTTACCTCCACTACTGCTCCGATTGCTACCGGGTGGAGCGAACCAGTTCCCGGGCGGGATTCTTCCCGCTGTGGACCAGCGCCTTTTCACGGCGCACGCGAAAGTCGGGCTAGTCGATCACACACTCCACGCGGGAGCCGTCTTTGGAGAGCGTGGTGTGAGCGGTTTTGGTCTTGCCTCCGGATCTGACTTCGATGTCGAACTCCCCTAAAAAGCCGCGGGCGGTGTAACTGCCCGTGCGACTGGTTTTGCCGGTCGCATTGGTCCACCACTTGTTGAAGACGAGGTCGCGGTAGATGTCGTAGTTGGGTTTGGCGGACCAGTCGCGCCGGAGCATGGCGCCGGTGGGCCGCCAGTGCGCGCCCTCCCAGAAGCCCCACATCAGGAACGCCTTGACGGC
>JADGNQ010000379.1 GCA_017883385.1 Candidatus Sulfotelmatobacter sp.
CGAATCCGCGTGGTGTTTACTAACTGAGGTCACCCAGTCAGAGAGTTTGCGCAAGCATGCGCTGGCCGTCGAAGCCTGCATGCGCGCCTGCGCCCGAAAGTTCGGCAACGGTTCTCCCGAATGCGAGAATCTTTGGGGCATCGTCGGCCTGATTCACGACTTCGACTACGAGCGCTGGCCCACCGCCGAAGATCATCCGTATAAGGGCAACGAAATCCTGAAAGAGCGCGGATACTCCGACGAAATCCGCCGAGCCATCATGTCGCACGCCGAATACAGCGGCGTCACCCGCGATACGCCGATGGAGAAGGCGTTGTTCGCTTGCGACGAGTTGGCGGGATTTATCACCGCTGTAGCCTTGATCAAGCCGGGAAAGTCTCTCGCCGAAGTCGACGCCAGGTCGGTGCGAAAAAGGATGAAAGACAAAGCCTTCGCCCGCAAAGTCAACCGCAACGACATCATCACCGGCGCCGCTGATCTTGGCGTCGACCTGGATGAACACATCGCCTTCTGCATTGAAGCGCTGAAGCCGATCGCGAAGGAACTAGGCTTAGACGGCAGCGCAGCAAAGCCAGCCTGACGGGCGATTCCGAATGAACCCTGAAATCCGGTTGACTGAAAAACATCGTGCAAGCCTGACCCGTTTCGCGCATAATGCCCTGTCCTGCCATGGACACACCGCATAGCGACCTCGAAGCCGTTCGTCAGATTCTCGCCGACCTCACCACCCGGGTCTATCGCATCGAGCGCAGACTCCAGATGGAGGCACAGCCTTCAGCCGATCGGCACGCCGCTTCCAGTCCTGCACCTCCTTCACCCTCCAAGCCCTCTGAGGTTCTGTCTGCCACTCCGCCTGATAAGTTTCCTGCAACGTTTCCCCCGCCTCCCAACATCCCGCCGAGGCCTTCGGTCCTTCTGCCCGTTCAACCGGATCCCGACCTGGAATCGCGCATCGGTTCGCACTGGCTGAACCGCATCGGCATCGCCGCACTTCTGATCGGTGTCTCCTACTTCCTGAAATTCGCCTTCGACAATAACTGGATCGGTCCTGCCGGACGCGTCACCATCGGTTTGCTCGCCGGGATCGCGATGGTGGTGTGGAGTGAGAGCTTTCGCTCCAAAGGCTACAAGGCCTTCTCTTACTCGCTGAAAGCAGTCGGCATCGGTACCCTCTATCTCTCTCTTTGGGCCGCGTTTCAGGTTTACAACCTTGTTCCCAGCGGCGTTGCTTTCGTCATGATGCTGGCGGTGACGGCGGCTACGGCGGCCATGGCCTGGACGCAGGACGCACAGATCCTCGCCGCCTTCGCCCTCACCGGCGGATTCAGCACGCCCCTGCTGCTCTCGACCGGTCAGAACCGCGAGACCGCCCTGTTTGCCTACGTCGCGATCCTCGACGTTGCCACACTCGTCCTGGTGACGTTCAAGCCTTGGCGTCGCCTGCTCGTCATGAGTTATGCCGGCACGTTGCTGCTCTACATCGGATGGTATTCAGAGTTTTACTCCCGCAGCCAACTCGGTCTCACCCTCACTTTCGCCACGCTGTTCTTCGCCATTTTCGCCATCGCGCCGCTGGTCGCGACTCAACCGGAAGGTGAAATCGCTCTGTTTGCCTCAATTCCAGCCGTCCTCGCGTTCGTCAACGCCGGAGTTTATTTCCTGCAGGCTTACGCCATGGTTCAGGAAGTCAACAAGACCTACATGGCGTGGTTTGCACTCGCCTTGGCCGCGGTCTACATCTTTCTCAGTCGCCAGGTGCATGCCCGGGCGCTTACTCCCCGCGCCTCTGAGATACTGTATTTTCTGCACCTCGCCGTTGCTCTCGGCTTCATCACGATCGCCATCCCCATTCGCCTCGACGCCCACTGGATCACCATCGGTTGGTTCATCGAGGCCGGCGTGCTTCTCTGGGTGGCCAACCGTCTCAAGTCCGATTTCTTGAATGCTTTCGCCCTGGGAGCCCTGATCCTCGGAGTAGCCCGGTTATTGTTGATAGATAATTTCTACACCACCCAAATCATCTTCAACCTGCGAATGGCCACCTACGCCGTGGCAGTGGCGGTCCTCGGCGCCGTTGCCTGGTACGCCGCCAAGCGAGAAGATGACTCCGCGCGCACGGTGGCCGCGATTGCGCTCGTGGCCCTCAACGCCCTTGCCCTGATCGCTCTCAGTCGCGAAGTGGCCGACTACTATTCCCGGCAAATGGCCGCGGTTCTCCCATCACGAGCGCCAGTTTTCTTCGATTACCACCGCATCGAGATCGAGCGCGACTTTACCTACTCCGCCCTTTGGATGGCCTACGGCGCCATGTTGATGATTGTTGGATTCCTGCGCCGCACAGCTTTCGTTCGCTGGCAGGCTCTGCTGCTCATCGCCGCCACCATTGTGAAGGTCTTCGTCTACGACGTCTCCCAACTCGACAAGGGATACCGCATCGTCAGCTTCATCGTGCTGGGCGTGTTGCTGCTGGCAATTTCGTTCGTTTACCAGCGGGACTGGCTGCAACTTTCCGCCAAGGCACGGGCACAACAGAAAACAGGAGCGGACGCGAGCGCATGAGATTTACGGCTCTATTGTTCCTTCTGCTGGCTGTGGAGGTTGCCAACCCGCCCGAGCCTGCTATTCCATATTTCAGCAATGTCCGCGATGTCCACATCGCTCAGCCCGACCGCCAGAACTTCTTCATCGTTGACGAAGAACTCTGGAGTCACGCGCGCTCCGATCTTGGAGATCTGCGCTTGTATGACGGAGACTCTCCCGTCCAGTTCGCTCTCTCGGAGCAGCGCGCCGGAATCTCTTCCGAAGAGGTGGAGACGAAGATTCTCAATCTCGGCAGCGTTTCCGGGCACACCGAATTCGATCTCGATACCGAGAACCTCGCCGAATACGATCGCATTCGCCTTCGTCTTGAGGCTCACGACTTTGTGGCTACGGCCTCGGTGTCCGGTGGCGCTGCGCCGGGGAAAGGGGCGGAGGTCGGGTTGCCGCCGTCCACGCTCTACGATTTCACCAAGGAGCAACTGGGCTCGAACTCCCAGCTAAAGCTGCCTGCGTCGAGTTTTCGTTATCTTCACATTCGGCTTTCCTCCGGCATTCGTCCGGAACAGGTAAAAGGCGCGACGATCTACAACCTGCACGAGCAGAAAGCGTCCTGGACGAAAGTCGGGTCCTGTGGCGCGCCTCAAACCAAGCAGCGCCTGACCTTGATCGCTTGCACCGTACCGTTGAAAGTTCCGTTGAGCCGTATCTTGCTTC
>JADGNQ010000380.1 GCA_017883385.1 Candidatus Sulfotelmatobacter sp.
CACTCGCGTCTAACGCGGCTGCCGTGTTGCCTTCCTCCTACTCGTCAGGGAGTCGGCATCCTGATCTGGCGTTTTTCGAAGCTCAATCACCCCGCCCACTGATGCCTCCGGCCTACGCTTCGAAACTCACCTCGCGATGGGTTCCGCAAGACTAGAGGTCAGGATGGAGTCGCTGTCTCCTTTCCTGCAGGGCTCTTTCATCCCCTACAACATGCCGGTTGTTCCGAAAACACTTACCGGCTGATTGTGTCGGGCGTGGTGGACTCCGGAGTCAGCCTAATCTCCACCGAGAGACCTAGGCGCCTGAGGCATCGCAAGTGATGGTGAGCACGACGTTCTCGCCGCCGTTGTTTGGGTGCGTTTTCGGCGCCACGAAACGGCACCCCCTGTTTCAGCATGCAGTAAAGAATGATCAGCATATGATGAGCCACCGCGATAATCGCGCGTTTCTCGCCGCGCCTTGGTGCTAGTCGTTGAAAGCGGGACCGAAAAATAGAGTCGCGCTTGCGGGTTGCAGCCCATGCGCACTGCACCAAAGCCGTACAGAGATAAGGGTTGCCGTGGGTGGTTTGTGGTCCCTTCTGAATGCCTGCACTTTCCCGATTACCTGGGCACAAGCCCGCCCAACTCGCCATCTGCTCAACGGTCGGAAAGGAGTCAAGGTCTGGCCCGGTCTCTGCCAAGATCGTGGCTGCCGAAAGTTGGCCTACTCCGGGAATGGTTTGTAACAGTGTGAAGGGCTTCTGGAACGTAGAGAATTGCATGCGCCGGAGGATTTCGGCATCGAGTTCCTCCGTTTCCTCTTCTAAACAAGCCAAGTGACGCAGACACCCGCGAATCAAGAATCGCACCTGATCGCACATGCGATTGCCTTCGATAGCCTCGATAAGTTGCGGTACCTTACGCTTTGCCGATCCGCGCGCCAAGCCAGCGATTTCCGCGGGTGCAGCCCTCCCTTCCAGCAGTGCCAACAGCATTTGGAGCCCAGAGACACCGAACACGTCCGTAAGCACGCTGCCAATCTTCACATTGACTTGTTCCAGTAGCTTCTGTATCCGGTTCCGCTCGCGGGTAGCGTCTTGTGTCAGTTGAACTCGACGCCGGGTAAGATCCCGGAGCTGGCGCACCGGCTCGGCAGGAATGTAACTGGACCTAACGTGATTGTGCCGCAGTAGGTCCGCTAGGTGCTCCGCATCTTTACGATCAGTCTTATGTCCCTTCCGGTTTTTTACCTCTTCGGGATTGGCCAGCACGATGGTGACGTGGCCTTCCAGGAGATTGAAAACGGGAATCCAGTACGATCCGGTGCTCTCCATTACGACATCTGTCACTTGCTCGTCATTAAGCCAGTTCCGCAGTCGCTCCAAACCGGGGACAGTTGTATCAAAGCGTCGCGTTTCACTGCGGGGCTCCTCGTGGGCAGCCCCTGTCATGACGCAGCACAGCAGAAAACGCTTGCCGATATCAATGCCGGCGCAGCGCTCGATGATCTTACCCATATCGCCTCCTCATCACCGAAGAGCCAGCGCATCAGGCATAAGTTGTTCCACGGGCTTCTCGCTCCAATCAGGGGATACACAAGCGCCAGCCAGGAACAGTTTTATCCGCGGGGTTTATACCGCCATTCCGGCAACGTCCTTGTCTTCGGCGATAAAACCAGAATGATCTTTCGGGGCGAAAATCGACAACCTGCAATGGAGTGTCGTGCTCGGCATCAATATCTTTGATAAAGTCGAGCCCCTATAAAACGATGCTTCTCGTTTTCATAACCAGGGGTGAGCGCATAGCGCGATCATGGAAGTTTTATCCCGGCGCACGACGAGAAACGCCCAACCCGTGCTGTTGTAGAACTCCACCAGGTCGCGGCCACAAGGACGGAACGGCGACCAACCGGACACTATCCGTAAGCATTGCGGCGTTTATGACCGTCGCGGTCAGATGCCGTGTGGCGATCTGTGAAAATTACGGAATCTCTGGCCCGCTTCGTCAGGGTTAAATCTTTGATGAAAATCGCAGATCACGCCCGGAACTGCGCAGCGTGATTGGTGGCCCACTCGAGGAACGTTCGTGCCGGCAGTCCGGTGAACTCGGCGACTGTGGATGTAACAAACGCAGGTTGCCCGATTGCGGCAGCCCAGGCGTCGAGCAGATACTTCGCTACAAACGAGGGCAGAAATCCCGGCAGCTCACTAAGCCAGTCCTCAGGCGAGATCTCTTCAATGCGGAGTGAGCGGCCGAGCACGGAACCGATAGTGGCGATCTGCTCGAATTGGCTTAGGGATTGAGGGCCAGTCAGAACATATTCCGTACCGGAATGTGCGTCGTCACAGAGCGTGCGCACCGCGACGGCGGCGACATCACGCACGTCGATCGGCGCCGTCGGAACCGCGAGGTACGGCCAGCGGACTACATCGCCGGCTCGAATCTGCGGCGCCCACCAGCCCAGGGCATTCGCAGCGAACATTCCTGGCCGCAGGAACGTCCACTGGAGTCCTGACGTCTCGATCAGCCGCTCGACCAACTCGGCACGCGTCCGGGAAGGATTGGGCTGCTGGAACAAGGGATGTGCGGTTTTGAGCGGAGCTGACAGGAATACGATGCGCCGGGCGTGCTTCGCGATCCGCTCCAAAGCGGGAGCGACAGCCTCCGCTGGTGCGACCCACACCAGGAACACCGTGTCGATGCCATCCAGGCATCTATCGAGGGTCTCGGGAAGAGTGAGGTCTCCGCGCAACACCTCAACGTGTGGAGGCAAACCAGCTACGTCCGGATTGCGCACCAGCGCGCGGACTTGCAGTCCCGTCGCGGGCAATTGAGAGAGAATCTGGCCGCCGATGTTGCCAGTGGCGCCAGTGATGAGGATGCGGTTCACAACGACCATTCTAAGGTCCTAGTCGAATTGCACACATGGGACCACTGCACACTGAGTGAAAATTGGCCAAACTCAGGCGGGTCGCATATTGCCACGCTCTTTGTGTGATGTGTTTACGGTTTCGGATTTGATGACTGCTTCGTGGAGAAGCCCCTCCAGGGCCGCGATTGTAAAAGACAAATCCCGCCTTGTCGCTACGGTTTAGCATCGCAAGAACAACGTCTCGGGATAGCGACTGGATCACGGACAACAGGGAAGTTGGCCTGTTCGGAGTCAACTTGACGGGAAACGCCCATTGCGCGGATGTGGCGAACTGAAAGCGGGTCCATCCCACTTCGACGCGTCGCCGACTACTCGCTCAAGTG
>JADGNQ010000044.1 GCA_017883385.1 Candidatus Sulfotelmatobacter sp.
GAGTTGATGTACCAGAGCAAGCGCTCGGGCGGAGATCGAACCACAGCCGGGTAAGACGCTGGATAGGCGGCCTGATGCGGTCAAGGCCCGTCCGCTTGCCGGGAACATTGCGACGGAACATCGGGCCTGGCGTTCGGCAACTTAGCCTTCGGCAGGCACCGAGTCGGCAGCTTCTTCATCACCCGGGACCAGGTCGAATTTCTTCAGCTTGTAGCGCAAAGCGTCGCGGCTGATGTCGAGCAGGCGGGCGGCGTGGGTCTGGTTGCCGTTGGCTTGGCGCATGGCGAGTTCCACCATAGCCCGCTCGACTTCTTCCAAGGATGTTCCTTCCTCCGGAATGTAGAGCCGGGGAAGCACGCGGCCATTCGCCAGCTGTTTGCCGCCGCCATCGGCGGGCGTGCTGCTGTGCTCAAATGCCGTCTGGCCGCTGCGGGCAGCCTCTCCAACCGCGAACGGCATATACACGGGGCGGAGGATGGGCTCGTCTTCCAGAATCATGGCGCGCTCGATGGAGTTCTTGAGTTCGCGCACATTGCCCGGCCAGTTGTGAGCCAGCAGCAAACGGCGGGTCTCCGGCGTAATTCCGCGTACCGATTTCTTGAATTTACGGTTGTACCAATCGATGAAGAAATCGACCAGTGGAAGAATGTCTTCGGTGCGCTCGCGCAGGGGCGGGATGAAGATTGCGATGATCGCCAGCCGGTAATAAAGATCCTGACGAAACTGGCCTTCGCGCACCGCCTTCTCCAGATCGCGATTGGAGGCGGCGATAACGCGGACATCCACCTGCATGTCGCGCACGCCTCCCACTCGGCGAATGACCTGATCTTCCAGCACGCGGAGCAGTTTGGCCTGCAGCAGAGGCGAGAGTTCTCCGATCTCGTCCAGAAAGAGCGTGCCGCCGTTGGCCGTTTCGAACAAGCCTTTCTTCATTGCCTTGGCGTCGGTGAAGGCGCCCTTTTCGTGGCCGAAGAGTTCGGCTTCCATCAAAGTCTCGGGAATGGCCGAGCAGTTGATGGCGACGAAGGCGCCATGCTGGCGGGAGCTCTCGTAGTGGATCGTCTTGGCCACCAGATCCTTGCCCGTGCCGCTCTCGCCCTGAATCAGGATCGTGGTGGCCTCGCTGGCGGCGACCTTTTGTACGAAACTCATCAGTTCGGTCGTCTTTGGGGAAACCGCGACGACTTCGTGATAGCCCGTGCGCCGTCGCACCTCACCGCGCAAAGACTGGACTTCGGTGCGCAGGCGGGAAGCCTCTAACGCATTCTGGATGGTGACGTGTAGTTCTTCGAAGTCCAGGGGCTTGCCGATGAAGTCATAGGCGCCAAGTTTGAGCGCACTCTTTACGTCGTCCAGTTGGGGGTCGGCCGTGATCATGATGACGGCGCGCGCGTCGCCGTTCTTCTTCAGTTGTTCGAGGACCTGGAGGCCGTTTAGATCGGGCATGCGAACATCGAGCAGAACCAGATCGGGCGATTCCTGCTGTGCCATGCGCAGCCCGGGCTCTCCGGCGGCCGCCTCAAAGACCTGGTATCCCCATTCTTCACACTTCTGGCGCAGCGACCATCGCACCAGGCGCTCGTCGTCGACCACGAGAATCTTCTCGGCAGGCATGCTCAGATAGCTTACTACGGGGATGGGAATTCGGGGCTGGTACGCCGGACGTACACTCTACGTCGGGCGAACTTAGGCTTAGCGAATGGCCAGCAGAACGCCAAGGTAGGTACGCACTTTTGTCAGGAGCGCGGCGTCGGCCTTGGAATGAAATGCGGCCTTGCGGGCGGCCCAGTCGAGGCTGGGGAGGCTCTCTACGAAGTCGCGTTCTGCACTCCGGCGCGTTGCAAAGGCAGGACGACGGCAAAGACGGTGCCTTTGCCTACCGTGCTGGTGACTTCGATTCGGCCGTGGTGGTCTTCGACGATGCGGCGTGCCAGGGACAATCCCAAGCCGGTGCCGTCACCTTTCGTGGTGTAGAAAGGGCGGAAGATGTTGGGCAGGTGGTCGGGCGCAATACCTTTGCCATTGTCGCCAACTTCGACGACCGCCATCTCTCCGTGCGGCTTCACGGTGACCGTAATCTTTCCGTTCTCATCGATCGCCTGTAGAGCGTTCAGCAGCAGGTTGAGCAAGACCTGGTGGATCTGATCGCCGTCGTGCTCAACTTCAGGCAGAGAGGGATCCTTTTGGAGCGCGATTTCGATGGACTTTGCCAGTGCCTGCTGGCGGCCGAGCATGACCGCATGTTCGACAGTGGTATTCAGATCGCTCTTGCGGACTCTGGGCGGATGGGGGCGCGCCGTCTGCAACAGATCCGTGACAATGTGATTGATACGGGCGATTTCCTGGCGAACGTCCTTGACCACGGAACGCGCGGGACTGGTTGCGGGAAGGTCGCGGCCAATGATTTCGATAACGCCGGCGATGCCCGCCAGCGGGTTACGAATCTCATGGGCCAGTCCGGTAGCCATCTCTCCGAGGGTTGCCAGATGCTCTGCCCGCGACATCTGGGTGCGGTGCAGGCGTTCGATCTCCACACGGCTCTCGCGCAACTGCTCGACCATTCGATTGAAATTGCGGCCGAGGTCGCCGATCTCATCGTTGCGGTGTGAAAAACTGACGGCCACACCGAGATCACCACCGCCAAGCAGGGCGATCTTCTGCTGCAGTTCTACCATGGGGCGCTGAACGGTATAAGTGAGCACAACGAGGAGCGCGCCGCAGATGGCGACCGCACCGGCGCCGGCGACCAGCAAGACAATGTGCCGTTCAGGGTCGCGCCACGAGAGCGTCGCCAGCAGGAATAGCAACATTCCACCCAGCAAAACGCAGGCGATCGGGACCAACGCCTTGATTTCCCAATTGATGCGGAGGCCGGGCAGGTCCGGGCTTTTCGGCCCTGCAGCCGCCAGTGCGAGATCATCACCTGCAGGCGTCCTGGAAGCCGGTTCAGACTGGGAAGCGGTGCTTGAGTATTCAGTGCTGAAGAACCCCGTCCGCGGACGGACCGAGGCCGCAGCGACACCCGCGTCGGTGGGGACCTCTGGATTCGTCATTTCGCGTGCAGTCTCAGGCATATGCATGGAGTCCAGGCAGCAGATAAGTCACGCCAAAGAAGGTGAACATCACCACCGCGAAACCCAGGATGGCGAAATAGGCGGCGCGCCGCCCACGCCAGCCGCGGGTGATGCGCATGTGCAGATAGCCGGCATAAACGAGCCAAGTAATCGCCGCCCACGTCTCCTTGGGGTCCCAGTTCCAGTAGGAACCCCAGGCCCGGTTGGCCCAGTAGGCGCCGGCGGCGATCATCAGGGTGAGCAGGGGGAAGGCAATACAAATCGTTTTGTAGGTGATGCGGTCGAGCGCGTCGGCGTCAGGCAGCAACCTCTCCAGATCTTCACGCCGCCACAGCAGGAGCAGGTAGAGCAGGTTGGCGAAGATTCCGCCGACCAGTGCCGAGAGAATGAACGGGCTTGCTGCCAGGCTGGTAGCGTACAGGCCCTCCGCGTCGAGCGAGGGATACTGTCCATTGCGCGCGCGCAGGAGAAAGAAAATCAGCGCCAGCGCTTGCAGCAAGATGCTGATGAATACTGCGCGATCAGCGATCGCGAGGAAACTTTCATTTTTCTTCACGTGGGACAAGATATAGAGCACCAGCGGCGCCGCCACGGCGGCGAAGACCAGAAGCATCAGCCAGCCAAGGTCCGGAATGGTCACGAAGAGCCGGACGCCACGCGAGATGAACATCTCCGACTTGTTCTCGGTATCCCAGGCCACGACGTTGAGCCCGCCCCATTTTTCAAAGCGCAGCAGGACTGCGGCATAGATCCCGACCGTGAAGATACTAGTGGCGGCCAGAAAGGTCTCCGTCTTCATCTTGTCCTGTATCAGGAACATCATGGCCAGGGCGAAGCTCAGAGCGCACGCCGCATAAGCCAGCATGGCGAGGGTCACATGAACGTGCAGCCAGGTGGATTGGAGGGCTGGGACCAGCGGCCGTACTTCGCTGGGCAGGAGTTGCATCAAGATGACGCCGACAATTGCCACCGGCATGGTCACGGTGCCGATTACTTTCACGCCGTAGCGTTTCTCGGCGATCAGCGTGAGCGCAGCCAGCGTCCACACGAAGGCCAGAAGCATCTCGTAAATGCTGGCGAACGGCGGATGACCGGCCTCGTACCAGCGATGTGCCACGGCTCCGGTGTTGGCCAGGAGTCCAGCCCACGTCATGAGCGAGGCGAACTTGACGTAGGCGTCGGTCCCAGTGACGCCAAAGCCCAGGTATAAAGCTCCCGCACCGGCGTAGAAAACCAGGGCGGCATAAAGCAGGTTGGCTTCACTCAGAATGTTTCCGCTCTTGACGACATTCAGAAAAGCGATGAACAGCAAGAAAGCAATACCTAGACCCACCATTACGACCAGCGTTGTACCGGTCGCGGGATGCTGTTCAATCTTTGCGCGTGCCATACACGTCCTCCGTAGCCGGACTCACCTTCCGGCGATCGATTTTCCTGAGATCTCTGTGGTCTGCGTCTGGGCGGAGGCCACTGACCCCGATTTCAATTCCTTCTGAATTTGTTCCACCACGTTCTTGAACTTCTGTTCGAACGCATCGCGATTGCGGTTTGCGGTGCCGCCGACCCACAGCAGGGTGCGGCCGCGCGCATCGAGTACGGGAACGACCCAGAAGCGCATGTGAACCACATAGAAAACAAAGGTCAGGCCGACGGCCATCAGCACGACTCCGCCCCACACTGCCCACTGGCCGGGTTCGTGCGAGACCTGCAGTCCGGTGTAAAGGCCGGTCTTCAAGTCTTTCGGGTCGAGAATGTAGGGGGAGGACGCATTCTCGTCGACACCGGGAATCGCGGGCAGCCAGACGTTCACTCTGGTGTTTGCTTTCTTCGAACTCACGATCATGTGAACCGCAGGATTCACTACGTCTCTACTGCGGGCGTAGACTCGACCGTCCTGTACCACGAAGTCAGGAATGAACTCCACCAACTGCACGGTGGTGTCGGCATCGAGGGCAACGGTCTGGTTCAACGCCAAAGAGATTTCCTGCGGCGTGCCTTTGGTACCGTTTGCGGGAGTTGCGTTGAGAATCAACTGGTCGAGTTTCCCGGTTCGGCCGTAGCTGGCCTGGTAGAAACGCAGGCCGTGATACACCAGGGGATCGTTGACCACAATCTCTTTGCGCGACACTTCGCGACCGGCATCGACAATGGCAAGCTTCGACCACCAGCGCTTCGGCGTGCCGTCGGCGTAAGTGTCTTCGCCCGTGCCATCACAACGGATCGAGAACGGAATGGTCCGCAGCGAGCCGTCTTTCATCTCGACCTGATTGCTCACCGTCCCCGGAGACAGCGTCAGGAATCCGCGCCAGCCATAGAGTGCGTCCACGATGTAGCCGGTCAGAATCAGCAGCAGGCTGGCATGGACGATGTAGACCGCCATCTCAGACATGCGGTTACGCTCGGAGAAAAGGGAGAAACTGTCGGGGCGTACGATCCGTTCGGTCTTAAGCCCGAGGTGCCGAAAGCCGCGTTCGGCGGCGCTCAGTCCCTGCTCTTCATCGACGATCGGAATCTGTGCCTGCGTGGGCAGGGCCTTGCGGAAGCTTTCGTCGGGACTCTTGTAGGGACGCGCGAAGTATCGCCACGCGTTGGGAAAGCGCTGCACCGACGCGGCGATGATGCTCAGGCTCACCAGCATCATCAAGGCAATGAACCAGCGCGTATGGAAAATGTCACTCAGGCCCGTAGCGTCGAAGAAGCGCAGCATGGCCGGCGAGTAGGCGCGCTGCATATCGTCGGGATCTGTAATCGGGCGCTGCAAAATGACCGTGCCCGCCGCGGAAAAGATGACGACCAGGATGATCAGAACGACCCCGGTTTTGATGGAACTGAGGGTCTGCCAGATTTTGCGGAACGCGGAACGAAGTGACGGGACCATAATCTTTCCTCTTCGCATCTTGCGATGCACGTTCCGCGCCAACGTCTGGATTTGCTTCCATGTCTTGTGGGATCAATGGGTTAAGGTTAAGTATTCAGGCAGTTCGAAGGCCTCAGATGAGCCATAACACTCATCTTCGAGGAGCGTCCCTGCGATTTAACGCTGCCGGCAAGTGTGTGATTTCCGTCACAATCGCGCGAAAATCAGTCGGAATGGAGCTCTTGCCGAGATTTAGGAAGACGTGCGTGATTTCACCGACCGGGTGTGGGAGAAGGCCCATCGCGGGAGCACGAGTCCAGCGGCCGAAGAATCCGGTCACTACAGGGTGTAAGTTAGAAAGTGATTTGTTGCAATAATTTACAGTTCAATTGGAGACAACGCAGTTATTCCACATCACTAAGGCGAGGATCGTGCACATGCTATGGTTGCCAATGCTCCCAGCATCTCGAAGCCGTGCGTTCTCGAAGCGCGCGAAGTTCGCGCAGGCCCTCCCCCGTCTCTTGCAGCTACTGGCTCTCGTTTTTGTGATCGCGATAGCGCCGGCGTTGGCCAAAGAGCATCCGGTCCCGCTCGAAAAGAATGTCGACTCGGCAAAATGCCTCGAGTGCCACGAGGACAAGTCGAAGGGCAAGGCTGTCCACTCGGCGATCGCCACGGGATGCCTGAGCTGTCATGAGGTTCGGGTCAACAAGGACATTACCCGAATTAAGCTCATCACCTCGACGCCGCAGGCCCTCTGCCTCAGTTGCCACGCCGAAAAGGACGCCGCCACGATCAAAGGGACGGTGCATCCTCCGGCCGTGCGCGACTGCATCAAGTGTCACGACCCGCACACCAGCGACAACAAGAATCAGTTACTGAAAGCCACGTCGGGTGACAAGGGCAAGAATCTCTGTCTTGATTGCCACAAGCAGGCGCTGAACGTGCCCGAGAAAGGCAGCCGCCATGCCGCGCTCGACATGGGATGCGACACCTGCCACACGACGCACAAGACCGGAGAGACCGGCAAGGCCGAGTTTGACTTTCATTTGACCAAGAGCGCTCCGGCACTCTGCCTTGACTGCCATGATGTCAAGGACGCAAGCCTGCAGAAGGCGCATCACGATCAGCCCTTCGCCACGGCCGACTGCACCAGTTGCCACGATCCGCATCAGTCGGCTGCCCCGAAGCTGATGCGGCAGTTTCTGCATCCGCCGTTCGCGGACAAGTCATGCGACCTGTGCCATGCGCCCGCCAAAGATGGCAAAGTGGTGCTCACACAAACGGATGTGAAATCGATTTGCGTGACCTGCCACAGCGACCAGGCCGGGAAAATCGATAAAGCCAAAGTGCCGCATCCGGGAGCAGCGGGTGACTGCACGGATTGCCACAATCCGCATGCCAGCCGGCAGCCGGGGCTGCCTAAGACGACCGCAGTGGAAATCTGCCTGGGCTGCCACACGGACCAGGCCGAACAAGCCAAGAAGCACGTTCTGCATCAGCCGGCCTTCAAGCAGGGATGCGCGACCTGCCATGAGCCCCATGGCAGCGAGAACGATCATCTGCTGCGTGCCAAGGATGTAAATGGGCTCTGCCTGGAGTGCCACGGACCTGACTCACAACCGAAGAAGCTCGAGGCCGAGCACCTGTTCACGATTTTCAATGGCAGCGTGAAACTTCCCGAAGACTATTTCACGAAGAACAAAGTCGTGGTGCTGCCGTTGAAATACGGCCGCGGACATCCAATCGAAGGCCACCCGGTTTCCGACGTGGTCGATCCAACCGATATTACGAAGGTGAGAGCCAAGATCAACTGCCTGTCGTGCCATCAGCCGCACTCCTCGGCTCAGCCCGATCTGCTGATCAAGGACCAGGCCAACAACTTGGCATTCTGTTCCAGTTGCCACAAAGACCTGACGCGGAGATAGTCCCCATGAAGAAAATGAATGCGATGTCGGATAGCGCAAGGTTGATTTGCAGCCGCAAGAGTCTGGTCGCGGTTTTGGTTCTTCTGAGCCTGACGCTGCTTGCGCCCGTGGGTGCCTTTGCAGATAAGAAGAAAAAGAAGGGCGACGAGCCGAAGAAGACCGGGGTCATCGATTACTCCAACATCGTGTGGCCGAACCCGCCTGCCATCGCGCGTATCCGCTATCAGGCATTTTACTCAGCTCAGAAGCTCTCGCAGGTCGATACTCCCAACAGCAAGAAACAGAAATGGATGGACCGCCTGGCAGGCACGCAGGTGGCCAGCGATAATGCGAAAGTTCTTTTTCAGCTGGCCGAGCCTTACGGTCTGGCGGTGGATTCCAAAAACAACTTGTATGTGGCAGACCAGAAGGTGGGAGCCATCTTCATCTTCAACACCGAAACGCGCGAAGTGGACCTGATCAAGAACAAGACCCACGCGCATTTCGTGCGCATTATCGGCTTGGCCATGGACGACAATGACCGCCTGTTTGTTTCCGATCCCGGCCTTCGTCATGTCCTGGTGTTCGACCCGAACCACAAGGCCGACGACGTCATCACGGATGGGATGGTTGAGCCAGCTGGAATGGCGATCGACAAAGAGAATCGCCTGCTTTATGTAGCTGACGTGGAGCTGGACCAGGTGCTGGTTTACGACGCCGACAGCTTTAAGCTGCTGCGCAAAATCGGTACCACCGGACACAATCACGAACTGACCACGCCGGGCGACTTTGCGAAACCTACGGGCGTAACGGTTGATCCGGATGGCAATCTCTACGTCTGCGATACGTTGAACAACCGCATCGAGATCTTCGATGCCGACGGCAAGTTCATGAGCACGTTCGGCAAAGCTGGCGATGGCCCGGGATACTTCGCGCGGCCCAAGGGGGTGGCGATTGATTCTGATGGACACATCTGGGTGGCGGACGGCATGCAGGACCGGGTTCAGGTCTTCAACCGTGATGCGCAGTTACTGATCACTTTTGGCGGCCACGGTCTGCTACCGGGTCAGTTTCAGGGACTGGTCGGCATCGCCACTGACAAGAACAACCGGGTGTTCACGTCGGAAATGTATCCTGGCAGGGTGCAGCAGTTTCGCTATGTAACTGACGCCGAGGCTGTTCAGCTAGGCAAAGACCGGGAAGAGCAGCGCCTGAAGAAAACCGGCGCTGGGAATAAAGAGCCAGTGCCAGCGGTAGCGCCAGCAGCCGAAGGCAAGAGTCCGCAGAGCAAGTAGAGGCGAGACTAGCGCCGTTGTGCCCTCCGACACCCTAAGAATTCAACAGAAGATCTGTTTCTGTGCGGGCGACCCCGCGCCCGACTGCTGCGTTTCGCAACACCTCCGATGTGGTTCTTTGCAACTGAGGGATTTGACCAACCGGGACTGGCAAGTGGTGCTTTTCCCCCAGTTCCCGTGAGTTCACCCAATCCTGGCCAGGCGGAGTAGTCACTAGTAAAGACTTTTGATTCAGTGGTTTACGCGCAAAATACCGGAAATGGTTGTTTCCTGTACGTTCGGGTGGCCAGTTGCACTAGTGAGAGTCGAGGGGCGGTTGCAGCGAGCGCCCAGGCGCAAACTGCAGCCCACGGCCTAAGCCTCTGGGAGTTTAGCAACAATCTGCAAAACATCATTCATGGAGGTCGTGAGATTTTATGAAGAAAGCGATGTTGGTTGTAATGTTCGTACTCGCAGTCGGGGGCTTGGTGATGGCGCAGAACGCGACGTCACCGGTTGACGTCCTCGGCGCACACAATAACAACGGCCGCGGTTGCGCGGGTTGTCACCAACCACACAGCGGCGCCTTTGGCTCCGGCCAAAAGGGTGCTGCCGACAGCGGCAGCTATGCATTGTGGGGTCAGGACGCTAGCCCGCTCTATGGTGCAACAATCGCGTTTGGCGACGACGGAAGCTTCACGGAAGTCCTGCCTTCCAGCATCAGCACGGGAAGCGCGGAAGTCGGCGGCATCCTACTCTGCCTGAGCTGCCACGATGGCGCCGTGACCGCGAAGAACATGATGGCCAATGTGTCATACGAGCAGAGAATTGGTCTTCTGACCAATACTGCCTATGGCAGCCAGCCGATTCCGACCTTACTCGGAAACGACGGAACCACGGCTAGCAACTACACCAACGATCACCCGGTGGGCCAGAAGGCCACCGTCCGAGTCGGCAACGGCTTGGTTAATACCGCTGGAGTCTTGAGCGTGACCCCAGGCACCCCTTACGCCCAATTCGTAGCCAACTACGGATGGCCGGCGCTAGCGCCTGGAAAATGGTCTGCTCCTACGGGCACCACAGCCGCTGGCTTACCCTACGTGCTCTGCACCACCTGCCACAACCAGCACGTGATGACCGTGTACACGTCCACCGCAGCAAGCCAAATCGCGGCTGATGGCGGCGGCAAGTTCTACAACACGTTCTTCTTCGTAAATGGCCCGTACAATCCGAACATCAACAACGTGGCCAACACGAATGCGCCTTCGACGACGCAGTTCTGCCGCCAGTGCCACTTTGGCGAGGCGAACGAAGCCAACAACACCAACAACATCAAGACGGTCTTCCAGTAGACCGAAGCGGGTGTTAGAAAGAGGGGAGAGATTTACTCTCCCCTTTTTTCTTGAACCAGCAAGCGAGGAAATATGAAATACCAACTCCCAATCTGTGCGTTCCTGGCAATGGCACTCTCGGCGGCTTCGGGCCAGGTGGCCTCACACGCGCCGACCGTGATCGCGAACACGCCTGCTGCCCAAACATCACCGCTTCAGGTGAGCGACAAACCGGTGGCTCGGGTCAACGGCGCTGTGCTGACGGACCGCGATCTGTTGCGAGAGATGTATGCCATCTTCCCCTACGCCCAACAGCACAACGGTTTTCCCAAGGCGCAGGAAGCGGAGATTCGTCAGGGCGCGCTGGAGATGATTATTTTTGAGGAGTTGGTGTACCAGGAAGCGGTGCGGCGCAAGCTCGCGGTTCCGGCCGAGAAACTGAATCGCGCGGAGGCCGATTTTCGCAAACAGTTCAACAGTCCCGACCAATACCAGCAGTACTTGCAGACCGAGATGCACGGTTCCGAGCAACAACTGCGGCAGCAGATGCGACGCTCGATGCTGATCGAACAAATCCTGAAGACCGATGTCGAACTCAGGTCTGCTGTGTCGCCGGCCGAACTGCAAACGTACTACGAGAAGAATGCGGATCACTTCAAACAATCAGAGACGTTTACCTTCCAGACCATTTCGGTGGTGCCACCGCTCAAGGCCAGCGCCGAGCAGGCGAAGCAAGCGCGGACGAAGGCCGAGGACGCGCTGCGCCAGGCGAAGGCGACGAAGAGTTATCAGGAGTTCGGGCTGCTGGCGGAAAAAATCTCCGAGGACGACTACCGGGTGAACCTGGGAGACCGCAAGGTTGTGCCCAGCGACAAGTTGCCGCCGCAGGTGGTCAAGACGTTGCAGGCTATGCAGGCGGGGCAAGTCAGCGGGTTGATCCAGATTGAGAGCGCGTACACCATCATCCGATTGAATGCTCATGCCCTGGCGCGTAAGAAGCCCCTATCGGAGGTTAAGAACGATCTGAAGACGGAGTTGCAGAAGAGCAAGTACGAGAGGTTGCGTTCCAATCTAGCCAAGCAGTTGCGCGCCAAGGCGAAGATTGAAGTGAGTTAAAGGTCCGTGGCATCGAGGGCGAGGGAGATGCTCCCTCGGCTATTTCGGAACAGGCGCCCGCGACAGGCGGCAAGATGCCGGTAATGCAAAGCGCGGCGCCCTGCCTTCCTCTGATTTCCTTCCGTTTCTTCCTTGTTGAGTCATTCAACACCCCAGGCCGGGTGATATGCCGCACCGAGTGGCGGTTATCACCGCGAGGTGTCTCCCGGAAGGTAGCAAGTGCCTTGTTTTCATGGGCTTCACAAACCGAGGAGGCGGGCTCCTTTGGCAATCGTTGTGCCTTTGTACCAGTAAGGGAAATTGGGCTTTGGGCCTCTGGCTGGAGGCAGTCTCATGAAGGGAACAAAGAGCATCGTCGGCCTGGCGGTTCTGCTGGTAGCGCAGCTAGCGTCGGCGCAAGTTACAGTCGGCGAGAACACGAAACTGAATGCGGGAGGGCTCTTCACTTTCGGCTACGCTGGAGCCTACGGGGATGCTATCCCCTCGAACCATGGGTTGGACTTCGGATTCGACGGCAAGATCTCGGGTTCCTACTACAACCCTAATTTTCTATCCTTCGAAGCAACGCCCTATTGGAACCAGTCCCGGGCCGATTCGAGCTACCAGTCGCTGACGGGCTCGAGAGGGGTTAACGGGACCGCGAATTTTTTCACGGGCAGCCATTTCCCAGGTGCGGTCAGCTACCACTACGACGCCAACAGCACCGGAACACTCGGCCTGACCGGGCAGCCGAACTTCACGACCTACGGCAAGGGGCAAGGGTTCGGGGTCAACTGGAGTGCGCTGCTTCCCGACTGGCCCACGCTCTCGGTGGGGTACTCAGAGGGAAGCGGCCACAGCACAATCTACGGGACCGACCAGGAATCCGATTCCAGCACCCGCCTGTTTAACGTGCACTCCACCTATCAACTGGCGGGCTTTCACCTCAATAGTTTCTTCGACCGCAACAGCCTGAACTCGAAATTTCCGCAATTCCTGGCGGGGACGGGAGAATCGGTTCAGGACTCGTCTGGTCATGATTTCGGTTTCGGCGCGCAGCACAACCTGCCGGTCCACGGCATGTTTGCCATCAATTTCAATCGGGCGACGGCGAGCAGCAACTATTTCTCCGCCGAGGGGAACAACACAAATACCTCGAGCTATACGGACAATACCGAGACCTCCACCGCCAGCTTTCACCCCACGCAGAAGCTGAGCCTGAACGCGACGCAGAACTATACCGACAACCTTACCGGCTACCTGACGCAGAATCTTGTCGGTACGGGAACGGTGGTGCCGGGATTGAGTTTGGGATCGGGATCGCACTCGTCAACGGTGGGTGGAGGAGCCAGCTATCAGTTCACCCACTACCTTTCGGGACAGACGCAGGCCACCTATTACGATCAGTATTATTTCGGCAAGAGCTACACTGGGAGCTACATCAGCGGCACCTTGAACTATGGCAAGAGGCTGTTCGACATGTTCACCTTCTCAGGCTCGGTGGTGGACAGTTCCAACGGACAGGGAACCAATGCGGTGGGATTCGTCGGCACCGTAAACTACTACCATCGCGTTAAGGGATGGCAGACAGCGGGGGCCTTCAGCTACGCGCAGAACGTGCAGACGCTGCTGGTGACCTACACGACCTCGTACTACAACTACAGCGCCAACCTGCATCGCCGTTTGGCGGGGGGACTTACGTGGACGGCGGCCTTCAACGGATCGCACAGCGGCCTGACGAATTTCAGCGGCACGAGCAACAGCAGCCAGGGGTATTCGACTGCGATGAGCATGCGGAAATTCAGCCTAACCGGCAACTACATCAAATCCAATGGCATCTCGCTGCTGGGCGCTGGTGGGCTGGTGGGGCCGCCGCCGACACCGGGATTGAACGATTTCGTCTTCTTCGGCGGGACCAGTTATGGAGGCGGAGTCTCGGTCACGCCGATCCGGCGACTGGTGATAGCGGGCAGCTTCAACCGCGCCATCAGCAACACCATCGGTAGCACGACCTCGCACAACAATACTGAGATCTTCAACGCTCAACTGCAGTACCATTTGAGAAAAATCGGACTGCAGGCAGGATACACTCAGTTCACCCAAGGAATCAGTGCGGTCGGAGCGCCAGCCAGTACGACGGCATTCTTCGTCGGGATAACCAGATGGTTCGACTTCTTTTAAGCGGGCTGAGCAAGCTAACTTTGTGCGCCGGACTCTGCATCGCTGTTCTGGCGGGGTTGCTGGCGCCGGAGGCTGAGGCCGCGAAGCGTCCAAAGGAAACGATCAACCAGCCGCCTCCGCCGGACCTGCTGCTCGACGGCGGGCGCAAACTAACTTTCGAGCGCAGTTTCAGCCTGGAGCGCGAAGTCAAGCCCAAGCGAAGTTTCTGGACGCGGGTGGTCGATGTCATCGCCGGCGAGCCGGACTTCCACTATCTGGTAAGTCCCTAC
The DNA here is from genome assembly GCA_017883385.1 of Candidatus Sulfotelmatobacter sp. Classification (GTDB taxonomy): domain Bacteria; phylum Acidobacteriota; class Terriglobia; order Terriglobales; family Acidobacteriaceae; genus Sulfotelmatobacter. The sequence continues at coordinate 13,989 of JADGNQ010000044.1, forward strand.
AGTGTGGCGACGGATTCGCACGGACGGATTCTGGTGACTGACACGGGCGCCGCCGGCGTGCATATTTTCGATTTCGCCCAGCAAAAGTACAAATTCATTTCTCGCCGCGACGCCGGTAAGGACCGGATGCTGACGCCGCAATGTGTCGCGGTCGACGCGCAGGACAATATCTACGTGACCGACTCGGGTTCGGGCAAAGTGTTCGTGTTCGACGCGAATGGAAAGTTCCGGCGGGCGGTCGGCAGTCTGAAGGGTGGCGAAGGATATTTCAAGCGTCCGACGGGCATCGCGGTGGATTCGGCCGCGCAGCACATCTATGTGACCGACACGCTGCGCAATAAGATTTACATGATGGACATGCAGGGCAGCGTCCTGCAGGTAATCGGGAAACCAGGCACGGGCGACGGAGAGTTTAATTTTCCGACGGAGTTGCGGCTGAATGGCCCAGATCTGGTGGTCGTCGATGCCATGAACTTCCGCGTGCAGGTGCTCGACCGCTCCGGCACATTCCGCTACGCGATCGGGAAGGTTGGAGACGGGGCGGGATGGATGTTTCGTCCCAAAGGTATCGGGTTCGATTCCGAGGGGCATTTGTACGTGGTCGATGCGCAGTGGGGCATGGTGCAGGTTTTCGACAATGAGGGGCGGCTGCTGTACTACTTCGGGCAAAAGGGAACGGGAGCGGGCGAGTTCCAGTTACCCACCGGAATCGAGATTGACAGCAAGGACCGCATCTACGTGGTCGACTCGTTTAACCGCCGGGTCCAGGTGTTTCACTACTACGCACTAGCGCAGGCGGCGGACAGGAGGCAACCGTGAAGACGATCCTGTCATTGGTTTGCACGGCGGCTTGCGTGCTGGCGCTGGCTCAGGGTGTGGCGATGGCGCAGGTGAACAGCGACGTGCTAGGCGCGCATAACCTGAGCGCAGCCAGTGGTGCGTCGGTGTACTCGCAGGGAAGTCTGGGCTGCACGTTCTGCCATGCCCCGCACAGCGGATTGGGCGGCGTAACCCCACTGTGGAACCAGAAACTCTCGCAGAAGGCATACACACCCTATAACAGCACGACCTATCACGAGCAGGGCAACACGCAGCCGACGTTGGGGCTGACCAGCAGTCTGTGCCTGAGTTGTCATGACGGGACCGTGGGCGTGGGGCAATCCGCCGCCTATGGCCAGTTGCCCGTGACGGGACAGTTGAATAGTGCCGACTCGTTCGGAACCACATTGACCGGGTCGCACCCCTTCAGTCTCGTGACCCCTTTGAAGGACGCGGCGAATCTGGCGGCATCGCTGACGACGCAAGGTAAGACGGCCGATCCCACCGGCGCTGTGAAACTGGTCAACGGCAATATCGAGTGCACGAGTTGTCACGATCCGCATACCCAGGCGATCGACAAGATCGCGCAGAACTTCCTGGTGCGGGACAGCTCGAATGCGCAGATGTGTCTGGCCTGCCACGATCCGACGCGAGTCGTCCAGGGGCAAATCAACCCCCTTGCCGGGTGGGCGAACAACATTCATCAAGTAGCCACGAACCAGATCTCGCCCGATGCACATGCGGGTCCGTACATTAGCGTCGGAGTGAACGCATGCTCATCCTGTCACATGCAGCACAATTCGCTGGCGCCCGCGCGGTTGCTGCGGCCTGCAGCGCCGGTGGCGACCGGCAATGATCCAGTGACGCAGTCCTGCATGACTTGCCACGGCGGGGGAACATTCCTGTCGCCCGCGATTCCGAATGTGATGGCCGAGATTTCCGGCGCAGCGAAAGTGGGTCATCCACTGCCTTCGGGGAATAACTACCACGATGCTGCCGAAGGGGCGGTGCTGAACAACAATCGTCACACAACATGCGTCGACTGCCATAATGCGCATGCCTCCAACCAGGTGACAGCGTTCGCGGCGCCTCCAGCGTTGCGGCTCTCGCAGGCGGGCGTGACCGGCGTCAGCGCGTTGGATGGCGTGACCGTGCTGACTCCAGCGATCAATCAATATGAGAATTGTCTGCGCTGTCACGGGACCGGCACGGGCAAGCAGCGGCTCATCATCTACGGATACGCACCGCAGCGGGTGGTGTCTGCGCCGGATCAGTTGAACATTATTCCGGAACTGGCGTCGACGGCAACGTCGAGTCATCCTGTGACGCACGATCGAACCAGTCCTCTGGCGCAGCCCAGCTTGCTGGTCAACATGCTGAATGAGAACGGCACGACTTCGGCGCGCGCAGTCGGAAATCGTATCTTCTGCAGCGATTGCCACAACAGTGATGACAATCGCGAGTTTGGGGGCAGCGGGCCCAATGGCCCGCATGGGTCCGTCAACGCTCACATTCTGGAGCGCAACTACCAGTTCAGCCAGGCTGCAGCGCCGGGAGGACCTGTTAGCAATCTGTTTCCCAACCCCGATCTGACGCCGGCCGGACCTTACTCGATGTGCGCGAAGTGCCACGACCTGACCCAGATCCTGGCCAACACCAGCTTCTCGCAGCACAGCCTGCATGTATCGCAAAATGGTTTTAGTTGCTCGACTTGTCATACGGCCCACGGTATGGGGGCGACTTCTCCAACCGTGACCGGGGAACGGATGGTGAATTTCGACGCCAACGTGGTGGGACCGAATAACGGTTCTCCCATCGCCTACAACCGGGGCACGAATACCTGTACGCTGATGTGTCATTCGGTTGCGCACAATCCGGATGGGACGGTAACCGCGACCACGACCACTCCGGGTAAGCTCAAGGGAATCAGGGCCCGGTGAACCATGTTGCGACGTGCATCTGCGCCGATACTTCGTTTTTCCGCGGCATAACGTTTTTTCGCTTCCGAGCGGAATAACGCATGCTTGGGAACCGGCAGGGCTGGACGAAATGAGAGGTCTGACACCGCGATTAGGCCCGCGGAATCAGATCTAGTCCAGCCCTGTATCGTGCCTGGCGTCGTGCAAGCAACAGATCACAGCGAAACGGAAGATGCAGGTACCTACAGACCCAGCACTCACGACCCACCAACGCGCCAGTCGGGGCGCTCGCTACTGGGCCCCGCGGATTGCCAGCGCCATCATCGTGCCTCTTTTGTTGCTGGTTGGGATCGAAGCATCGTTGCACCTGTTCGGCGTCGGATTCTCCACCGAACTTACCGAGCCCTGCACGGTGCAAGGCCATGCGGCGTCTTGCTACAACCTGTTTTTCCCCGCTCCGTTCTTTCCGCCCGGCATGATCAAGACGCCGCAGGCATACTCGATTCCGGCGCAAAAGCCGCAGGAGACGTTCCGAATTTTTGTCCTAGGAGAATCGGCGGCGATGGGCGACCCCGATCCCGCCTACGCCTTCAGCCGGTACTTGGAAGTGATGCTGCGGGAGCGCTACCCATCGATGAAGTTCGAAGTGGTGAACACGGGCAGCGTGGCCATCAACTCCCACGTGCTGTTGCCGATCGCCCAGGGATTGGCCAAGCAGCGTCCGAATCTGTTCATCATCTACTCGGGCAACAATGAAGTTGTCGGGCCTTATGGCCCCGGCACCGCGCTTACATCATCCGGCATGCGGATGCCGGTGATCCGCAGCAGCATCTTTGTCCGCTCCACGCGAATTGGCCAGTTGCTCACCAAGGTGGGAACCGAGAAGCGCGAATGGACCGGGATGGAGATGTTTCTCGATAAGCAGGTTCGAGCGAGTTCGCCGCTCATGAAGTATGCCTACGAAAATTTTGAACGGAACCTGCGGGACACTGTGGACGTGGCTCGCAAGTCGGGCGCCCGGGTTATTGTCAGTACGGTCGCCACGAATCTGAAAGATTGTGCTCCGTTCGGATCGCAGCACCGGGAGGATCTGTCGCCGGAGGATTTACGGGTTTGGTCGGGACTGGTCGAGCAGGGGTCGGACATGGAAGCAGCCCGATCGTACAGCGAGGCCTTGCGGCTGTATCAGGCCGCGGCCAGGGTCGATGGCCAGTATGCCGAACTCGAATTCCGGATCGCTCGCAGCCAGTGGATGCTGGGCGAATACGGAGACGCTCGCGAGCATTTTGTTCGAGCGCGTGATCTCGATACACTGCGTTTCCGAGCCGACAGCAAGATCAACGAGATCAATCGCGCGGTGGCGACTTCGTCCCCGGGCGCGGAGTTGGTGGACGCTGAGAAGATATTTTCCGATTCCAAAGACAGCAACGGGATCATCGGCAGCGAACTTGTGTATGAGCATGTGCACATGACTCCTCTCGGCAACTACCTTCTGGCGCGCGCGATGTTTCTTCAGATTGCAGATAAGCTGCCGGTGGAGGCTGGACGGCCGAGTGACCCTGGCGGCGTCCCGTCGGAGGAAGAGTGCGAACAGTTGCTGGCATTCACCGGTCACGACCGGTTACGCATTACGAACGAGATGCTGCAGAGACTACAAAGGCCGCCCTTTACTAATCAGATTAACCACTCCGATCAGATCTTGCGGTTGACGCTCAAAGCGGAGGGGCCCAGCGAAAGCCCGGATGAAACGGCGGCCCAATACGAATGGGCGATCCGGAAGGATCCGGATGACCGGGTTTTACACTACAACTACGGTCTCTTCCTCTTCGAACACAACCGCGATGCCGCGGTCGCGCAGTTACGCCTGTCCCGGCCCTGGGACGGCTTCCCGGTGTTTACGCCGGATGGGATGCTGGTGGAATAGTCCGAGAACAGGCTGTTCAAAACCGCCGATACATGAATTGGGCAGTGTTGGCGCCTTGGGTCAGGGTCACGATCAACAAGAAGAGTAGCGCCACGGCATAGAGAGGTGGGAGCCAGAACCAGCGCCAGCGAGCCAGGAGCGCGACGACTCCCGGACGCGGTCCGGTCGTGGAGTCTTCCTCCTCGGCCGAGTAGTGATTGAGGGCGTCGATCACCAGCAGTGCGATCCCGTATCCTGCGGCCAGAGCCGCGACCAGGAGATAGAGGCTTCCCGTCAGAACATGCGAGCCATAGCTTGCCGGCGACAGGACCGCCGACAGCATTTGTTTCGCTTGTGACAGGGATTTGGCGCGGAAGAAGATCCATCCCAGGTTGATCAGAGCCATGGTGGCGATCCACGAGACTGGCGTCCAGAGGTTTGCCGGAGATTTCCACTCAAACTTGCGCTGCGCTTGCTGCACCTGACGATGCAGAACAAGCAGCACCCCGTGATAACAACCCCACAACAGGAAGAGAAGGCTGGCTTGATGCCACAGTCCGAACAGGACCATCGCGATCACCAGCGCGAGATTGCGCCACCACACCTCTCGGCGCAACGTAGCGAGCGGAAGAAAAACGTAGTCGCGAATCCAGAACGACAGCGACATGTGCCAGCGCGTCCAGAAGACGGAGGGCGTAGTCGACTGGAACGGGCGGGCGAAGTTCTCGGGCAGAGTGAACCCCAGCGCTTGCGCGGCGCCGATGGCGACGTGCGAGTAGCCGGCGAAATCGAAAAAAAGCTGCAAACCGGATCCCAGTGCCAGGCACCAGACATCGGCGCCGCTCCAGCGCGTCACGTGATCGAATCCAGAATTGATTCCGTCGCCCGACAGGATTCCCCTTCCCAGGAGCTTCGCCAACTGCACCATAAACACTCCGGTGGCAATGCGGCGAAACCCCGTTCCTATGTTGTTCCACGACGTGGTCACCCCGGAGCGGAACTGCGGCAGCATGTCGGGCATACGGCAGATTGGCCCGGAGATCGTTACCGGGAAGAAAACCATGTACAGGGCGAACTCGAAGAACGTCGGGTCGGGTTCCTCGTCACGATACACATCGAACAGGTAGCTCATGGCCTGGAAGGTCCAGAACGAGAGTCCCAATGGCAGTGCCAGATGCGAGAATCTCTGCAACGACGAGAGAGGGAAGTGGACCGCGATTTCCGGGAGGTACTTGAAAGTGCTCAGCAACGCCAGGTTCAGAAGAATGCCTGCCCACAAAATGGCTGCGGTCGGCTTGCGCCGGAGCCACGCCCCAACCAGGTAGTTCATCGCCGTGGAAGTTAGAAGAACGGCTGCGAACCAGAGTCCCCAAGTGAGGTAGAGTGCGTAGCTGGCGATCAGAAGAACAGCCTGTCTTATCGTTCGCGAGCGGATTTTCGCGAAGACCACCACGCACAGCACAAACACCAGAGCGTACAGGATCGCTTGTAACAACATTCCTCCCTTGCGTGAAAATCCCGTTGCAGATCAGCGAACAAGAATAAAGGGGAGCCTCGGTGCTTACAAGGACGCCGCTAAGAATGCTTGCTGCAAGGGGGCTCGACATCATCGAATACAATGTCGTGTGATTCGCTTCCGCAATCTCATCGATGCTCTCGATGCAGCTCCCGACGAGCGTCCCTTCGTCACTGCCTGGATCGACGAAGACGAGCGCGAGACGGTGACTTTTGCCGAGTTCCGCCGCCGCGCCCGCGGTCAGGCTGGAGTGCTCCGCGATCACGGCGTGACCGCCGGGGACCGAGTCGTCGTCCTCATGCCGCAGGGCATTCCCGCGATGACAACATTTGTCGGCGCGATGATGCTGGGCGCGGTGCCCGCGTTCCTCGCCTATCCCAATTTCAAGGTCGAGCCTGCCAAGTACCGCGCAGGTCTAGCCGGAGTGACTGCGAATCTGAGCGCGAAGGCCGTGGTCATCGACGAAAGATTCCCAGAAGAGATGCTTGGCCATGTATCCCTCAGCGACGAAACCAAGCTGCTTCGAGCGGGGGCGGGCAAGGAACCCGGGGACCTGAAAGAATTTCCTCTTCCCACGATTCAAGCCGACAGCCTCGCGTTCATCCAGCACTCGGCAGGCACAACTGGACTGCAGAAAGGAGTGGCTCTGACTCACGGCGCTGTGCTGCGCCAGATCGAACATCTGGCGCAAGCGCTGAAGATTGATGGCGCGACCGACAGCGTTTATAGCTGGCTACCTCTCTACCACGACATGGGGCTGATCGCATGTTTCATGCTCCCCATGGTCTGCCACATGCCGGTTGTAATGCAGTCGCCGCTCGACTGGGTGATGCAACCAGAAGCGATGCTGCAGATCGTCAGCGAGTGCAAGTGCACGCTGGCATGGATGCCGAATTTCGCCTTTCAGTTCGTGCCCCGACGCGTGCCGCAGAGCCGATGGGCGCAGTACGATCTCTCCTCGATTCGCGCCCTGATCAATTGTTCCGAGCCGGTTCGAGCCAGTAGCATGCTGGAGTTTCAGAACGTGTTCGCCGCCATCGGATTGAGGAGCCATGCTCTGCAATCCTGCTATGCCATGGCGGAGAACGTTTTCGCCGTGACGCAATCGGACGTTTATCGACCATTCGCTCCTACGGTCATTTGGGCGGATGGCCAACGATTTCGCGGCGCACATCAGATCGTCCCCGTGAAGGAAGGTACGGCGGGAGCGGTGTCGTTCACCTCGTCCGGCCGGTTGCTGCCAAACCATGAAGTACGAATTGTTTCCGATTCGGGTGCGGCGCTCGGCGACGGCTCGGTTGGCGAGATTCTGGTGAAGAGCGACTGCCTGTTCGAGGGCTACTACAACCGTCCCGACCTCACCGCGCAGGCGATTGTCGACGGCTGGTATCACACCGGCGATCTTGGGTTCTCCCAGGATGGCGAACTCTATGTAGTCGGCCGGAAGAAGGACCTGCTTATCATCGGCGGCGAGAACATTTATCCGCAAGACATCGAGGAAATTATTGGCGGCCATCCGGCTATCCATGACGGCCGCGTGATTGCGCTGGGCGTGTACAATCCCGATCTTGGTACGGAAGAGATCATCGCGGTTGCGGAAGTGGAGCGCCAAGAAGATCTCGTTCATGCCATGGAGATCGAACGAGAGATTCGCAGCCGCGTCGTAGCCGGCTTGGGAGTGGCGGTTCGGACGATTTTGCTGAAGCCGCCAAAGTGGATCGTGAAAAGCACCGCCGGAAAGGCAGCGCGTTCCGCTACTCGCGAGAAGCTCCTCCAGCAGCATCCGGAACTGAACGTCGAACCCTAGGAGAGTGAGATACGCATGACCACAGAAGCTCAGCAGATGATTGAACACATCGTTCAGTTGATCCGCAAGCCGGGCGTGACCATCGAGGAGAACACACCACTGGTCTCCTCCGGGCTGATCGATTCGATGGCGCTGGTGGATTTGCTGTTAAAGCTGGAAGACCTCACGCATATGCGCATTCCGGCTGGGAAGGTGCAGCCGAAAGACATGGACACAGTTGCGAAGATGTTCGCTACCGCGCAGCGCGTGGGGAAGCCGCGGAAGTAGCATCCCGCAAACCATGCGATTGGAGATTGCCTACAGCTTCGCCGCAACTTTGTTTCCGCTGAGTTCGAACTAACATCTGGAAACTGAAAATTCAGTAGATCAGCCGAAACACGTCACTGTAGTCGTCCGTCCAGAGACGGGGCGGGATTGAATTCCTGAACGGTGGCGGGCTGGGCAGAAGGCCATCAATATGGATGTCCTCGGGATGGCGGGCAATAAACACCCAGAGGCTTTCCAGGAAGGGGTAGCTGCCATCCGTAAACCTGACGAGGGAATATCCATGGGAGTATTCGGTCAATCCTTCCAGCACAGGTAAGAGGTCAATGTGACGGCTGCTGACATGTACCGCGATGATCCCATTCTGCGGATTCAGTTGCTGCCAGTAGGTATCAAACGCCTCCCGAGTAAGCAAGTGAACCGGGACCGCATCGCCAGAGAAGGCATCGAGAACGAGCACATCGAAATGCTGGGCTTCGCCGTGCGCCGTCTCACTCTCAAGAAGCAGCCGCGCATCGCCCTGCTCGATGTCCACACGGGCGGCTGAGTCCCGCACATAAGTGAAAACTGGCTGAGCGGTAGCAGAGAGATCGACCACCTGAGGGTTGATCTCGTAGTAGCGGAAGTAGTCTCCGGGGCGCCCATAGGCTGCCAGCGTACCGGCTCCCAGACCAACGATTCCGACGCGCAGGCTTCCCGGTGCCACGCTGCGTTTCGGGTGGTTGCGCAGGAAGACGCCGATGCCGCTGTCGGGACCGTAATAAGCCATGGGCAACCGGTCGTTGGGTGGATCCAATTGTGCGCCGTGCAGAGTGTGTCCATGGAAAAGGGCTTTGCCTCCCTGCGCCAGCTCGTAGATGCGAAGGGCGCCATAAAAATTGCGCTTTCCCTGATAGAGCGTGGATTCTGGCCGGGTACTCTGATACAGCATCACCAGGGAAAGCACTGCGAGGACTAGCACAAGCACTTGCACGAAGCGAAAATCCCGGATGCGGCCGGGACGAGGTGTTTGCTGGACGTACGCCCCCAATAGCACCAGTGCGCTGATCAACAGCGCGATGGGGAAAAAGCGGACGTCCTCCAGGGCTTGTGGCAGAGGAGCAATCCAGAAACCTGCAGCGTAGGCAGCCAGCAGTGTGACCGCCACAATACTGGCGGGCAGCCAGAAGCCAAGTTGAAACAGCCACGAATCAGAGTCGAGAAACAGGCAGAACAACAGCAGGACCACGCACGCTGCCAATGAAATCTGGAACTCGGTGAAGAACGTGAACACGTGAGGCGCAACTACTGCGACGAATACACCGCCCAACGCGCCGCCGCCGGAGATTGACAGGTAGAACGATGTGAGATGCCGCACTCCCGGCTTAAGGCGCACCAGTTCGCCGTGGCAGATCATACAGGCTGTGAAAAGCAAAAGCGGCAACAGGATGACCTGTGTCGTGCGGAACGCATACTTCATGGCGACGACGAGCAGGAAAATCCCCAGCGCAAACAGTGGATGAAAGACCACCCTCTGGTACCAGCGCGGATGATCGAAACAAAGGATGAAGCTCAGCAGATAAAGCGAGAGGGGCACAACCCAAAGCAGCGGGAGCGAAATCACTTCATGGCAAAGCATGTTCGTCGTGGCCAGCAACAAGGCAGAGGCGCAGGCGGGTAATAGGAACCACAGCGAACGGACTATCGAACTCGGGCGACCCTGGTCAGAGATCGGTGCCGGTCCCGCGGGCTCATCTTCTTCGGTTGTCTCCCGAGCCATCCACGCGCAGCCGCCACAACAGACCGCGAACAAGCAGAACAGTACCGACCACAGGATGCCCTGGGTTCGCATGCGGAGCAATGGCTCCAGAAGAAACGGAAAGGTGAGCAGTCCGAGCATCGATCCCAGGTTGGAAACTGAGTACAGCCGGTAAGTGCGGGCATCGTTGCCGAGGCCGGCGAACCAGCGCTGCAGCAGGGGAGCGGTTGTGGAAAGCACAAAAAATGGCAGACCGGCGGAAATCAGGATGATCACCGCAACGTCGCGCACCGGATTGGAACTGCCGGCTGGCCTCCAGGAAATGCCCGGTGTGACTGCTGATGGCCACAACAGCGAGAGAGTGATGACGGCCAGAGTGGCGATGGCCAGCAATCCAAGGTGCAAGCGCACCTGGACTTTTGGCGAAAGTCGAAGCGAAACCAGGTGTGAGTATGCATAGCCGCCGAGCAGGAGAACCTGGAAGACGAGCATGCTAGTGGTCCAGACGGCAGCGGAGCCGCCGAACCACGGCAGGATGTACTTGCTGACAATGAGCTGTACCTGGAACAGCAGAAAAGCGCTGAGGAATGACGTGATCGCATACACGAGAATCACGATCCGCGTGCCGCCGTCGTTCGGCAATCGCGAAGCGGGCAACGTGGGGGCGGGCTTCGAAGTCACGGTGCTTTCCACGTTAGAATCAGGCGGGAACCCGCGACCGTATTAGACCTCACGGAGAACTGTGATGGCAATCACAGCTACTGGGATGAGTCCGACATCGCGGCACTTTCTAGATGATGGCGCGTTGCGGCGATCGCTTCGGCTTCTTCCATTTGCTGGTTGCGGTCCCATTGCGGCCGCAGCATCATGGCCTTGATGCGGAAGTGCGATTCCTTCGGTGCGTCGTCGACGCGAATGAGCATTTCGTTCTTCTGGAAGCGAAATCGCGTCTGTTCAGCCATGGGCAAGAGTTGCTCGGAGGTCTTGCCGACGATGACGTAGACCACCGTGTCCGCCACCATCACGTACTCGGGGCAGAGCAGGGCTGGCTCCATCTTCCCGCCGCCTGACATGGCTGCCATGAACCCGTGCTGCGGGCCCATGCAATCCGTCATCCGCATGCGGATGATTGTGCCTTGCTGACGCGGGTGGGCCTGCGCGGAGAGAAGAACGGGGAAGCTGAGCAGAAGAATGCAGAGCAGAGCACGTTTCATAAGCTCCTCAATTTATCGAACACGGGTCGGATAGTAGTACCCACATCGGCTGCGAAACTCCAGGTTCAGGTTGTGTGTGGGAAGAATCCGGACGGCATGAAACCCGGACGCATGATTCGGCAGTCGATAGCTGACTGTATAGGTTGCACGAAACCCTTCAAGTATTGCATTCATAGCATGAGTGGCGCCGTCCCGTGCCGGAAAGTAGCGGCCTCCGGTGGAAACTGCAAGACGGTGGAGAACTGCGTTACCTTGAGAGGGGGAAGCGGAAGGGCTCAGGTCAATGGAGTAGATTTCGACGTCGCTGGTGACGGCTGTGTCGATGGCGTCGGTGAGGGAGGTCCGGCTGATCGTATCTGCGCCGTCCGAAAACAAAATTAGGACTTTCGCGGCATGAGGGTCAGCGTGCTGCGAGAGAAAGTCTGACGCGAAGACCATGGTGTCAAACAAGGGCGTGAGCCCACCCGGCCGTGCTGCCGGAAGGCGCTCAGCGACAGCCCTGTTAGAACGGCAGTTTCCCGCGCAAAGCAGCGCGGGTTGCAGTCCCTGAAACGAGAAGATGGAGACGTTCTCGTCGGGGATCCCGTCAGTGCGGGAAACCAGTTCAAGAATGCCAGCCATTTCCTGGCGGAAGCGCGGGGTGACGGATTCGCTGGCGTCGATCAGAATGGCGAGTTCGAGTTTCGTCCAGTCAGATCGGTTAAAGCTTTGAAAATCGCGGACGATGAAATCTTTGTCAACGACGGCGAAGTCGCCCGCCTGCAACGTGGCCACGCCGTGATTGTTCTGGTCGAGCGCGGAAAAGCTGAGCCGAACCTCGTTGGCGTTGGTGCGGTAGGTGAATCCTGGTGTATCGCCGGGAGCGCCCCGGGAAATCCCGGTACAAAGCAGCAGGAGTGAGAGAAGTAGCCCGGCGCGCCGACCAGTCAGAGGTATGGCCATACCAGCTACATCGGCCCTTAGTGTGAAACTTTAGGGCCATCGTCGTTACCCTGGTCATCGCTTGTCTTGCCGCCGCGCGGGATGTGGCCTGCTAGTTGCCGCGGGCCGCATGGAGAGGGGTTCCTGAGATTTCTCAAATGTGCGGGCAGGGTCGTGAACGATAACCGGCGTGCGGTTCCGGCTTAGCTATTGCGCACTGCCGCGTTTCTGAGCCTGCGCGATTAACTTCTCGACCGCGGATTTCTTCTCGTCAGGCAGCTTGGGATTCAACTTCAGCAGCTGCTGCCAGGCGCTGACTGCACCGCTGGGGTCCTTCTTCCCCTGCAGGCGAATCATCCCCAAATTGAAGAGCGTGTTGGCATCTTTGGGATCGTAACTGAGAGATTGCTGCAGTTGGTTGATAGCGCCATCCGCGTCGCCCTGGTAGTACAGGCAGGAGGCCAGGTCGGTGCGCGCGGCCACGTTCTTGGGATTGGCGTCGACCGCCTTCTGGTAATATCCCGCGGCTTCTTTGAACTGATGCGTTGCCTTGTAGAGGGTCCCGATCTGGTTGAGCAGGTCAGAGTTGTTGGGGTCAGTCTTCAGTTTGGCCAGCAGGGGCTCGGCCTTCTTGTCGGCCATGCGCTTCATGTCTTCGAGGCTGGGCATCTGCGGCGGCTTGCTCTCTGGAACACCTCCGGTGGAAGCCATCTGCGGCACGGGGGAAGTTTGAACCGGTCGAGATGCCGACCCTCGGAACAAGTAGCCCAAAGCCAAGCCGATGACCAGGCATATGCCAGCCATCGCATACACCTGCGTCGTCTTCCAGGTTCGGGGGGTGCTGGGGTCCACTTCGTTCGTCATAGGTCGTTCTTCTTCAGGCACGCCGCCTGCCAACGCATTCTCTACGTTTGTATCCGTGTTTTCAATTGTTTACTGGAGATAGTCCAGATGCTGAAAGGCTTCCCTCGCAGCGAGCGGCGTCTTTCTTCGCAGCTTCTGCGCTTTTTCCCGCGCATTCACGGGAACGTCAAGGCTCCGGCTAGGTAATGCTGACTTCCGTATACGTCCCGTACACCTGCCGCAAGGCTTCGCAGATTTCGCCCACGGTGGCATAGGCGCGGACCGCGTCTACGATGTAGGGCATGGTATTGGCGGAGGAGACATTGCCGTTGGTTCCTGCACTCGGCTCTTGCGCTGCGGCCTTCTTCAGCGCATCGAGTGCGCGGCATACGTCGTCGTTCGAGCGGCGTGCACGCAGGGTCTTCAGCTTCGCCGTTTGCTGCCGCCCCACGCTTTCGTCGATGTAGAGAATGCGCGGCGACTCCTCTTCGACGACGAACTCGTTGGCGCCGACGATCACCTTCTCGCGCGCCTCGGCTGCGCGCTGGTATTGGTACGACGCCTCGGCAATCTCTTTCTGCGGATAGCCACGCTCGATGGCCTTCACCATGCCGCCCATGGAGTCGAGTTTGCCGAAATAGTCGAGCGCGCCGTTTTCCATTTGCAGAGTCAGGCTCTCGACAAAGTACGACCCACCCAGCGGGTCAACCGTCTGCGCAACGCCCGATTCGTACGCGATGATCTGCTGTGTGCGTAGCGCGATGCGAGCTGCTTCTTCCGTGGGGAGTGCCAGAGCTTCATCGTAGGAATCCGTGTGCAGCGACTGCGTTCCGCCCAGAACGGCCGCCAGAGCCTGCACGGCAACTCGCGCAATATTGTTCATGGGTTGTTGCGCTGGCAGCGACACTCCCGCGGTTTGCGTATGGAACCGCATCAGCCAGGTGCGCTGGTTCTGGGCGCCAAAACGGTCCTTCATCACGCGATACCAGATCTTGCGCGCCGCCCGGTACTTGGCGATCTCTTCGAAGAAGTCGTTGTGCGCGTTGAAGAAGAAGCTCAGGCGCGGACCGAACTCATCCACATCGAGCCCTCGCCGCCGCGCCCACTCGACGTATTCGACGCCGTCATACAGCGTGAACGCGAGTTCCTGCAACGCGGTCGAGCCTGCCTCGCGAATGTGATATCCGCTAATAGAAATCGTATTGAACCGCGGAGTGAATACCGAGCCGAACTCAAAGGTATCGATGACCAGCCGCATCGAAGGTGCTGGCGGATAGATGTATTCCTTCTGCGCGATGTATTCCTTGAGGATGTCGTTTTGAATCGTGCCGGAGATTCTCTTCCAGTCAGCGCCCTGCTTCTCGGCGACCAACAGGTACATGGCCCACAGCACCGACGCGGGCGAGTTGATGGTCATCGAAACCGTGGTCTTTTCCAAGTCGATGCCGCCGAAAAGAATCTCCATGTCTTCGAGCGAATCGATGGCGACACCGCACTTGCCGACTTCCCCTTCGCTGGCTGGGTGGTCGGAGTCGTAGCCCATCAGCGTGGGCAGATCGAATGCGACCGAGAGTCCGCTGCCACCGTGTTCAAGCAAATACTTGTAGCGCTGATTGGTTTCTTCGGGGGAGGCGAAGCCCGAGAATTGCCGCATGGTATAAAGCTTGCCACGATATCCGGTGGCGTGAATGCCCCGCGTGAAGGGCGCTTGGCCGGGATAGCCGAGATGGTTTTCTTCGCTCCAGTCCTCGGGCAGATCAGCCTGCGTGTAGAGCCGCCGAATGGGAACACCGGAAATCGTGGTGAAGCGCGCGTGGCCGTGCTCGTCGAGATTCACGCCCGTAGGCGCGCCAATCGGCCGCTCGGGAGACTTTTCGAGGGTCGGCGCGAGCGTCTTCTCCGCCCAGTGCTTTTCGGCATCGGACGGATGGCGGTTCTCAAAAACGTCGGCGATCGGTCTCTCGGCGACTGGTGGCTTCAACGGCTTCTTTTCCATGCGAACCCCTGTGATCTGTCTCGATGATAGGGAAGTAGGCGCACGGGAGCAAGGCGCAACGCTGCGGGAAAAACGACCGGTCGGTAGGATGTCGGCGATCATTCTTGCGTTGTCATCGTTAGCGGAGCAGGAAGTTCGCGAATGCGAACTTCCCGCGCAGTGAAGGATCCCTGCGATGCTGGCCGCGCTCGACGTGCGTCTAGGCATTCTCCGGATACTCTTGGGCGCAGAGCGAAAGCGTATTCGTGCGAATTTCTTGATGAGCCGCAGGTCGCGGAAATGCGATAGGGATCCTTCGACTGCGCGACTGCTTCGCATTCTGCGAAGCAGTCACTCCGCTCAGGATGACAGTCTGATATTCGCTTGCACTACTTCTGCGGGCGCGACAGTTCCCACGCTTTGGAATATTTCCACGACACATACACCGCGTGGTAGGAGTGCAGCAGCAGGCCCTCGCGGCCGTCGAGGAAACCGAGGCGGAAGAAGTAGTTATAAATGAACGTCGCCAGCGGCCGCAGAACGATGTTGATCGCGCTGAACCGCACCTTGCCCTTCGCCACGACCATCTCCGCGCCCAGCGATGAGTAGCGGTTCATGTGCTCGATGTAGTCGGAGAGCGTGGGGTAGGAGTGGTGGAGGAGTGCTCCGAATTGGATGTGTCTGGTGACTCCGTCGACCTGAACGTCCTCATGCACGGCGCGACTCTCGAACTTGCCTTTCCCGCGACGGAAGAGGCGCAGCTTGGGATCAGGCCAGTAGCCGCCGTGCCTGATCCAGCGACCAAGGAATTCATTCTTCCGAGGTATCCATAGGCCGGAGAAGTCTGCACCAGGTCCGATGTCAGAAGTGGTCAGCGAACGGGCATCGGCCTTGTTGTCGAGAGCCGAGAGACGGTCCAGGGTCTCCAACAAGTCGTGCAGTGCTTGTTGCAGTTGGGGGTCGAGTTCCTCATCAGCGTCCAAACTTAGAATCCAGGCTCCCGTCGCCTTGTCAATCGCCGAGTTCTTCTGGGCGGAGTAGCCCTTCCACTGTTCCACGAACACTTTTGCGCCAAACGACTTCGCGATCTCTACCGTGTGGTCTGTCGATCCCGAGTCGACGACGACAATCTCGCTTTTTCCGTCGGCGACCAGCGGCTTCACGCTTGCGAGCGTACGGCCGAGGTTCGCCTCTTCGTTAAGAGTGATGATGACGACGGAAAGGTTCATAGGTGGAATGCGGCAAGTCCGAGTGCGCGGACTCGAAATTGTCTCACACTGGATTCTGCTGCTGACGAGCGGGCTCCGTGGGCAGTTCGGGCGCCGTACGTCGGCCAACTTCTGACAATAGAAAGACGATCAAGATGAGCAAGGCCGGTTCGATCGGATGCCGGTAGCGAGCGTGCGGAAATACGAAGTAGTACACGGTGGGATAGGTCAGCACTAGTCCCGCGAAAAGCCACGCCCCGGGCCGCTTCTGGCGCAACGCGCGTCCGAGCCCCCAAAGAGCCAACACCGATGTCGCCAGGAACGCCGAGGTGCGAAAGTCCACAGGCGCAACGCTGCCGGTCGCCCGCGGTACGCCGTTCCAATAGTAGAAGAATCGCTTCAGGCTGATGACCGCAAAGCGCGCTGGGTGCGCGTGGATCCAATCGAACGCCAGGCGCTTACACGAGTCCGCATAAGCGAGTTCGCCCAACCGCTGAAACTTCTCGAGCTCCGGTCGGCAGAGATTGGGCTGCAGGTAAGCCATCAGCATGCCGTCGGCGTAAGGGCCGTTCCCAAGGCGGACCTGCAATCCAAAATCGTCGCGGAGAAACACGAAGCGTCCGAAGACTTCGTAATTTCGCACGACCCAGGGAGTGAGAACCAGAAAGAACACGAAAGAAGAAAGCCCGACGCCAGCCAGCGAAGACAATCCACGCCGGTATCGTTGTCGCCAGATCCAGAGGCCGCAGAACGGGAGGAAAGCCAGCATGGTGGGATTGGCCAGAGCCCCAATCCCGTAGAGCGCGCCAAAGAGCGCCCAGCGCCAACCCGACGCGCGTAGCGGCGAACGCATTCGTCCGCCGCCCGAAGCGAAGCGAGGGCCGGGCGAGCCGCCGTTCGGGCCCCGGACGAATGCGTCCGGGGCCACGTGGTCTTCCTGCAACTCCAGCGCCAGCAGAAAGAGGCACGCGAGCACCAGCGGCGTGAAGGTCGTGTCCCAGATCCAATGAACGGACCAATACCATACGTAGGGACAGAGCGCCCAGCTGTATGCAGACCAAATCGCTACGCGTTCCCCGAAGACCCTGTACGCGATCAAAAAAATGGGGATACAGGTCAGCGTCGCGAACAAGCTGTTGACACTGAGCAATACCCAAGCGGAAGCGTGGGTGTAGATGCCGAATATCTTGAACACTCCGCCGATCAAATACGGATAGAGCGGCGGTTCCCATGCCGTAGGACCGGTGTCACCGTCATAGGGGCTGCTGAAGCCGTGACCTAGAGCGATGGACCGTCCCACGCGGCCCATCTCCCAGCCAAACTCGAAGTTGTCATTGCCAGGACGAGTTCGATACTGATGGAACGCTCCGATGGCCGCCACCTGCAACACAAACGACAGGGGTAAGAGCCAGAGAAAGAATTTGGGGAGCGCGGGCCGCGAGGATCTCGCCATCGGGGCGTAGTTTATCAGGCGAGAGGGCGCGACGCTGCAGGGGAAAGACGTTGCAAGCAACGTCTCTACATTTGTTCTCCTGGCTGCGTTGCCGAAGGCGGTTGCGCCACCGGAACAGCGTCCTGACGCGGCGTGACATAGGGGACAGTAGGCAAGTGCGTGACCTGACCGCGGGTGGCGTCGGCGACGTCGATGCCGGCGTGGTCGAGCAGCAATCCGGTCGCGCGATCGAGTTCGATGCGCGATTTTTCGTAGGCAGCCTTGGCCGAAACCAGATTCGATTCCCCCGAGGTGAGCGTGGCCGCATCCTGCAGGATCGCGGTCTGGGTAGTGAGTCCTACTTTTAGTTTCTGCTGATCGGCATCCAGCGTCTGGTGCGCCAGGTCGACCGCGGATTGCGCCGCCTGCACGGCGGCCCGGTTCTGCCGTACATCAAATTGCGCATTGCGAACTTCGATCCGCACCTGGTTTTCCAGTTGGTGCTGGCGAACTTGTGCCTGGCGGTATTCGAGTTCGGCGCGCACCTGGTTCGATTGTGCCAGGCGGTTGCGAATGGGGATGGTGAGTGTCAGGCCCACGCCCTTGTCGGGTGCGGTCGAATTTACAAGCTGGCTCAGAGCGGAGCCGTAGCCGACGGGGCCTCCATTGGCAAACGGAGGCGGCGCGCTGGTCCCACTGAAGCAGGATCGCACGGCCGGATTGCAGGTTGGCGGCAGTAGGGCAGGGTTGACATTGCCCCCGACCCCGGACCCGCCGTAGTAAGCGAAGGCATCGAGCGTGGGCAACAGCGCGTTGCGGACCGCCTTGGTGCTAATGTCGCGCGAGTTGAGATCGATACGCGACTCCACAAGCTCGGCGCGATGCTGCAACGCGTCGTTGATCAAATCCTGAATGGGAATGACCGGCTCCTGCTCTGGCACTTGCACGGTCGAGGTGGGAATGACGTCGGCCTCCGCGAACACCGGGTCTTCAATGCTGCGGCTGAGGGCGTTCTTCATGAGCAGTTGCTGCAGTTGCAGGTTGTTCTGCGCCACGATCAGATTCTGTTGGTCGGTGGCCACCGTGCTCTGCGCGCTCACAACCTGAATGGGCGGGACGGTGCCGACTTGCGCCTGGCGCCTGCTATCGTCGAGAGCCTTCTGCGCGTAGGTCAGCGATTCCTGCTGCACGCGCACATTTTCGTAAGCGAAGACCAGGTCCCAATACATGTTTTCAATCTGATCGACAGTGGTGATGATCTGCAGGCGGAAGGCGACGTCAGAAATCTCGCGGTTGTTCTTGGCAATGCGAATAAAACGCGTGTTAGGAAGGAATCCGAAGCCCTGCAATAGATTCTGCGTGACCCGAGCCTGGAAGTTCGAACCCAGTTGCGGAGTGAGCAAGCTGATGGGGTTGTTGGTGGTGACATGAGTGTTGTTGAAGCCAGCCGTGAGCGTCGTGCCCCACTGAAACCCCTGCGTGTAGCCGAAGTCGGCGGTATAGGTGTTCTGAGCAAGGATGGGGACGGGACTGATCAAGCTCACGGATTCTGTTTCGTTCTTGTCTAGCTGGATCGTGCCCGTGAGCTGCGGATCGAAGCTCGTGATGGGCGACCCAACCCCCAGGGTGGAGCTCACCAGGCCGTTGGTGCCCGTGCCGGCGCCGCCGGCCGCGACGGTTGTGCCGCCGGTGCCGGAGCCCACGGTATTGCCGAGTCCGCCGACGCCGCCACCGGGTGTGTTCTGCACGATGCCGGTGTTCACGCCGAGAATGCTGGCCCCCGACCTGGCGCGGAGCAGGTCCGCTTCGGCGATGTTCAGGTTATAGCGGGCAATGTCGAGATCCAGATTGTTCTCGAGCGCGAGCGCCACGGCGTCGTCGATCGAAAGATAGATCTTGCCGTCGCGCATGAGCGCATCGATGCGCGGCGAGTTGCCCAGGTTCGGCTGCGCCAGTTGCTGCGCTTGGTAAGGCTGCAGCATGTGCGGAAACGCCGGGCGCGGATTGGAGTAATCCTTCAGATGGATGGCCTGCGGCTGGACGGGCTGCGGTGCCGCGGGCGGCGCCGCCTGGGAGGACGGCGCGGGCGTGGAGTCTTGCGCCCAGAGCATTGGCGGGACCGTCCCTACCAATACAGCCGAAAGTGCCAGCAGCAGCAGCCGGACAGATGAAATCAAACGCGGTACGAGCATGGGCTTTCTCCTTGCAATGAGAGCGATTGCACATTCACTGGCGATCCCTTGCTGATCGGGATACGGATGATGCCAGTGTTGGATGCCGGACGCGAAAGCTGCGTCACTTCATCTTAGCGGGAGAAGGTTCGACGAAAGGGCAGGGTTTGTAAAGAATTGTTTCGGCGAGAGCAATCAGGGCGCGGCTTGTGGCCGCGCCCTGGTCGGTATTCATGGTGATCATGCTGATCCAGAAAATTGCTGAATCAGGCTATTGCTGCTGTGGTTGCTGTGCAGGAGCAACCGATGGCAAATCCTTGCGCGGGGCGACCGAAGGCACGTTGGGCATGCGCGTGACCTGGCCCTTCGCGGCATCGTCGATGCTGATGCCCGCATGGTCGAGCGTGACGCCAACTGCACGGTCGAGTTCGACCCGCGACTTCTCGTAGGCCGCCATAGCCGACATCAACGTGGATTCCGCCGTTGCCAGCCCGCTCTGCGTCTGCAGGACCAGTGTTGTGGTCGAAGTGCCGAACTGATATTTCTTCTGCTCGGCGTCGAGGGACTGCTTCGCATAGTCCACCGCAGCTTGCGCGGAAGCTACACTAGCGCGATTCTGTTCGACTCCGAACTGGGCGTTGCGGACCTCGATGCTGATCTGGTTCTCGATCTGCTGCAGACGCATCTGGGCCTGCTGATATTCCAGTTCCGAGCGGATCTGCACGGCCTGCGCAGCGCGGTTGCGCAGCGGGATATTCAGGTTAAGCCCGATACCCTTGTCGGGAGCGGTGGAGTTTATAAGTTGGTTGAGAGTCCCTCCGTAGCCAACGGTGGGAGCGATGGGAATCAATGTCGTGCCCGCGGCAGCATTTGGCCCGGCGCAAAAGCCAGATTTCTGCTCGTCAAGGGGCTGGTTTGCGCACAGATTTGCAGGGTTCTGCAAGCCACCCAGACCATAGCCACCGTAGTAAGCGTAAAGGTCGAGCGTTGGCAACAAGGAGTTGCGCACAGCTTTATTGCTCATCTCAGTCGTGTTTAACTGAATGCGAGACTCCACCAGATCAGGACGATGCTGCAGCGCTTGGGCAACCAGATCCTGGGTAGGTTGGATCTGCTCACTCTGCGGCAGCTCCATGGTCGATGTCGGAATTACCTCCGCTCCGGCAAGAGTCTGATCGCGCAAGGTACGGCTGAGCGCGTTCTTCATCAGCAGTTGCTGCAACTGCAGATTGGTCAAGGCAACCGTCAATACTTGTTGGTCTTGGGCGACCGTGCTCTGAGCCCGGACGACTTCGATGGGCGCCAGGCTGCCGATCTCCACCTGCTTCTTGGTATCGGAGAGCGTCTTCTGAGCAAAGGCGATTGATTCGTTCTGGACGCGAACGTTTTCATAGGCGTAGACCAGATCCCAATACATCGTCTGAATCTGATTGACGGTTGTGATGATTTGCAGGCGGAACGCCACATCAGAGAGTTCGCGGTTGTTCTTGGCGATATGGATGAAACGGTTGTTAGCGGCAAGTCCAAAGCCTTGAAGCAGATGCTGTGTGAGTTCGAACCTGAAATTGGAGTTGAGTTGCGGACTTAGCGTAGTGAAGGGCGCATTCCCCAGCGTGCTGCGCGTATTGTTGAAGCCGACGGATAGATTGGTGCCCCAGGAGAACCCCTGCGTGTAGGCGAAGTTGCCGGTGGTTGTATTCTGAGGAGATGCTGGGCTGAAGGTGCTCGAAGGGAGGATGTGGAACCGATCCGTCTGCAGCGTGCCCGTGAGAATCGGGTCGAAGCTCGTGATGTTCGATCCAAAACCGAGCGTGGATCCGACCAAGCCGCCCGCGCCTGCACCCGCGCCGCCCGCGCCGAGAGTGGTTCCACCCGTGCCGGAGCCGACCTGTCCACCCAATCCGCCGACGCCTCCGCCGGGGGTGTTCTGCACAACGCCTGTGTTCACGCCCAGCGTTTGTGCGCCCGCCTTGGCTCGCAGGATATCGGTGTCGGCAATGTTCAGGTTGTAGCGCGCGATGGCGATGTCCAGGTTGTTTTCGAGCGCCAGCGCGATCGCGTCATTCAGCGACAGGTAAAGCTTGCCGTCGTGCATGAGCGAGTCGATCCGGGCGGTGTTAACCAAGTTCGGAGCGGCCAGGTGCCGGGGTGTGTACGGCCCGATCGGATTGGGAAAATGCGACACCGGCTTGGCGTAGTTCAGGACCGGCAGGGGTCTTGCTTCCGGCGTGTTCTGCGGGGTGGGAGCCGCAGGGGGCTCCTGGGCCCAGCACCCGAGGGTCAGCGTTGCAAGAAGGCTGGCAGCGGCGGCGAGCCGGATGGTCGAGGTATAACGTGCGAATGGCATCTACTCTTCTCCGTTCGTTTACACCGGTTCGTTAAGACCGATTGATATTGATTAAGACGTTGCAGCGAAAAACGTTTGGGTTTCTAACCTGAGACAGCTAAACCGCCAAAAACAAGAATCCTACTCAGTCATTGGTACGCACAGGAGGGGCGGAAGGTTCCTGAAACCTGGGAGAAAACGACCTTCCCCTCGGCGGCGTCCATTTGTTGTTTCCGCCCCGGTTCCCCGGTCTCGGTACTCTGACGACAGAGCGGCACAAAAATCTTTATCCTGGACCGGGATTCCGCGGAAACCATTCAGTATAGCTGACCGGAAAGGACTTGACCTTCACCGCGTTAACCGGGGAACTGATAAATTGCTGGCGAAGCCTGAAATGCCTTGGATGTTGCAACGACAGCGCGGGACTCGAAAGATCACAGGATGCGCAATCTCAAAGTGACTCTCTCCTATGACGGGGCGGAATTCTACGGCTGGCAGGTGCAGCCCGATGCGACCACCGTGCAGGGCACACTTGCCTCAGTCATTGGACGGCTTACGGGAGAAAAGGTATTGCCGCAGGGCTCGGGGCGAACCGACGCAGGAGTGCATGCGCTCGCGCAGGTTGTGACATTTGTCACGGAGTCTTCCGTCCCCACCGAGAATTTCGTGAAGGCACTGAACGACATTCTACCGGCGTCGGTGCGTGTGCTGGAAGTGATGGAAGCCCCGCCGGAGTTCCACGCGCGACATTCGGCACGGGCCAAGACGTATCGCTATCGCATTTATCGGGAATCGATTTGCCCTCCGTTTCTGGCGCGGTATGTATGGCACTACCCTTACCCGCTCGACGAAGAGGCGATGGTGTGCGCGGCGCCCCGCGTGGTCGGAGAACTCGATTTCACATCATTCGCTGCGGTCGACCCGGAGAGGGGGCGCGGAGACGAGGCCGCCTCAAACGTGCGGACGATCTTCTCGTCGTCGTGGGAGCGCTTGGGGGAAGAACTGGTCTACACCGTGCGGGGCTCGGGGTTCCTGCACCACATGGTCAGGAATCTGGTGGGTACGTTCATTCTTGTGGGCAGGGGAACGTTGCGGGTCGCGGATATAGCCCGCATCCTCGATGCGCGTAAGCGGTCGGCGGCAGGAGCAACCGCGCCCGCGAGTGGATTGTATCTCGTTGGTGTTGAGTACTAGGCAAGGAGGCTGCATGCCCGCGCCGGAGTTGATCAGAGATTCCTTTAGGGTCGGGCAAGAGATGCAAACGGGAAAACCAGACGTAGCGACCTGCGTCTCAACGGACTAAGATTTCCTCATGGCGGCTGATCTACAAGTCGAGGCGCGCAAGATTGTGTCCGTGAATCCGGCAACGGGTGAAGTTCTGCGCGAGCTCGAGTGTGCGGGCGAGGTAGAGGTCGAAGCTGCCGTAGCACGGGCGAAATCGGCACAGGCGGCCTGGGCTGAAATGGGGCTTCGGCGACGGATTGCCGTGATGCGCGAGTTCCAGGGGAAGCTGTACGCGAAGAAGTCTGAGATTGCTGCGGCCATCACGCGCGAAGTGGGTAAGCCGCTGGTGGAAGCGCTGGTCACCGAAGTGCTGGTCGTGCTGGACGCGGCACGGTTTCTGATCGACGAG
>JADGNQ010000381.1 GCA_017883385.1 Candidatus Sulfotelmatobacter sp.
ACTCTCTGAGAAGCAGCGGCCCGGAGCCGCGGCACTGCCTGGACCTCAGGCCTTGAGGAATGCCAGCAGGTCGGCATTGAGTTGCTCCTTGTGAGTCTCGGTCAAGCCATGGGGTGCGCCTGCATAGACCTTCAGAGTCGCGTTTTTGACGAGTTTTGACGAGGCAAGAGCCGCGGCGCCGATCGGTACGACCTGGTCGTCGTCGCCGTGAACGATCAGCGTTGGGACGTCGAATTTCTTGAGGTCTTCGGTGAAGTCCGTCTCGGAGAATGCCTTGATGCAGTCAAACGTGTTCTTATGGCCCGCCTGCATACCTTGGAGCCAGAACCAGTCGATCATGCCCTGCGAGACCTTCGCGCCCGGCCGGTTGAAGCCAAAAAACGGCCCGCTGGCGAGGTCCTTGTAGAACTGCGAACGGCCGGCTAGGGAGCCGGCGCGGATTTCATCGAAGACCGTCACTGGGAGGCCGCCGGGATTGGCCGCCGTCTTCAGCATCAGCGGCGGGACTGCGGAGACCAGCGCTGCCTTGGCCACCCGTTTCGTGCCGTGGCGCCCGACGTAGCGAGCTACTTCACCACCGCCAGCAGAGAAGCCGACCAGAGTCGCACGTTTGAGATCGAGCGTCTCGATCAGGGTCGCGAGATCATCGGCGTAGGTATCCATGTCGTTGCCAGTCCAAGGCTGGCTGGAGCGGCCATGGCCACGACGGTCATGGGCGATCGAGCGATATCCGTGGGATGCCAGGAAGACCATCTGAGCCTCCCAACTATCGGCATTAAGCGGCCAGCCGTGGCTGAACACGACCGGCTCTCCTGCACCCCAATCCTTGTAATAGATCTGCGTGCCGTCTTTGGTTGTAATCGAACTCATTGTCTTGCCTCCATTTCGCTGTTCATGTGTTGTCGCTTTGATCGCACGCTGGACCCCAGACCAGGAGCCGCGCCAGCAGCGTGACCGGCGGATCCGCCCTGCCGTACGACGCCATCAGCCCTTAGCTTCAAAGGCATCAGTTTGGCGATTCGGGGTTTGAAGATCTTGTGATCGCCCTTGTCGGTCTGTGCAACAGGTTGATTGTTTTCGTCGATTGAGAACCCGGTAATTGTCGCTTTACGGTTCTTGAACTTCCCAACCAGCAGGACATCCCCTACGGCAAGTGCCGGGAGTACGTACGTTTTCTTGCGAGTCTTGCGGTTGTCCTGCTTCAGCATGGCGCTTGACCTTAGCTACAACACCCGCAGAAACGCCACCAGGTCCGCTTTCTCGGATTGTGCCAGCTGAAGTTCCAGCACCAGATTGAAGAATTCCACCGTGTCTTCGAGAGTCAGTAGACGCCCATCATGCAGGTACGGCGGCGAATCCTTAACCCCGCGAAGCGGAAACGTCTTGATCGGCCCATCCCCGTAGGCCATCATTCCATTGATCGGATGCGACGTGAAGAACCGCTCCGTCTGGAGATTGTGCATGAGGTTGTCCGTGTAATACGGGGATTGATGACATTCCACGCATCGCGCCTTGCCAAAGAACAACTGCTGGCCGCGCATTTCCGCCGCATCCGCCTTCTTGGGATTGAGTTTCCCGTCCACACCGAGCTTAGGAGCCGGGGGAAAATCGAGTATTGCCTGAAACTCCGCCATGGCGTGCACTTGGCTCCCGCGGTCGAGAACGTTCACGCCCTTCTTCTGCGCGATCACGGGGTCCCCGTCGAAATACGCGGCGCGCTGCTCAAACTCAGTAAAGTCTTCAATGGTCTTCAGCGCTCGCTGCGAGCCGAACAAGCGTTGAATATTCACCCCGCGCAGCGATGGCGTGTTGATCCGATGCCGGAACTCCTGTGGCCGCGAGTCGCCCACCAGGTGGGTGGCTCGATTGGTGTGACCGTTCGCGTGGCAGTCGAAGCATGCTACTCCCCGGCTAGGGCGTTCCGAGCGCCGGTCTTCTGTGGCATTGAACTGCTGCTGCGCGAACGTAGTCAACAGAAGGCGCAAGCCCTCTAACTGCTTCGGATTCAGAATGCCGTTGAACAACTCGTAGTAGTTGTCGATGGTGACCAACTTGCCGTGCGACACATCGCCCAGATCGACGCGGGTAGTCAGATAGATCGGCGGCGGGAATTCAGGGATCAGATGGTCCGGAAAGTCGAAGTCGAGATCAAAACGATTCAGGTCGCGCCCTTCCTGCTTCTTGATCTCGTCGATTTCGAACTTCGGAAACAGCATGCCGCCCTCGGGATAATTCGGATGGGGCAAAGGGAGGAAACCAGCCGGATACAGACTCCGTTCCTTGATCTGCTCCGGGCTCAACTTCGAAAGCTGGTCCCAGCTTGTACCGCCGGTGAGTTTGACTCGGACACCCTGTTGAATTGCCTTGCCCCCGGACATTTTGACACCCTGGACCGGGCGATTGCTCAGGTCATAGCGTTGCTCCAGCAACGCCATGTGCCGCTTCATGATCTCTGGCTTAGCCGCAGTCATGCGATTCATGATGGTCGAAAAGCTCTCGTGAATGTCGACCGGCATGTAACTCGAAGGTATTTTGCTGTTGTCCTGTGAGTGCACCGCAGAAACGCTTATCAGCAAGCCGGCGGCTAGTGCCGCCCATCTTGATGTGCGGAATGTCGTTTTCATTGTTTGAACGAGGACCTCCGACCGCATTCATTGCACGTTCCTGGCCACTCCTGGAACGACCACGGCGTCAACCCATCCACTGGGGATTGTTGGCGGTGCCGTCAAACTTCGCAGTGGTCTTGAAGGGTTCGTACTTTCCCGTCAGGGCGGCAGACCTCGTCTTCGTGAGCAGAGCGGATATTTGGGCCTTATCCAGCGGCCGGAATGTGCGTGCGGCTTCCATCGCCTGATCGAGCCGTTCCATGCTCTCGCATCCGGTGATCACCACGGAAACCGGCAGATTCAGCGCGTAGTGCAGGCACTCGACGGCTGTTACCGTTCCACTCTTGAGGAGGTTTCCGTCCCCCATCGATTTCATGCCGAGCACGGCGATTCCCTGCTCGACGAGTTTGGGCATTACCTTTTGGGCAAAGCTTCGGAAGTGGGCGTCCATCAGATTCAGCGGCATCTGGCATGAGTCGAAATGGAAACCGTGCGCGGCCGCGACTTCGAGCATTCTCAGATGCACCGCCGGATCCTTGTGCCCGGTGAAGCCGATGTACCGAATCTTCCCCGCCTTTTTCGCATCCACCAGGGCTTCGAGC
>JADGNQ010000045.1 GCA_017883385.1 Candidatus Sulfotelmatobacter sp.
TGGATCGTGCCACTCCGGCGGATCCTGCGTCGCTCAGCGTGGTGCGTTCCTGCGCGGAGACCATTGCCGGAGCAGTCGAGACCGTGCGTCGCCTGGTGGATGAGTTCTCCACGCTCGCGCGTTTCCCTGTGGCAAAGCCGCAAAAGGCCGACATCAACGAGATCATCGAGAACGCTCTTTCGATGTTTAACGGCAGGCTGGATGGAATCAGCCTTCACAAATCCCTGGCGTCCGACCTGCCCAAGGTAATGGCAGACAGCGAATCGATTAAACGCGCAGTGGCCAACCTGGTGGACAACGCCGCCGAGTCGCTGCAAAATTCCATGGTGCGCGAGATCGAGATTTCGACAGCACTGGTGGCGAGCCGCGACGCCGTGGAGATTACGGTCGCCGACACCGGCCACGGCGTGACCCACGAACTTAAGGAGAAACTGTTCCTGCCCTACTTCTCGACCAAGAAGCGCGGCACCGGCCTGGGCTTGGCCATCGTCAGCCGTGTAGTCGAAGACCATCGCGGTTCCATTCGCGTGGAGGAGAACCATCCCGTCGGCACCCGGTTCATCGTTGAACTGCCGGTCGTGCCCGAGCCGACACCGGCAGCGGCTGCCGTCCAACATGCCTAACACCGTGCATAGCATTCTTGTCGTTGACGACGAAGCGGGAATCCGTGAGTCCTTGGCGGGTGTGCTCGCCGATGAGGGCTACTCCGCTTCTTCGGCGGAGAGTGGCGAGGCATGTCTTGACCTGGTTCGCAAGACGGCATTTGATGTGGTCCTCCTCGATATCTGGCTGCCCGGCATTGACGGCCTGGAGACGCTGGAAAGAATTCGCGAACTCGACAATCCGCCCGAAGTCATCATGATCTCCGGCCACGGAACGATCGAGACCGCGGTGCGCGCCACGAAGTTAGGCGCCTACGACTTTCTGGAAAAGCCGCTCTCTCTCGATAAAACTCTCATCCTGGTCAAGAATGCGATCGAGTCGAAGAAGTTGCGCCGCGAGAACGTCGACCTGAAGAAACAACTTCACGTCAAGAGCGTGATTGTAGGCGACAGCATCCCGATGAAGGCTCTGCGCCAGCAGATTGGCCTTATGGCCCCCACCAACGGCCGCGTCCTTATCTACGGCGAGTCGGGTACGGGGAAGGAACTCGTAGCCCATGCGATCCACGGCCAGAGCCTGCGCAAGGACGAAACCTTCGTTGAGGTCAACTGCGCCGCGATCCCGGAAGACTTGATTGAGAGCGAGTTATTCGGACACTACAAGGGCTCGTTCCCGGGAGCAGCGGCGGACAAAGAAGGCAAGTTTCAGAAGGCGAACGGCGGAACGCTCTTCCTGGACGAAGTCGGCGACATGAGCCTGAAGACGCAGTCCAAAGTGCTGCGCACACTCGAAGAGCAGCGCTTCACTCCGGTGGGGAGCGATGAGACGATCACCGTCGATGTTCGAGTGATTGCCTCGACCAACAAAGACCTGGAAGAAGAGATTTCGCGAGGCAATTTTCGGGAAGATCTTTTCTACCGCCTCAATGTCATTCCATTTTTTGTTCCGCCCTTGCGGGAGCGCAAGGAAGACATCCCTCTATTTGCCCGGCATTTCCTGAAGGAACTGGCGGCAACTTACGGACGCCGCCCTCGCGAAATCACCGACGATGCCATTGACATTCTCATGCGCTACTCCTGGCCGGGCAACGTGCGTGAATTGCGCAACGTGATTGAGCGCATTGTCATCATGAACCCCACCACCACGCGCTTCGACAGCAAACACCTGCCGCCGCTCGTCTACCGCGACGGCAGCCGGCGCGCGCCTAAAAGTGAATTCTCCACTCTGCACCAGGCGCGCGATGCCTACGAGCGCGACTTTATCCTCAAGACCCTCGACCAGAACCACGGCAACGTGACCCGCACCGCCGAGGTCCTGGGCCTGGAGCGCAGCCATCTTTACCGGAAGATGAAGGCGTTGGGGATCGCGGCGAAGGAGTAGGACGCAACGGACAAGCGGTGCTCTGCGACTGGTTGTGGGTGGAATTGCACTTTCTCAAAGTCATGTTCTGTACGTCCAGCGGTGATTGACAGGAAGCAAACGGTCGCGCAATGCTGGGCGGTTTCGAAATCAAGAAGGAACTGCGTGAAGCATCCCTTTCTTCTTACAAAGTGGTATCTGGACTGCGCAGCGGAGAATGGGGACACCGTGATCTTGTATGTGGCCGATCTCCGCTGGAACGCCATCAGGGTCCACTATGGAAGCTTGCTCACGGTCTTCGAAGGCAGGGTTGGTTCTTCCTCTTCCCTCCGCGGCGGTGCGGCCCCTGCGGTTCAGGATCGAAAGATAGCAATCAACCTGCCTCACCTGAATATCGAAGGCACGTGGCAAGCGTTAAGGTCGCCCATCCAGAGAACAGTCTTTGAAGGTCAGCACGGTTCGGTCGAGTGGCACTGTTTGCAACCGATGTCCCAGGTCGACCTGCTTTTCCGAGGAACCACCAGGCTTGCAGGACGAGGCTATGCGGAATGCTTAACGCTCTCCGTTCTCCCATGGAAATTGCCCCTGACCGAACTGCACTGGGGCCGATTTATCTCCGATCAGGATGCTCTTGTTTGGATTGATTGGCGGGGTCCGCACCAACAACGAGTCGTATTCCACAACGGGAAGGAATGTCAGGTCGAGTCCATCACAGAATCGGAAATCGTACTTGCCGGCTCGGACACGCGATTGGAACTTGACCGTGGATTGGTTTTGCGTCAGGGTCGGTTGGGGGACACCGTATTTCCCGGCGTCTCTCGCCTTGCACGGTTGCTTCCCCGGAGCATGCTTTCTGTGAATGAATGCAAGTGGCGGAGCCGAGGACTAATGCACTCCTCGGGCGCCGAGAGTTCGGGTTATGCGATCCACGAGGTCGTTAAGTGGACAGACTGAGAACACTCGCAGTGGCGAAACTCCTCTACGGGTTGCTCTTCGTGGGTCTCCTGCCACTTCTGCTAGTCATCTGGGCGGCCAAAACGAAAGATATTGTCGCATTGCGAACAATACATTCGTTGCCGTGGGGCCTGATGACGGTCGGAGTCGGACTCTTGCTGATGGCTTTGGGAACGGCGTTCCTCTGGTGGCGCGGCGGCGGCTTGCCGATGAATGCATTCCCTCCTCCGCGCTATGTTTCCGACGGAATCTACCACGTGTTCTCACACCCGATCTATGTCGGGTTCGCGTCTGTGTGCGTGGGAATCGCGATCGCTGTGGGAACGGCCAGCGGGTTATGGCTGGTGTCGACGACTGTGATTCTCGCTAGTGCGGCCCTAGTTCTCGGATATGAACTTCCCGACATGAAAGCGCGCTTTGGCGATGCACTTCCAGAACAACGTTTGCTCCCACCAGATAATGGATCTCAGCCGACCCCTCTTGAGCGGTCACGTTGCTACCTGACGGTGCTGTTGCCTTGGTTCATTCTTTACGAGGCTGTGATCGCGCTCGGAATTCCCCCGGATGCCAAGGTAGCCTACCTCCCACTTGAATCGCGGCTGCGCGTTTGGCCATGGACAGAGATTCTTTATGGCAGCGTCTACGTCATAGTCGTGCTGGTTCCGCTGATGGCCCGAACGCGCCATGCTCTTCGCTTGTTCTCAAGTCGAGCTCTACTCTCGATGGTGATTGTCTTCCCCTTGTATCTTGCTGTGCCGCTGATCTCTCCGCCGCGTCCCTTCGTTCTAAATGGAGTATGGGGAATCTTCTTGAGTTTCAACCGCTCCCACGACAGCGCCGTGGCTGCCTTCCCTGCCTACCATGTAATATGGGCATTCCTGGCCGCCGGGGTCCTGGGCCGAAAGCCTTGGCAAAGGCGGCTATGGCAGCTCTGGGCAGTTTTGGTGTCGGCAAGCTGCTTAACCACAGGGATGCATGCGCTGATAGACGTTCTCGCCGGCCTTCTCATCGTCTGGGTAATCGTGCGGATGGAACGTGTCTGGTCATTCCTGCGCAGTTTATCGGAGTCCATCGCAAACTCCTGGCGGGAGTGGCGAATCGGACCAGTACGGGTCATAAACCACGGAGGCTACGCGGCTGCCGGAGTATTCCTCGGAATCTGGATTCTTGACACGCTGCTCGGACCGGGCAAGAGTGCAATCCCAGTCGCCATCTTCCTGGGGGGAACAATCGGAGCTTTACTGTGGGCACAATTCATTGAAGGCTCGCCGGCTCTGTTACGGCCAATGGGATTCTATGGAGGGGTGATCGGTACTTCGGTTGGCGGAGTCGCTGCCGCGTGGTTCTCCGGTGCGAGTATCTGGCAAGTGTTGAGCGCGTTGGTTGTCGCTGGTCCGTGGATTCAAGGAATTGGGCGGCTGCGCTGCCTGGTTCAGGGATGCTGTCACGGGCGGCCAGCTAGCGACCGCGTGGGCATCCGCTACATGCATCCTCGTTCCCGGGTCTGCCGGATAGCCTCGTTGCGGGACATTCCGATTCACCCCACGCCGTTGTACTCACTACTCTGGAATGTCGTTGTCGCTCTAGTTGTGACGAGGTTGTATCTCTTGCACACGACGGCAGCAATGGTCGGCGGAGTCTACCTGATCCTTTCTGGTATTGGAAGATTTGTGGAAGAGGCTTACCGGGGAGAACCTCAAACGCCGATGCTTTGGGGTCTGCGGCTATACCAGTGGATTGCGATCGGCACCGTGTTTCTGGGTGCGGCGATCACGACTTTGGAGAGAACTCCTCTGACCCGCGAACCGATCATGCACGTTTCTTCGGTCCTCGTTGCGCTAGTCTGCGGGATTGCCGCGTGGATCGTGAGTGGTGTCGACTTTCCTGATTCAAGCCGCCGATTTGCCCGGCTGAGCTAAGCCTTCGCAATCGATGCCCATTGGCCCTGCGTTTTAGACCGTAGAAGCAAACAACCAAACTCTACTGATTCAGCGGCAGCAGCGCCTGGCATGCGGCTTCGCCGGCGATCGCACCGCCCGTGGGCTGCACCCGAATCACGGCATCCTCAAACGAGCAGAAACTGCGGATGCCGGTTTGGTTGAGAGTGGAGGGAACCGCCGTCGCATAGTACTGCGAGGCCGGAGGACCACCCGCACCAACCGCAGCGAAGAGGTATCCGCTTTTGCTGCCCGACGCCAGCACGCTGTCGAGCAGGCACGCGGTGTTTGAACTGGGCGTGCAGGGAGTGACCCCTCCGAGAACCGCCAGCGTGCCAGCATAACCGACGCTCGGGTATGAGGAGGCGTAGGTGATCTCCCCGGTATTGATAGTACGGATGGACGCGACTGCCGAGGACTCGTTAGCCGCCATCTTGGCGCGCAACAAGTTGGGAATGGCGATGGCCGCGATGATCAGAATGATAGCGACCACAATCAGCAGTTCGATGAGCGAGAAACCTTCCTGTTTTCGCATGGAAAATTGCCCTCCGTTCAAGAATTCGCGCGCAGCAGGTCCGTGGCCACCCGGAGAAATCTAGCGCTACGCATTCAGCGCTTGCCGTTCAAAGGCTGACCATCCAAGCGTTTCACCATGTGGATCTCGGTTCCGTTCTTGCGGAACGTCACCTCGTCCATCAATTGGTTGATCAAAAAAATTCCGCGGCCATGATTGGAGTAGAGATTCTCTCCCCTGGTGCAACTGGGAATCGCGTTGGGATCAAAACCGGGCCCAGGATCGCGCACGATGATAAGTATGCCGCGCTGCTCGTCGCAGGCCACCAGGCACTCGATGATTTTGCTGGGATCTTCCTTCGCCCCGTGAACCACGGCGTTGGCCAACGCTTCGTGCAGGGCGAGCTCGATGGCGTCTTCCTGGCCGTCGGCGCATTTCATCTGGCGGACAGCCTCCATCACCTGCTCCACGACCGGGTCCACGGACTTGCGGTCGGCCGCGAGCGTGACCCGCACGCGAAGGGTCAGCTTGTCTGGATCGAAGTCGTACTCCGGGAGGTGTTCCTCGGAAGGAGCTCCAGATTCCATGGTGGGTGGTGTATCCTTGTCCGCCTTGAGGTCGGCCTGTTGCGATTCTAGCCGCAAGCGCCAAATCCGGCAATGGCCGCCCGTTCTCAGGGCATCCGCCGCAAGCTGAACTCTAGCCTTCCGTATCGTTTCGGCCGTTATTTCGGGCGGGTTTTCGAGGGCCGTCCACAACATTGCCAGCTGGCGTCCCGTGATCCTGCATCCGATGCTCCAGTTGTCGACGCCAGTCGAGTTCTTCCACGAAGCGGCGGGAATCACGCCATCCCGGTTCTGCTTTTACGTACAGCTCGAGGAAGACCTTGGTCCCCAGCATGCGTTCGATCTGAAAGCGGGCCGAAGTACCTATCTTCTTAAGCATCTGGCCGCCCTTGCCCACCAGAATTCCCTTCTGCCCGGCGCGCTCGCAATAGATGGTCGCCGCGATCCGCGCCAGCCTTGCCCCTTCCTCGAAGTTGTCTACGATCACCGTGGTTGCGTATGGAATCTCCTCACTGGTGTTGACCAGAACTTGCTCGCGAATGATTTCCGCCGCCATGAACCGCGAGGGCTGGTCGGTGACTTGATCCTCGGGGAAGTAGGCTGGCCCCGCCGGGAGAGCGGCGATCACCATCTCCAGAAGTGCATCCAGGCCGTTGCGCTTGAGCGCTGAAATCGGGATGACCTCGCTGAAGTTGTACAGCTTGCGGTATTCCTCGATGAGGGGCAGCAGCCTCGATTTCTCGCGGATCAGGTCAACCTTGTTCAGGATCAGAAAGGCCTTCGTCTTCGGCCGCCGCAGCAGATCGAGCGCAAACTGATCGCGCGGATCGAACTTGCGCGTGACGTCCATGATCACGAGCACCAGGTCGCAGCCCTCCAGCGCTTCGCGCACCTCGACCATCATCTTCCGGCCTAGAGAGCTGTCGGGCTTATGCACGCCGGGAGTATCGATGAGCACGATCTGTCCGCCCCCTTTGCCTTTGCGCTTGGGAACGTGAACCACGCCTTGAATGCGGTTGCGCGTGGTCTGCGGCTTGGGCGAGATAATGGCCAACTTCTCTCCCACAAGGGCATTGAGCAGGGTGGATTTCCCCGCATTGGGGCGGCCAAGGATGCAAACGAAACCGGAGCGGAATGGCATAGGGCTTTGAGCCGTGAGTTGTGAGCCTTGAGCTTAGAAAGAACAGCTGACTTAGGTTGCGTATTTCACTTCTGAAAAACTTGAAAAAGTATCACTGCGATCGCGGAACCAGAAGACGCGCAGTTCGCAGCTCCAAGCTCACAGCTCGTGGCTCACAGCTTTCTTTACATCAATTTCAACTGCTGCGGCTGAACCGCACTCACTCTCACGCGCTCGACCTTGCGGTTGGTGGACTCCAGAACTTCAAAGCGCAGGCCGTCCTCCTCTACCACCTCGCCCTTGCGCGGAATGCGCCCGGCGAGCTCGCTGACCAGGCCCGCGATGGTGGCAGATTCTTTTCCTTCCGGCTTGCTGCCGAACAGTTCATCGAGACGGTCTACGTCCATGCCGCCGGAAACGATGAACGAGCGGTCGCCTTCGCGCACAATCTCAGGCTTGTCCCGATCGTCGCGGATCTCACCCACAATCTCTTCCACCAGATCCTCGATCGTGACCAGGCCCGCGACGCCACCGTATTCATCCACCACGATGGCCATGCGGATGCTCTGCTTCTGCATCTCGCGCAGCAGGTCACTGCCCAGCTTGCTTTCAGGAACGAAGTAAACATCTCGCCGCATCAACGTATCCAGCCGGCGCACGTGGGCTTCGCTGTCGGGCACCTGCAGCACATCCTGCGCGTACACGATCCCCTTAATGTTATGAATGCTGTTTTCGTACACCGGCACGCGAGAGTAGTGCTTGGTGCGCAACATTTCGATGAATTGCTCGACCGTCGTGTCGACAGGAACGGCAAATATTGCCGGGCGCGGTTTCATCGCCTCGCGTACCGTCTTGCCGCTGAATTCGACCACGGACTGGATCAGGTCGCGGTCTCCCTCTTGGATGATTCCCTCTTCCTGTCCCGCCTCGATCAGCGCGTCCACCGCCTCGGCCGAGGTCTCCGGTTCCTCATTTCTGTTCTGGTTGGTGAGCGCAGCCACCGACTGCAGAAAGCCGAGCACAATTGTCACCGGCATAACCACGTAGATCAGAATCTTCAGAATCAGTATCCAGCGAATCAGCCACTCCCCTTTTGTGCGCGAGAAGAATACGAAGGGAATGAAGCGATTACACACGATGACGATCAGGATCAGGCTGATCGTTGCCTGCAGGATCTCGTAGATGCTCCAGAGTTGGTCGCTGAAGACAACGAAGCCGACGATCAGGGCAATCGCCGCCATGGTCAATTGCGTGAGCACTGCCATGGAGAGCGAGGCCCGTGGTCGTTTTATTCCGAGCTTCGGCTCGACCTTCTGCTCGAAGACATCAATGTTGTCCTGGAACTCCCGGGAAAGGAACTTCCCAACTTCCTGATAGACGCGATCCACGTAGGAAACGAGCGTCAACAGGCCCAGAAGAAGAAGCAGTACGGCGGCGACAGTCAAACTCATGTCGTCCTCCGCGGCCCTGTCGCGCGCGTCATGCCATGCGGGTGCCTCAAGGACCCTCTCCTGGCCGGTCCGACCGGTTCGATCTGCACTCGTTCGATCAGAGCTACGGGCAGCCTGAGCGCCCGGCGCAACTTCAGTTCCTTGCGCGCCATCTTCCCATTATCGCGCTCGTGGTCAAAGCCCGCCAGATGGAGGATTCCGTGCAGCGCCAGAATCCTGATTTCTGCGGCAACAGAATGTCCGAGTCGGATCGCATTCTGCGCGGCGATGTCGGCTGAGATGGCGATCTCGCCCGCCGGCATGGCTGTTGTCCGGGACCCTGCTGTGGGTGACGCGCAGGGAAACGACAACACATCGGTGGCCTTGTTTTGTCTGCGAAACTCGCGGTTCAGCAAGCGGACGGCCGCACTGCTGGTCACCAGCACATTCACCGTGCCGCGCAGCCCTGCGGCCCGCCGCGCGCGCAAGACGAAGCGCTCCAGAGCAACCTCGCTCAACTCCGCAACTTTCTTTTGCAAAATTACCAAATGTTTTTCAACGGCCTCTTCGCTTCGCAGAGTGGTGCGCGCGCAAAAGTAAACAGGAGGGCCCAAGACGCAGCCCTCCCGCTCCATGTTTACAGTTCTACCCTTTGGCGTCCGCGGACGCCGCGTTCGTTCCGTTTGCCGCGGCCGCGGGCTGCTTTTCGTTTATGCTCGCAGCCTCTGAATTCCTCGCCTCTACACGCCTTACCTCTAGACCCCGGGGTTCGGCCAGCAACAGCATCTGCTGTTCGGCTACGCGCGTTTTATGCTCGTCGTAGGCGCGCACAATGCGCTGCACCAGATGATGGCGTACGACGTCGCCTTCATCGAAATGCACGAACGCCAGACCCTCGACGTTCTTCAGCACATCAATCGCCTCGAGCAATCCGCTGCGGCGTGCATTCGGCAAGTCGATCTGCGTAACATCGCCGGTGATCACCGCCTTCGAATTGAATCCCAGGCGCGTGACGAACATCTTCATCTGCTCCGAGGTTGTGTTCTGGGCCTCGTCGAGAATCACGAACGAATCGTTCAAGGTGCGTCCGCGCATGAAGGCAATCGGCGCAATCTCGATGACGTTCTTCTCCAGATAGCGATCGACCTTTTCGGGATCGAGCATGTCATACAGCGCGTCGTAGAGCGGGCGCAGGTAGGGATCGATCTTGTCCTGCAGCGTACCCGGCAGAAACCCCAGGCGCTCGCCCGCTTCCACCGCTGGGCGCGCCAGGATGATGCGGTTCACACGCTTGGCCAGCAGCGCGGAGATGGCCATGGCCACGGCCAGGTAAGTCTTTCCCGTGCCGGCCGGGCCAACCCCAAACACCATGTCGTGCTTTTCGATGGTTTCGAGATAACGGCGCTGGTTGATGCTTTTCGGCTGCACGGTGCGCTGTCCGAACGAACGCTTGCGCCCGGCGTCGGCCAACCCGCGCAGGGTCGCGTTGGGATCCGACGTCAACACGCGCAGCATGCTGTTGAGGTCGCCATTGTTAAAGGTGTGTCCGGAGCGCTGCAGGCTCTCGTAGTCCACGAAGACCTGCTCCGCTCGCGCCACATCCCGCGCCGCGCCCTCGAGTTCAACGGCGTTCGAGCGCAGATTGATGGTGATGTTGAGGCCGTCTTCCAGCAAGCGCACATTCTCATCCCGCGTGCCGAACAGCGTCTCGATGTTGGGACTAATCCCGATGTTCTTCTTCATGCTTGTGTGTTCATTCTCGTGCGGTTCCGGGTCCTTGACACGGACGGGCCGAGCACAGCTCGGCAGTTCCGGGAATTGAGTTGCACCTGTGCCTGCTCCTCTTCACGGACAAAGCAGGGTTTCGCTTGGAGACGGGACCAACCGGAATGCGCATGCCCAGAAGGCAGGTTACTACCATTGAGTAGAGCGTACCGCCGGAGCGAAGGTGGAGTCAATGGCGGTCGGCGCTGCAGGTTTGACCAAGCCTCGGTTTGACCGGCAGAATCGTGAAGCACTATAATCAGGAATTCGGACCCACCCGAATATCTCGCTGTACACACAAAGGTAACGAAACAGACATGGCAAATCATCTTTCGGCGCTGAAGCGTGCGCGCCAAACCGAACGCCGCACCGTGCGCAACCGCGCGAATACTTCCACCCTGCGCACCCAGTTGCGCGACCTGCGCGAGACCATCGAAAAAGGCGACAAGGCTGCCGCCGAGGTGGCCTACCGCAAGACGGTATCTGCCCTCGACAAGGGCATTCAGAAGGGGCTGCTGCACGAAAACACAGCCTCGCGCTACAAGTCGCGGCTGGGCAAGCGGGTCAGCGCGATTAAGTAAAGCTTTCAGCTTTCAGAAAATCTAGGCAGACCTCTTTGGGTCTGCCTTTTGCTTTGGTCTCTTCCACCCTTCCGCCGCGTACTACATTTTTGTTCGAAGTCTCTAAAATACTCAGTCCAATAGAGTTATGGATGGTAGATAGGGGTGGGGTATGGCAAAATCCTGATTCGCAAGCACTTGCGCGCAAAATATTGCGGAATAAGGGGTTAGCGTTGGGGTTGCAGCTTCGTGGCAGTTGGCTTCCAGTCTGCGGATGGAACGGTTATGCACATTCCCAGTTTGCTCTTTCCTTAGGCTCGGTCAAGGTTGTGCGTCACATAACGCTGAGTTTTCGCGGTGGAATAAAGAGTGCTTCAGTCGCCTGGAAGTTCTCTCAGCAGCGACAAGAATGTATTCGATCAGATTCTTAAGAAAATCTTCCGGTTGTACATCCACAAGAGGATGAGCCAAAAGATCAGGATCACGGCAAACCCCTGAAGTACCGGCTGAAAGGTCGGGCCGGCCATCGGCGATAGAGCCCATCCCAGGTGTCGGTCTACGGCATTGGCGAAGAAGTTCGACATTGTCCAACTCATCACGTAGACGGCGATCGAGTTCATGCCGACCACGAGCAGCGGGAACGCCCATCGCCGCCATCCTTTCCATTCGATCAGGGCGTAGAAAGCGGCGAGGATCAGCAGCACCCAACCTCCGCTATACAGCGTGTACGACGATGTCCAGACCCGCTTGACGATGGGACAAATGCCCGCCCATTGGCACACAAGCCCGAGAAGCAGCAAGGCTGATCCCGCGATTACGAGTCCGCGCAGTTTTTGCTCCTTCGACCCTTTGGCCTTGAGCCATTCTCCCGCCAGAAGCCCGAGGATCATGGTGGCAATCGTTGGAATAAAACTCAGCGTAGACCAACCGCCTTCATTGAAGACAAAGGGCCGTTCTCGTGGAAAGAGGTTCAAGAACCAAACATCGAACGCCCACGAGAGATTGGAATTCTTATTCCAATGAGATAGAAATCCGGTGTAATTGTGAGGCCAGTTCGCCGGAACTCCGACCCGGGTGTAGTCAAACAGAGGACCTGGAGCCGGATAGAGAGCGAACGCTAACCAGAAGCAAATCAAGATCAGAACCAGCGTCACCACTTGGGTTCGCGGACGCACGAATCCGAGCAGAAACAGGAAAACGTAACCCAATCCGATCTGGGTCAGTGTGTCCTCGAATGTGAAATAGGTCTGCGATGACAACAGGGAG
This sequence comes from Candidatus Sulfotelmatobacter sp., assembly GCA_017883385.1. Classification (GTDB taxonomy): domain Bacteria; phylum Acidobacteriota; class Terriglobia; order Terriglobales; family Acidobacteriaceae; genus Sulfotelmatobacter. The sequence continues at coordinate 12,074 of JADGNQ010000045.1, forward strand.
CGAAGAAAGATTCCAAGAAAGATCAGGATTAACGCGCGCCGCACGGCATGCCCGAACATAGGCCAGAAAGTTTGTCCCTTCATTTTGCGGCTGGCGATGGAAAACGGGAGTGCCGCGCCCACCAAGAAGGAAAAGGCGGGCTGAATCAGGTCATGCAGCGAACATCCTTGCCAATCGACGTGCTCGGTATTGAAGGCAATCAATCCCCATATTGCGCTGTGCGGAAAGGCGCGGGCCACCTCTGGCAAACGCATCCGTTCTGCGAGCATCAAGAGCATGACTGTCCCGCGGAAGGCATCCAGCGAGAACAGCCGAGTGGTGGCTTCAGCTTTGGGTTCAGTTTGTAGTACCGGCGCTTCGGATACGGGACTTTCAAGCTGCGCGCTTTCGACCATAAGGGCTCCTGTGAACCAACGGATGAAGTCAGATTTCAGAAGTCAGATTGAGACTTTAGCCTGGTCTGAATTCTGAAGTCTGAAATCGACAACGCGAACTATCAGAATTGACCTCATTCCCGCGAAAACTCGGCGCTCACGTCTGAATGGCAAAGCCTGGCGAGTCGGAATGGGCGTTCCACTTGCCGCGTGTGAAATCGGGGAATTTCTGGGGAGCGCCATTCTGTGCCACAGATGTCTCGCTTAACGGAGTGGGCGCGCTCCATGCAGCGGTATCGTAGACATTGATGTCAGGAACGAGACCCCTTTTCAGACAATCCATCAGCCTGTAATTCATGATGTAGTCCATGCCGCCGTGGCCGCCCAGCTTGCGGGCCAGTTCTCCGGTTGTCTTCCAGAGCGGGTGTTCGTACTTGTCGCGATAGGCATCGAGGTTTTCCCAGTCTTCTTTCTTTGAGCCATCTTGCTTTGGGGCATCGACAAAGACGCGCGGCGGGTAATCGGCGAAGGCGCCCTTGGTGCCCGAGATCGAGTTGAGACGGCTGTAAGGCCGCGGGTTGACCACGTCATGCTGAAGAAGAATTGTGCGGCCTCTTTGGGTTTTGATGATGCTGGTGTTCATGTCGCCGCAGATGTACTTTTCGGCGCGCTTCGGGTCTCCTTCAGGAAAGTTCGCTTTCACATAGGCGCTCAGCGAGGCCTCGGACGAACTGACGGAAACCATGTAGTCGAACCTGTCGCCGCGATGGATGTCCATGTAATGGGCTACTGGGCCCAACCCGTGCGTCGGATAGAGATTGCCATTGCGCTTGCTATGCGGGAAACGGCGCCACAGGCCTTCCCCTTCACTCGAGGTCAAAATACTGCGCAAGTCATGCAGGTAAGCCGCCTCCCCGTGCGTGATTTCGCCGAAGAGTCCATCACGCACCATTCCCATGACCATCATCTCGGTGGAGCCATAACAGCAGTTCTCCAGAATGACGCAATGCTTGCGAGTCGCCTCGGACGTATCGACGAGGTCCCAACACTCCTGCAATGTTGAACAGGCGGGCACTTCGACGGCAGCGTGCTTGCCATTCTTCATGGCGCTGAGCGCCATCGGAACGTGCCAGTTCCACGGGGTCGCGATGTAGACGATATCGAGGTCGAGTGCGGTCAAATGCTTGAAATCCCATTCGTCCTTGCTGAAGCCGGCGGGCTTTGGCTGGCCCGCGTCCGTTACCGTCTTCTGCGCTCGCGCCACTTTCTCCGGCACCAGATCGCAGATCGCCTTGACCTCCACGTTTTCAATGGCGAGTAAATCTTGCAGCAAGCTGGTGCCGCGTCCGCCGACGCCAATCATTCCCAGACGCACCCGTTCTCTGGCCTCGAACGGGACGCCGATCATCGTCGAGTTTGTACTCTTCGGCGTACCAGGATCGATTTCCCGGCCCAGCAGGTCGGTAGCGATGAGGAGTCCCGCACCGCCGATCGCGCTGCGCTTCATGAAATTTCGTCGGGAAATGTCTTTCGAGTCTTTATCCGCTGGCAAGTGGTGACCTCCTGCTGAGTACAATCAGATGGATAGTAGTTCTACAACAAACGGCAGCAAGAATGAAACCATAGAGAGCGGAAGGGCGTTCCGAACGGCTTCCATAAAATTCCCGCAACATTTCCGCTCCGGGCGGCAGCGTCGCATGGGAGCAAGTAGCGGGTCATTTCTTGACGGGCGACGATAGGTAGCCGTGCCAGAGATACTCGAGGGCCTCGGGAAGCGTCTGTTGGCGCACGGCGCGGTCCACGTGTGCGGCGTTGCGGGCGAATACGAATTGGTAGTGATAGCCCTTGGCCGCGAGTACCTTGGCCATACGCTCGTTGGCGAGAACCCAGTCGTGCATGTTGTCGCGCATCAGGTTGGGATTGAGCAGATCACGGTCACCCACTTCCATCCAGATTCGTATCGGCCCGGCTGGGCTTTCGGGGATGAGATGCTCGTGAAACTCCCAGGCACCGTGCGGCGTTTGCGGATGGTAAGGCCACTGCTGGTTGATGAATGTTCCGGAATAGGTGAGAACCCGGTGATACAGCTCGGGGTGATACCAGGCCATGATCAGGGCGCAAGAGCCTCCTGAGCTGCCACCCATGGTTGCCCTGCCGTCGGGATCCTTTGTGAGTTTCACGTGAGCCTGGGTTTCGACCAGAGGCAGGACTTCTTTTTCCACAAACTCGGCATAGACGCCGGACATGGTGTCGTACTCAAGGCCGCGTTCACTGCCTTGTGCGTCCCCGCTGCCGTTGCCGATGGAGATGGCGATCATCGCCGGGACCTTGTGTTGGGCAATCAGAGTGTCCAGCGTCGAAAAAAGTAACGGGTCCGGGCCGTCCGCCCCGACGATGAAAGGCGCGACGCTCCCGGGGACGTACTGCTTGGGGACATAGACCGCGACCTTGCGCGTGTATGGAGCAGGGTGGCTGGTGGTCACGACGAGCTTGGCAGGGTCCGCAGGATCTGCGGTTCCGAAGGTATTCGCGTCACGAGCGATGCCGGGATAGATCTTGCTATCGGACGAGTTCATCGTGAACTCAATCACCATGCCCTTAGGAATGGTGTCGTGGGCTGGCATTTCGGGCGGGGCGTTGTGGGTAGGCCCGATGATGAAGTTGCCGTCCGCGTCGGCAGGAGGGTTTGAGCCGTCGGGCAATTCCTTCGCCGTGACGTAGCCAGGAGTGTTGGGGTCGCGCGTGGGCGGCGCGGGGCGCTCTGTGTGTTGCGTCGACGGAGGAGTCTGGCCGGAGACAGGATTGACAACGCCGACAAGGGTGACCAGAAGGCAAAGGCTCAGGGAACGTGAGGTAGGAGTCATATTGTCATTTTGCCGTCGAGTGAGGGGCTTATCGATGCTGAAAACTGACAGCTGCCTTTCTCATACGGGCAACTGTTCTTGCATCCACCCCGGCGTTTCCAGCTTGGGTTCGGTGGTCAGGTCCATCACCAGGCGCTCCAGCACCATGCGCTTGCTGACCGGATTGGAGCGCAAGGCCAGGTCAGCTTTCGCTACCAGACGGATGGCGTGGGTCAATTCGCGGCGATTCTTGTAGCGGCGGGCCTGCTTGATGATGTCGTCGGCCGCGAATGGAGGCACGCGGAAGCCCTGCCACAGCGCGGCCCACAGCATGCGCTGGTCGCGAACGTTGCGCTCGAGAATCACCAGCATCTGGCGGAAGGTTTTGGCCAGCATGTAGATGTGTCCGATGGCCGCTTCTTCACCTTCGCCTGAAGAGAGAATGGCATCCAGAACTTCCAGCGAGCGGACGCGGTCTTTGCTCGAGATCGCGTCGGTCAATTCATACAGGGAGCGCTGCTTGGCGGCGAGCACCATGGTTTCGACATCGCCTAGGGTGATGCGCTTCTTTTCGCCGACGTAGAGAATCAGCTTCTCCAGTTCGTTGGAGATCATCATCATGTCGCCGCCAAGGGCGTCGACCAGTTCGCGGGCGCCGTCGGGTTCGATTTTCACGCCGCGGCTGGTGCAGTAATCTGCAATCCAGCGGACAGCTTCGCCTTCCTCCACGCGAGCCAGTTCGACGATGCCGCAAAATTGGCCCATGGTTTCGCGGATGCGCTGGTAGCGTTCCTTGTCCTGCATCTCCATGCGGCGGACGTCGGCGGGAATGCTGATGTGGTCGGCGACAAAGACAAGGAGCGCATCAGGATTCGGGTTTTTGCAATAGTCCTCGATGGCGGCGAGTTTCTCTTCATTCGAGCTCGACGCGCGACCAAAAAGATTCTTCACACCACGCACGAAGAAGACCTGAAACGGAGCCATCAGAGAAGGAGTGCGGGCGCGGTCGAGAATCTCCGCCAAATCGGTTTCGGCCAGGTCGAAATCGAAAATGCTGAAGTCGCGCAGGTCCGCGGGAACCATGTGTTCGAGGATCGCATCGCGAAAGCGCTTGCGGAAGAAAGCTTCATCGCCAACAAACACGTAAGCTGCGCGCAGCTTGCGCGATTCCAGTTCGCTGACAAAGCGCTCGGCCTGGGCGAAGGCTTTCATGGTTGCTAGTCGTTAGTCGTTAGTCGTTAGTCGTCGTCGTTCGTCGCTAATTTTATGTTGGGTCGCGTCGCAATTTGCCGACGACCAGTGACCAGCGACCAACGACCGTTCTGGCCACTTTAGCATCTAGAAGCCCTCCAGGATGTTAGAGACCAGGGTGCGGGCAAAGTCCTGCGAAAGGCGGCGGAAGGCGGGCGAATCCTCCTCGAAGAAACTGTTCAGATCCTGCGATACTTCGTACTGCTCGCGAAACAGGTAGGCCGGATTCTGATAAAGCACTTTGCCACTCCGGTCGGACAGCGAAACCTTGATGCTCACCACCACCAGCACGCTGGCCGCGCGCCCCGTGGCCGTGTCATAGGCGAGTGGAGAGGCTGAAGTCGAGAGAATGGTTCCACGCAATGTGGCGTCGGCGGCTTCGCTGGGATCATTGAGTATGCGGTAATGCGTGCGCGTCGTGAACTCGCGCACCACCGAACTGGTCAGCATCTGCTCGATGCGATACGTGGGGGTCTCGTTCTTGAAGGCCGGAACCGCGATGGTTTTGACGTTCTCGGGAAGCTGGACCGCGTGTCCGGCAGTGTGATACCCGCATCCCTCGATGAGCATTAGCACGCCGAGGAGTGGCAGAGCCCGCAGGCCCGCCCTCATTGAATCTTCCCTGTCGGGCGCGTGGCAGCCATGCTCTCGGCGCATTCCACAGCGGTCATGGCTGAGATGCGGAGATTGTCTGCGGCCGCCCACAGCCAGACGCCATTCGGCTGCGCGGGATCGTTCTTCAGGGATAGAAGAATGTCTGCCTGGCCCGCCGAACTGACGTTGCTGGGCGGATCCTCCTCCGCCCCGGGGATCGACACGTGATCCCCCGCCAGCGCCAGCGACAGAGCCTGCACATCCGCAGGGCTTCCCATCTCCAGGAAAACGGCGAGGGCGTAGCCGTGGAAGATCGGGGCCTGCAGCAACAGGAGTGAGGGCTGTGGAGCATCGTCGCCGGCAATCTTCCGGTAGTGACGAAGCACGCGTGCCTCTACGGAATCCAGCGTCGGCTGCGACTTCAGCCCGTAGCGCGCCACCATATTGAAGGCCACCTGAACGTCGTAGACGTCCTTGGGCAGGGACTGAAATGACAGCAGGTTCACGGTCTGCTGGTGCAATTCATCCATGCCGCGTTGTCCATGCTCGGAGGCCGGTTCGAAAATCGTAGCCACCGCGCGCCGCACAGCCCCCGCCTTGGTCGCCCGCAACAGCAGTAGAGCGAGGATCACAGCGACCGGGTGCGCCGTTATGCACGGCCCCGGCTGCAGTTCTGGAGGGGCGACCTGGCCTCGCTCGCGCTCGACCCACAACGACCGCACGTTGGCCCCGGGTTCATTCTCCAGAACGGCGGAGAGATCGATGATGGTGCTGCTGGCATCGCGAGCGTCTTTCCAGTTCTTGCGCGTGGACTCTTCATCCGAGGCAAAGAAAGTGAAATCCACGTGCTCAAACTGGTCGGCGCGCACTCTCTGGATAAAGCTGATCTCATCGCCCATGGCCTCGAGCTGGCCGAGGGATTCGTCGTCATCCAGCAGGCGGATATCGGCGGCGGGAAAGTTGCGTTCGTTCAGCATCTCGGCGACTTCCTTGCCCTTGAGCGAGGCGGCGCCGACAACCGCGGCGCGGTAGAGATTCCCGCGGACGGCGACTGGATGCGAAGCAGACGTCGATTTGACGGACTGGCTCATGATGCCTGCGAAGCCTCCTTGTAGGGCGGAGGCGGCGGCGGGTCACTCTTCTTGCGGAATATCCATTGCAGCCGCCAGAAGACACCGGAGATCATATAGAGCAGCGCAATGCCAAAGAGCACCTTGCGCGAAAACAAAAAGGTGAGGGCAAAAAACGCGGCCAGAAGAACAATCAGGCGAAACGGATGGCGCGAGCGAAAATCAATGTCCTTGAAGCTGTAGAAGCGCCACGTGCTCACCATTAGGTAGCCGACGGTCGTAACCATGACCAGCCATCCGAGCGCCGTGTACCACGAGACAATCGGATCGCCGGCTGCGAAGTGAACGACTGCAGCGATGACACCCGCCCCGGCCGGGATGGGCATGCCCACGAAGTATTTCTTTCCCGGGCGCCCGGGATTCGAAGGCTGGGGATTGGTCGTGATGTTGAAGCGTGCCAGGCGGCTCGTCCCTGCAATCAAGAAAAGAAAGCTGGCGATCGCTCCCAACTGGGTCATCTTGATGTGCAACTCGGTGAGCACGACTGGAGGCATCAAGTTAAATCCCCAACTCCAGGCGAGCATGGCAGGAGCGACACCAAAAGTGATTGCGTCGGCCAGAGAGTCCAACTCCTTGCCGAAATCGCTGCTGGTGCCGGTCATGCGCGCGATACGGCCGTCGAGGCCATCAAACAGCACGGCGAAGCCAATTGCCTTAGCCGCGTTGTCGAGGTGCCAGAACTCGCTGGCGGTGGCGTGCATGACCTGCAGAATGGCGTAGTAGCCGAGTGCCATGTTGGCGGTGGTAAACAGCGATGGGAGGATGTACATCCCCTTGCTGAGCCGGCGCCGCGGCGGTCTGGCGGGAATTTGATTCATAGCAGGGTGATCCGTTCCAGGGTGATCCGTTCCAAGGTGATCCGTTCCAAGGTGATCCGCTCCAAGGTGATCCATCAATGCGCCCTCTCGGCGGCAGAGGCGCTCCCGACGGCTGCCAGTACCCCCAGAGGCTGCAGGTAGGCGAGCACGCTGACACCGCCTTTCACGCGGTCGCCAACCTTCACGTTGACGCGGGCCGAGGCATCGAGCACGACATCCACGCGCGACCCAAACTTGATCAGACCCACGCGCTGGCCTCGATCGAGGCGATCTCCGACCTTGGGATGGAACACGATTCGCCGCGCCAGCAGGCCCGCAATCTGCTTGAACACCACCTTCTGGCCGTCGCCTTCCACGGTGACGATATTCTGCTCATTCAACTCGGCGGACGCTTTGTTCATGGCGTTCAGATACTGGCCGTGCTGGTAGCGGACCTCGCGCACCACGCCCGCGATCGGCGACCGGTTCACGTGAACGTTGAACACGCTGAGGAAAATGCTGAGCCGCATCAGTTGCTGGCCTGCCACAGTGACTGTTGAAACATCGGTGACCTTGCCGTCTCCGGGAGAAACCACCGCGCCCGCCTCCTGCGGAATAGCCCGCTCGGGATCGCGAAAAAACCACAGAAAGAAAAATGCGAGCAGGCAGGGGATGATTGCCCACGCAGGGCGAGTGAGCCAGCCGAGCAGAACAGCGGCGGCAATCAGAGGCAAGGCGTAAAGATAGCCATCACGAACCATGAGAGCTTTCAATTATAGAGCAGCGTCTTACGAACGACGGGCTGGATTCAGCAAGCACCCCTTGGTAACAGAAAAGTCATCCCCCTTTTTCGCGGGGGAGCCGCGAAAAGCACGCGTTACTTTTTGTCGTCCGGAACAGATAGCTTACTGAGTTGCAGCGCATAGTCGAAAGCGAAATAGCGCGCCCAGTTGTACATTCGCGCGAAAGCAAGGGCAGTAATGAAACCGAGCAGAGCCTCGATGAATTGCAGCCACCAGCAATGCGGTGAGGCCCACATGATCACGGGCAGCATAACCAAGAGGCAGCGAAGCAGCTTGTAATCTGCCATGTGATGGTCGACCTCAGCCGCTGCCGTGGCATTTTTGAGCCGAACATTAGGAGAGTGCGGTGTGAAATGCGAACGCTCTGCTGTCCAACCACTTGCCGACTTTCTCTTCGCCGTGGCCATGCCAAATGAGGTTGCGATGTACTCTTCGAAACTCGGCCTCAAGCTCCTTGAGCTTCTCGAAGGAGTCGTGCTGGACTAACATTGAAAAGCGGTCAACCGCCTCATTCAACATTTCGGAAATGGCCAGCAACAGCTGTCCCGCGATGTAGGCTGCTACTCCGAAGATCAGCCAGTCGACACGAGGCCAGAGCGCCCGGCACTGCCAGTCGCCCGGGAGCAAGCGCGCCAGAAGCAAAGACAACAGGACCGCTCCCGGCACCAGATCGCCAATGAAGTTCACGACCCCCAGGAAGAAGTCGGCGGGCTTGAAGGGCACGGGCTCTCACCTCCTACGTGTTCTAGCCAAGGGTTCGGCCCTGCAGCTCTCCGTAAGTACAAATAAAGAAAGGCGCTCTAGGGCGCCCGGCGGAAGATGAGTTCCTCCCTTGGCGGCGAAGCCGCGTGGAGGTTGGCCAGAAATTACGCTACGTTGACGCCGTACTGCAGCCGATACTCGCGCTCAATGGACTCCATCTGGTCCTTCAGGCGCAGTTTCAGCTTCTTCAGCCGGACTTCTTCCAGCTTTTCGTCTTCGCTGAGGTAGCGTTTTTGGGTGAGTGAGTCGAGACGTTGCGAGTACTGCGTATGCTCCTGAGCCAATCTGCGGAATTCCTCATGATTGGTCAGGAGTTGGTCTTTCGAAGTCAGCATCCAGCAGACCTCCAAACCGGGATTATGAGGTCAAGGTAGCACAGCCCAAAAACCGGGGCAATGCCCAAAAGTGGTGCAGTCTCAATATGAGAACGATCTAGGCCTGATTTAGTTCAGAGTCTTGCAGTACAGAATCGCGTCCTCGACGGGATCTGTGTAGTAGGCCTTGCGGCGCGCAGTCGGCTCAAATCCCGTCTTTTCATAGAGAGCTCGCGCTGCCATGTTCGACTCGCGGACCTCAAGAAACACCGAGTGACTGTTTGTTTCGCGCGCAACGGCGAAGATGGCGTCCAGAAGTCGCTTCCCGAGCCCGATCCGGCGTGCGGTGGCGGCCACAACGATGTTTTCCAGTTCCCAGTCAGGCGCAAGATGCCGGGCCACCAGAAAGCCTAGCGGGTCAGAGCTTGCGTCGGGACTGGTCTTGAGACCGGATGCGATCGGTAGCGGACCTTCGGCCACGAGTACGAGTCTGCCCACGCCTTCACGCTGGAAAGCGTGGCGATATTGCTCTTCCGTCCAATGTCCGGCCGTGGCAGACTGCCGCTCCAGATTCATCATGCTATGAACGTCAGCGACAGTTGCGGGGCGGATATGCACGAAGGCTTTCGGTGCGGCTTTCAGTTGACAATCTAGAAGCTTTTTTTCACAAACATCTCGGCGTCCGAGCGTCGCATGTAATTCGCTTCCAACTGCTCAGGCGAGACGATTTCGCCGGCTTGCAACTTCTTCCATCCGAAGCGCGCGATCATCTCAGCGCCCGTAGAATCGACCGCAACCACAGAAAGACCGGCGTCCCGAGCCACGGCAGCCAAGGCCATGTCTGGCGTGGCGACAGTTGACTTTTCCGCCAAGGATAAGAACTCAACGCGCGAAACCAGTTCCTCCCGCAGAACCTGGACGGATTCGCCCGCAATCTCATACGCCCCGAAAAATACTTCGCCGCGCCCGCCATCCAGCACAGCCACAATCTTGCCTTGAGCGCGACTGGCGGTTGCCACCAACTCCAGCAGGGACACGGGAACGATGGGCTTTTTGAGAATCTCCGCCAGGGCCTTGATTGCCGCCAGCCCCACGCGCAGTCCGGTAAACGATCCCGGTCCCGACACTACAACGAAGGCGCCGATATCCGTCTTGCTGAACCCGTGCTTGGCCAAGAGAGCCGCGATCTGCGGCACGAGTTGCGCTGAAAAAGTACCCCCGGCCAGCGGCACAACCTCGATGGGTTCAACGTCGCGCAGATTGCGTTCGCCGGCGCGCGCCAGTGCGACGCTGCCGTGTTTGCCGGATGTGTCGGTGACGAGAAGAAGCATCTCTCTGTCTTTCTGGTTTATCTATGTTGGTTTATCTGTGTTGCTTCATCTGTGGCAATTTGCGACGCCTTCTGCGCCCACAGTTCGAATCCAAAACCACCGCGGACGAATGCGTCCGGGGCTACGTGCTTCCGGCTGTGGCCGCGATCTCTTCCACCAGCGTATACGGATCGCGTTTGTGCCCGGCAACTTCTCCCGCCAACTGCTCTAGCCTTTCGTCGCTTATCTGGGCCCGAACTTTTTCCAGCATGACGTCGCGAAGCATTTCCACCAGTCGCTCGCGCCAGTTCTCCACGCTCTTTTTCAACGCCAGGTTTTCTTTCTGCAGATAAGCCTCATATCCGGCGATCGCCGCGGCTAGATCCTCGACGCCCGTTCCTTGGCTCGCAACGGTATTCACTATCGGAGGCGTCCATCCGTCGTGCCGCACGGCGAGCGACTGCAGCCCGCGAATTTCGCGCTCCACGCGCTCAGCACCGTCATGATCGCTCTTGTTGATCACGAAAATGTCGGCGATCTCCATGATTCCCGCCTTGATGGTCTGCACGTCGTCACCCATGCCGGGAACGAGAATCACGACCGTGATATCGGCCAGGCGCACGATATCGACTTCGTCCTGCCCGACACCGACGGTCTCGATGAGGATGACGTCGCGTCCCGAGGCATCGAGCACAGTGGTAACGTCGGCCGTGGTGCGGGCCAATCCGCCCAACGACCCGCGCGTGGCCATGCTGCGAATGTAGATGCCTGGATCGGAGAAGTGTTCCTGCATGCGGATGCGGTCACCCAGAATCGCACCGCCCGTATAAGGGCTGGTAGGATCGACCGCAATGATTCCGACCGTGCGCTTTTCTTTGCGATAGAACCGCGCCAGGTGGTCGACCAGCGTGCTCTTCCCCGCTCCCGGCGAGCCCGTCAGCCCGATCACGCGAGCCCGCCCGCTGTGTGGGAACAAAGCCTTCAAGAGATTGGACCATCCTGGGGAGCGATTCTCGACCGCGGAAATGGCCCGCGCCAGTGAGCGAACATCGCCGGAGCGCAACGACGCAATCGAGGACTGTAGGTCGTGATTGGAAGCAGCGGTATTCAAACGAACAGTGTAAAGCAGGTAGCGGAGTCTGCGAAATCCACGGCTCAGCTAGCAACGCACCGCTCCACACGCCGGACACGACCATCGCGAACCATCGCCCGCAATCAGCGGCGTCGAGCAAAACGGGCAGATCGAGTCTGCAGCGGGAGGGATTGCCGCAAGCCGTTCCATCAAAGATGGATCTTTCGGAGTTTTCAAGAGATGAATCAGCAGCGCAGCTGCGCCTGCCAGCGGTGCCATCCGTAAAATCCAGACGGCCCCATTATTCGATTCAAGAGGGAACCAAAAAATCGACGAAAAGAAGATCAGGCAAGCGAAACCCAACCACTTGAACGGACGGCGAGTCTTCACATGAACATGCGGATCGCGGGCACACTCGCTGCATTTCCAGTGCTTCCAGAACCCAAAGGGCAGGAACGGAATCCAAAAAAAGTGACCGACATCGAATGTACGCACGGCAAACGACCGGCGCGGCTTGTCGCACCCGAGGCAGTAGTCGTCGCGAAATCCAACCCGCTTCGGCCAGAAATGGTAGACACCATAAATGATGAGCATGGTGATTTGTCGAAGCAGGTCACGATGTGGGCGCGCCGCCTGGTCCGATCTTCAGCGCCTTGCGAGCCAATCCTCCCAACACCGGTAAGTCGGCCCACTCGCCACGCCCCGCCTTAATCGAATAAATCACAGCGACCACGATTTTTGTTACCCAGACGCCCATGAAAACAAGCCAAAATATGGGAAAGACAACGAGGATCGCAGGGGGGAAGGCGCTGCTGCTTCCATGGTTGTTGATGACAGCCAGCGCAATCGTAGCGATCCAGAACATCACTATGGACATCGTGATTACTAGATAGACAAGCTCCAGGAAGAGTACCTGCAGCGCGTGGAAGGAAACGAAGCGGGATTGCCGCTTTACGAAGAAAATCACCAACGGCGGGATCCATCCGCCCACCACCTGCAGCGCGTGCGCCAGGACAGCCATGCTGCGCTCGTCTGCTGTGGTCCCTGTCAGATCAGGGGCACCGGTTGGAATGGGAGCTGACATGCAGGCAGAACGGTATCACACAACTGGCACACTGAGAACCGGCGCTACCTATGGCATCACCAGGTCAGACAAAAGCTTAGGAGCCTAGTCCTTCAACAACTGCCGCGCGATCACCAACCGCTGAATTTCGCTCGTGCCCTCGCCGATGGTGCACAGTTTCACGTCGCGATAAAACTTCTCGGCGGGATAGTCCTTGATGAAGCCGTAGCCGCCGTGAATCTGTACGCCTTCGTTGGCGCACTTCACAGCGACTTCGCTGGCGTAGAGCTTCGCCATTGATGATTCCTGTGTTGTCTTCATGCCGGCGTCTTTCATGGACGCGGCGCGCATGGTGAGCAGCATGGCTGCGTCGATCTCAGTGGCCATGTCGGCCAGTTTCCACTGGATTGCCTGAAAGTCGCTGATGGCCTTGCCGAACTGCTTGCGCTGTTTCGAGTACTTCAGGGCCGCATCGTAGGCGCCCTCGGCCATGCCCAGCGAGAGTGCGGCGATGGAAATGCGCCCGCCGTCGAGCACGCGCATGGCGTCTGGGAATCCCTGCCCTTCGCCGCCGAGCAGATTCTCCGCCGGAATCACACAGTCTTCAAAGATTAACTCGGCCGTGTCGCTGGCCCGCAGTCCCAGCTTGTTTTCTTTCTTGCCCGGACGAAATCCCTTGGTGTCTTTCTCCACAATGAAGGCCGAGAGCCCGTGCGTGTGCGTCGCGCGGTCGGTCACGGCCAGCACCACGATCGCATCGGCGTAGTGCCCGTTGGTGCAGAAAGTCTTGGTGCCATTCAGCACCCAGTTGTTTCCCTTGCGTATGGCGGTCATGCGTGCGCTGCCCGCGTCCGACCCAGAAGATGGCTCGGTCAGACCCCACGCGCCGATGAATTCGCCGGTCGCCAGTTTGCTGACGTATTTCTTCTTCTGCGTCTCGTTGCCAGCCAGAAAAATATGATTCGAGCACAACGACGTGTGCGCCGCCACGATGATTCCAACGGAACCGTCGACACGCGAGAGTTCCTCGATGGCCGTGACGTATTCCACGTAGCCCATGCCGGCACCGCCGTACTCAGGAGGGAAAATTGTCCCCAACATCCCGAGCTTGCCCAGTTCCTTGATCGTGGCCAGCGGGAACTCACCGGCCTCGTCCCACTTCATGACGTTGGGCTTTATCTCGCGCTCGGCAAACTCGCGGACGCTCTTCTTCAAATGCAACTGCTCTTCGTTTAGTAGAAAATCCAAGGTTCCTCCGGCACGCTCGGGCGGTTGCGACTTCGGCAGCCCGCATAAGGGGCACTTCGACCACCCCGAATTGTGATTAGAACATAGCGCTGGAAGGGGAAGAAGTTACCGCCGGAAGGGAAAGGAAGGGGTGGTGCGACCCGCATGAACACTGGCGATTCTGCGTGTTTCGGTCTGCCGCCCAACCGACCGGATGGTTTGGCAATTCGCCTGCGATGCTCTTCTGGAGCCAGCGCCGAAAATCCGCGACCATTATACGCCGTGGTCCCTGGGGCTGGAGTTTTGGCGGAAAGACCAGAAGACAAACCATGAACCGCGAAGGGCACGAAGTGTCACGAAGGACCTCATTGGTAAGGGCTCCATCGTGTGACTTCGTGCCCGTCATGGTAAAGATCACATTGAGCCATTGCCGACGCCGGACGCAAGAAAAGACTGAAAGACCTCGTTGGAAAGCAGTCGACCACGCGGAGTAAGCCGAATGCAATCGCCGGAGTGCCGCATGAGTTCGCTTTCCACCAATTCTGCGATCGCGGGGCGCAGGTTGTTAAGAGCCCGCTCACCGAAATCCGCGGTAACTTCGCACAGGTCCACGCCCCGGTTCAAACGCAATCCGAGAAAGAAGCTCTCCTCCAAAGCGGCTGTGCGCGAAACCATCGTATTCTGCGAAGGTGATCCGGCTACGTATTTCTCCAGCACGTCCGAAGTAGCAAAGCGCACCGCCTCAGCCTCTGGCGAAACGGAACGCAGCATCGAATGCGCGTCGACACCGAAGCCGAGGTACGGCTGCCGTGTCCAGTACTTGAGATTGTGCCGGGACTCGAACCCCGGGCGCGCAAAGTTGGAAATTTCGTACTGCGCGACTCCGCGCGCCGCCAGACGATCGCACGCCGTGACATAGAAGTCGGCTGTGACATCTTCATCCGGCACAAAGTGCGCGTGATAGCGCGTTCCACCCGCAATCAGTTCGCGTCCCAGACGCGAGTCTTCGTCTACCTCGAGCATGTAGACGCTGACGTGTGGAGCAGCGGTCGCCAGCGTCTCCTCGAGAGACTCCTGCCAGCTTTCGGCCGTCTGGTGCGGCAACCCCGCGATCAGATCGATATTGATATTCGTGATGCCAGCCGCGCGCAGGCGGGCAATATCTTCCAGCACGGTGGCGCGCTTGTGCAGACGGCCCACGGCGGCCGCTTCGCCATCAATAAACGACTGCACGCCCAGGCTAACACGGTCCACCCCGCAACGGAGGAGTCCGTCGATCACGGCTGGCGCCAGCGTTCCGGGAGCGCACTCGACAGTGACTTCCGCATCGGGTTGCACTGCAAACTGCGCCCGAACCGCAGCAAAGATTCTCTCTAGTTGCGCGGCTTCAAGCACCGTGGGCGTGCCGCCACCGAGATAGATCGAGTCCACCTCATGGTCGAACTGCCCGCCCATCTCTTGCGCAATCCGCGGCGCACTCGCGATATCCGCGCACACCCGATCCACGTACCGCTCGAAAACGACGCGCGAAAACACGTCGGACGCGAAGTTGCAGTAACTGCACTTCGTGCGGCAGAACGGCACCGAAATGTAGATCCCCAGAGCCACTGCTTCTGATTATCCCACCCAGAAAGCTTTTCCATCCTGGCGGCGGCCCCGGCCATCTATTTGAGGTACCCTGTTAGAGGCGCTCTGAGAGCCGCTCCCCTGCCGTTTCTAAGCAGATTTGAACCAGAGACTTCGTCCGAGACTCAATGGCCCAGGAAGAGGAAGTACTCGGCAAAGCATATGACAGCCGCCTGATGCGGCGACTGCTCACCTACCTGCGTCCCTACCGCTGGCAGGTAACGATTGCCATCGTCTCGATCATCCTGAAGTCTTTCTGCGACGTGCTTGGGCCTTACCTGGTAAAGGTCGCCGTGGACCGCTACCTCGCGCCGGTCAAGGGCGCGACCTTGGGCTTGTGGAGTTGGCTCAGCCCCAGCCCGCTGCATGGGATCGCGCAGATTTCGACCATCTACTTCGGCCTGCTGGGGTTCACCTTCCTGCTCGAGTTTCTGCAGACCTACTTCATGCAGTGGACGGGCCAGAAGGTCATGTTCGACCTGCGCAGCCAGATTTTCCGGCACCTGCAGCGCATGCACGTCGCGTTCTACGACAAGAATCCGGTCGGCCGCCTGGTCACGCGCGTCACCACCGACGTTGACGCCTTGAACGAAATGTTCACCTCTGGCGTCGTATCGATCTTCGAAGACCTGTTCGTGCTGCTGGGAATTCTGGGGATCATGTTGTGCATGAACTGGAAGCTGGCGCTGATTACCTTCGCGGTATTGCCATTCATCGTGGTGGCGACCAAGATTTTCCGAGACAAGGTCCGCGATTCTTACCGGCGTATTCGCACCGCCATTGCCCGCATCAACTCTTATTTGCAGGAACACGTCAGCGGCATGGTGGTGCTGCAGCTTTTCAACCGTGAACGCAAGGCCTACGACCGCTTCTCGGAAATCAACCGCAGCCACATGGACGCGTTCAAAGACGCGATCATGGCCTACTCCGTTTATTATCCGGTGGTCGACTTTTTTTCCGCGATCGCGATTGCGTGCGTCATCTGGTTCGGGGGCCAGGATGTGATGCGCGGAATCGTCGCCAGCAGCGTGTCGGTTGAGTTCAGCGGCCGGGCACTCGTTTCCTTTCACCTGGTGGCGACCGCAGCCTCGCTCGGCGTAGTGGTCGCCTTCGCGCAGTACGCGCAGCGTTTCTTCCGCCCCATCATGGACTTCAGCGAGAAGTACAACATCCTCCAGTCCGCGATGGCGGCTAGCGAACGCATTTTCAAGTTGCTGGATACTCCGGTCGACATCGTGTCACCAGCCGTGACGAAGAAGCCCACAGGCCCCGGCCGCATCGAATTTGACCATGTGTGGTTCGCGTATCGGGAGATGCCAGAGCCGGCCGCAGAGTATGTGGGGACCGCCGCCATCGGCCGTCCGGCCGAGCAAAGCTCGGCAGGCTCTCAGTCGGGCACAAGCACTGAAGCTCCCGACTGGGTGCTGCGCGACGTCACCTTCGCCATCGAACCCGGAGAGACCGTTGCCGTAGTCGGCCACACCGGAGCGGGCAAGACCACGCTCATTTCCCTGCTGCTGCGCTTCTACGACGTCCAGAAAGGCGCCGTCCGCATCGACGGCGTCGATGTCAAAGAGATGGACCTCGGCGACCTGCGCAGCCGATTCGGCGTCGTCCTGCAGGATCCGTTCCTGTTCACCGGCACGATCGGCGGTAACATTCGCCTGGGCACCGAACGCATTCAGGACGCGCACGTCGCCAAGGCCGCCGAAGATGTGAACCTCGGCGATTTCATCCGGGCCTTGCCGAATGGCTTCAACGAAGAAGTCCGCGAGCGCGGATCAACGCTCTCGACCGGACAGAAGCAGCTGATCTCCTTCGCCCGCGCGCTGGCCCATGAGCCGAAGATTCTGATTCTCGACGAAGCCACGTCGAGCGTCGATACCGAAACGGAATTCAAAGTGCGCGACGCGCTCGGCCGCATGGTCGAAGGACGCACCTCGCTGATCATCGCCCACCGCCTGTCGACCATTCAGCGCGCCGACAAGATTATCGTCATGCACAAAGGGCAGGTGCGGGAGATGGGGACGCACCAGGAACTGCTGGCCAACCGCGGGATTTACTACAAGCTGTATCAGTTGCAGTACAAAGATCAGGAGATTCCGGTGGGGAGTACGCAGGCGCCGGAGTCCACCGTTAGCGTGGATGATTGACCGGTGTGGCGCGGGCGCCCTCGCCCGCGAGAGCGCTGCCGTGACCTTTGACCGCTAAGACCTCGCGAGTAATGCGCGGGCGGGGACGCCCGCGCCACATGGGCCTTGCTCCCTTACAATGCTCTCTTGCGAATCCTGATCTCAGCTGGCGAAGCTTCCGGAGAAATGTATGGGGCGCAGCTTATTGATGCGCTGCAGCGCGCCGCCGAGCGAAAGCCCGCGGAGCTTCGCTCCGCCGGACAGCCGGGGGCGGCTGTCCCCACACAAGCCAGTCCACTGTCCTTCTTCGGCGTGGGCGGCGATCGCATGCGCGCTGCCGGGTGCGACACTGTCGTCGACGCGAAAGACCTGGCCGTGGTCGGCATCACTGAAATTCTTAGCCATCTGCCCAAGATCCTTGGCCTCTACCGGCACTTGATCGCGGAAGCCGACAAGCGCAAGCCCGACCTCGCCATTGTTATTGACTCCCCGGCGTTCAACTGGCGGGTTGCGCGGCAGATGAAAAGGCGCGGCGTTCCGACCGTGTATTACGTAGCGCCGCAGTTCTGGGCATGGCGGCAGGGACGGGTGCGCCTGCTGCGCGACTACATCGACAAGGCGCTGGTCATCTTCCCTTTTGAAGAAAAGTTCTACCGCGACCGCGGGGTGGACGCGACTTTCGTCGGCCATCCTCTGGCCGAATTACCACACCCGACCGTCGCGCGCGATGACTATGCCGGACAATTCCATCTCGACCGGCAAAAGCAGTGGATCACCCTCATGCCCGGCAGCCGCGTCAAAGAAGTGCGCATGAATCTGCCGACGATCCTTGAATCGGCGGCGCAACTTGGCCCAGCCTACGAATACCTGCTCCCGGTTGCTCCGACGCTCGACCGCAGCTTCCTGCTCAACCTAACGGGCTCGCAGAAGATCACCCTCGTCCCTGACGCGCTGGCCGCGCTGTGGCACTCGCGCGCCGGCATTGTCGCCAGCGGCACAGCCACCGTCGAAGCCGCGATGATGAACACGCCGTTCGTCATGGTCTACCGCGTCTCGACGCTGACGTACATGCTGGGCAAGCCGCGGGTGAAGGTCCCGAGATTTGCCATGGTCAATCTGATTGCCGAAGAGGAGGTCGTCCCCGAACTGGTACAGCACGATTTCACGGCCGCCAGAGTCGGTGCCCGGTTGAAGGAGATCCTGCCCGACGGCCCCCCTCGCGACCGCATGTTGGAGGGCTTGGCCAAGGTAAAGACTCGTCTTCGGGCTCCGCAGGCCGCTCCCGGGGCTGCCCAGCACCCCGCAGACCGAGCCGCGGAGATTATCCTGGGGCTGCTGGCGACACGTTAAGGCGGATGTGTATCTATCTACGATTTGTCATCCCGAGAACAGCGAGGGACCTGGGTTCTGCCTGCGCGGGCGGAAACCCAGGTTCCTCGCTGCGCTCGGAATGACAAAGCCTTACGACAGTGCCTTGGGTGACAAAATCCTGACATACCGCTTCTAAACCTTGTGCTCCCAGCATCTTTTGCGTCAGAATCTTCATCATAGGAAATGGGTTATCATTTCCTGGAGACTCTCCTTAATGTCGATTCACCTGCGGCGCGGCTTGGGCGTCCTTACGAGTTCCCTGACTCTGTCATTGCTGGTTGTGCTCGCGATTCCGTCGTGGGCCGCGGAAAAAGCGCGCCTGCGCGTTGACGACTACCAGATCCAGGCCGAACTCGCCCCGCACCTCCACCAGATCACGGTTCGCGCCAAGGTCAAATTTACGGCGCTGCAGGATCTGAGCGTTGCCGTCTTCGAATTGCACAACGACCTGCGCGTCACCAAGGTGCTCGATGAGAAGAATCAGCCGCTCTCGGCCGAGCGCGTCACCCAGGATTCCACCGTCCGAGTGCCGCTGCCCGCCGGCCTTGCCAAAGACGCCTCCACCACCTTGACTTTTGATTACGAAGGACAGCTCGAATCTGGCGATAACAGTCCCGTGCCCGGCCTCAAGCTTGCGTACATCGGCGACGACACCAGCTTCCTGTTTTACTCCGGACGGTGGTTCCCGGTCAGCGGTTTCGGCTTGAACCGCTTCACGTCCACCATCAGCGTAACCGTGCCGGCGCACATGCTCGTGATCGGCAGCGGCACGGTCAGCACCGCCGATATTCCGGCCTCGAAAAAGCCCAACGCGAGCGTCCTGCCCACCAAGACTTTCACCTTCGTATCAACCAAACCCAGCTTCCCCGGCACCATCGTTGCCGGAGTCTTTCAGGAATACAAGAGCGACGAAGCCGGCCTGGACCTGCACGTCTTTTTCAAGCCCACGCATCAGAGCCTCGCTCCGGCGTACACCACGACTGCGGTGCAGGAATTCACTTACTACATCACGCTCTACGGTCTGCCGCCGTCCCAGAAGCTGAACGTCGTGGAATTGCCGGGCGACACGCTTCCCTACGCCTGGGCCCCGGAAATCGCCGGGCTGGCTGGCCCTTCGATCACCGAGAAGACGAACTACCGCCTGCTGGCCGACGCCATTGCCCACCAGTGGTGGGGCACTTCGGTGAGTCCCGCGACGAAAGACGACTGGTGGCTGAGCGATGGCTTCTCCCGCTATTCGGAAGCGATGTACGTGGAGAATGCCGCCGGAGCCGCGGGCCTGGAAGAAGCAGTGAAAGATATGTCGGTCGGCGCTCTGGCCTATGACACCGTGCCGCTATCGAGCGCCAGCAAGCTCGACATTTTCTCCACCGAGTTTCAGTCGCTCGCCACCGACAAGGGCGCGATGATCCTGCACATGCTGCGCTGGGTTCTGGGCGAGGACAAATACAACAAAGCGATGCGCGAGTTCGCCACACAGTTCGCCGGAAAATCGGCCAGCATGGACGACTTCCGCGCCATCGCCGAGAAGAACTACGGCGACCAGCTCACCTGGTTCTTCTCCCAGTGGCTCGATTCGACGGGTGCGCCCGAGTTCAAGGTGAAATACACCACCTACCGCTTGGGCGGGAGTTCGGCCAAGGAACCAGCGTCCAAGGAAGCAGCGTCCAAAGAACCCAAGGAGGACAGGTCTCCCGGGTTTCGCGTCACCGGCGAGATTTCGCAGGATCTTGATCTGTTCCGGATGCCCGTCAACATCAGAATCGATACTGATGGGAAAACCGAGAACAAGCGCATTGAAGTCGTAGGCACCACATCGCCATTCTCCATTGAGACCTTCGGGCGTCCACGCCGTATCGCGGTCGATCCCGACCACCACGTACTGACAAACTCCAGCGACGTGAAGCTGCGTGCCGCCATCCTGCGTGGACAAGCCCTGCAGCAGCAGGCAGACCTGTCGGGTGCGCTCACGGAATTCAACAAAGCGCTCGACCTTAACAAGAACAGTTCGCTCGCCCACTACCGTGTTGCCGAGGTCTTTTTCCTGCAGCGGAACTACCAGTCTTCCGCCAACGCTTACCGCGAATCCATCAATGGAGACGGTGAACCGCGCTGGACCGAGGTCTGGGCTCGCCTGCAGTTGGGCAAGATTTTCGACATCACCGGCCAGCGCGAACGCGCGGTCAACGAATACCGCCAGGCTCTGCAAACCAACGACAATACTTTCGGCGCGCTGGAAGAGGCTCGCAAGTATCTGCAGAAGGCTTACGAGCGGCCTAAGGAAAAACAGTAAGGGAACTGCGTAGAAGTATTGCCGGGGGAGACTGATAAGGGCTGGTGCGATGCAGCAGAGTCGGCGGCAGAGAGCTACGTTCTAATCCAGTGTTCCGCCTCTTCCACGGTGCGAAAAATTTCGATATTCCTCTGGGTCCGCAAAATCTTGTGCATGCGGGCGGCATGGTTCTGAACTGAGCTTCTGGCGACGAACGCGCGCTTGGCGTCGGTCGAAAAGGGATCGATCTCGTCCGCTAGTCGCAAGAATTCGTCTGACTGCAGCTCAACTTCTTCCACTTCGGTCAAGTTCACAATCTCGGAAAAATTCGGCTGGAATAGCGGATTCGCCCGCAGCAGGTTCGCATATCGTTCGATGTCCCTGACTGTCAATTTCTTCCCAAACTTGACCACGACCAGCCGCTTCTCCGCGTCGACTATATGCTCGGCGGACAGGCTCATGTGATGAACGCCGGGCTGGCTGGAAAACGCACCTCCATGTACAACGTCTTCGCGAGACAAGCCTCACCTCTCGTTTTGGTCGAGTGATCTTCTTTAAGTGCTATCGGCAAGTTGGCGGCAAACTTCATCCGTACAAAGCCTGGTGGCCCCATGGGAAATCCACCCTTTCGGCTAACCTTTTGCCGCTCTCCGGGGTCTAAGTGACTACGTACCAGCAGGGAACTTTACGGGGCCCGGCTGCGTATCTCTGATCAGATGTTGGGCGGGATTGAGACCCCTCGCCTGAACGTTACCCGGGTGCCCCCACGCTCCTCCCCGGAGGCGTGGGGGCATGATTCTGTAAATCCGCTATGCGAATGCTTCTGGACATCGTTCGACAGTCCCTGTCGACCCTGTGGGCGCACAAGCTGCGCTCGTTCCTCACCATGTTTGGGATTGCCTGGGGCGTGGGCTCGTTGCTGCTGCTGGTGGGACTGGGAGAAGGCTTCCGCAGCGGCCAGGAAAAGCAACTGGCCACCCTCGGACAAAACATCATGTTTATGTTTCCCGGGCGCATTTCGGCCGTGGAAGGAAGCACGCAATCCGGACAGACCTACTACTTCACTTACAAGGATTATCTGGCGATTCGCAATGAGGCCCAGTTTGTAGGCGCGCTGTCGCCGGTGCTGAATCGCGAGGATATCCGAGCCGTCAGTGATTACGGCTCCACCAACGGCCAGGTTTTTGGCGTGGCCTCCGATTACAACCAGATTCGCAACGTCCCCGTGGAACCGGGCCGCTGGTTCAATGACCAGGACAACGCTGAGCGCCGCCGCGTGGCGGTGGTGGGATGGGAACTTCTCAAGAACATGTTTCCGGGAAGACCGGCCGTCGGCTCCACGATTCTGCTGAACGGCGTCAATTTCGACATCGTGGGCGTGGTGGCGAAGGTCGGGCGCGACGGCAACAACGGCACGAACTCCCGCATCTTCATCCCCGTCGAAACCATGCGGGATCTCTTCCCCATGACCAAGGCGAATTCCGAGGACGCGATCTCGTTCCTCAACTATCGCCCGATTACCAAGGATCTGCACGCCGAGGCCAAGGATGAGATTCACCGCATCATCGCCCGGCGCCATGGCTTCAGCCCCAAGTTGCAGGACGCCTTCGAAGACTGGGACACGATTGAGAACATGAAGCGCGTCGGCCGGATTTTCGACGCTATGGACTGGTTCCTGGGAGTGGTCGGTGTCGTGACGTTGGGCCTTGGCGCTATCGGCATCATCAACATTATGCTGGTCTCGGTGACAGAGCGAACCAAAGAAATCGGCCTGCGCAAGGCGTTGGGCGCAACGTACCGCGCGATCCTGACCCAGTTCTTCATCGAAGGCGCGTTTCTCACCGCCTTCAGCGGAGGCATCGGACTGGCCATCGCAACCGGCTTCGTAACCCTGCTGGCCATGCTCCCGTCGCCCGAAGGCTTCGACACACCCAGAATCATCCCGGCGTCGGCCCTGGCGGCAATTGGCTCACTGGCGATTGCAGGCATAGCCGCAGGCCTTTATCCAGCGCGTAAAGCAGCGTTGCTGCCGCCTGTAGAAGCATTGAGGCAGGAGTGAAGCGATTTCAGATTGTTGATTTTAGATTTCAGATTTGGTCCTGCGATTGATGCGATAAAAGGTTCGCAGGTTTTCAATCTTCAATCTGAAATCTAAAAATCTGCAATCTTTCAAGCAAGAGCTAAGAGCCAAGAGCTAACAGCTAAGAGCTGATTCCCATGATCATCGATCTCGCAACCCAGGCCTACAACGCGCTGCGTCATAACCGGCGCCGCAGCGTTCTCACCATGCTCGGAATGGCGTGGGGGATCGCGACGGTCGTTCTCCTGCTTGCATACGGCACGGGCTTCGAGCGTGGGCTGTGGTCCGCGTTCCGCTCCTTCGGCACCAACCTCGTCTTCATTTTTCCCGGCCGCACCGAGTTGCAGGCGGGTGGAACCAAGGCTGGCACGCAGGTCCGCCTCACGATCAACGATCTCGACTCCATCCGCGCCGAAGTCCCGTTGCTGAAGCGCGTGTCTCCTGAGGCATTCAAGAATTGCGCCGTCGCCTATGGCACACGCAGTTCGAACTACGGCGTCAGCGGCGTGTATGCCTCGTACGGCCGCATGCGGAAGATGGAAGTGGCCGAGGGCAGCTTCTTCAGCGAGGCCGACGATTACACGCACACTCGCGTCGCGGTGATCGGCTCCGACGCCAAGAAGAAGCTCTTCTCCGGGCAGAACGCGCTTGGCGAAAATCTCCGCCTCGACGGCATCTCGTACCAGATTGTCGGGGTACTGAAACATCAGGTCCAGAACGGGGACGACAACATCAACGAGCACGTCTACGTTCCCTACAGCGCGATGAGCGACCTGACCAACAGCTACTACCTGAACGCGGTGGTCATGGAATACGAAGGCGACCACGACAAGGTCGTTAAGGGCGTGCGAGATTCCATGGCGTTTCACCACAACTTCGATCCCAAGGATCACCGCGCCATTTTCGTGTTCGACGTCTTCGCCGACTTGATGGACTTGCAGGTCATCTCCACCGGAATCAAGATTTTGCTCGGGTTTATCGGCCTGCTCACGCTGGGCATTGGCGGTGTGGGGCTCATGAACATCATGCTGGTGTCAGTCACGCAGCGCACCCGCGAAATCGGCGTGGAGAAAGCGCTGGGCGCGCACCGCTGGCACATCCTGTTCCAGTTCCTGGCCGAAGCCCTCGTGATCACCGCGCTGGGCGGGCTGTTGGGCGTGATCCTCGCATATGTGGTCTCGTGGTCCGTGGGGTCGCTCACGCTATGGAGCGCATTTGAAGAAAACGCCAGCGAAGGCGACATTCACCTCTACATCGATTCCGCCACACTGATCTGGTCGACGGCAATTCTGAGTTTCGTCGGCATCATCAGCGGCATGCTGCCCGCGATCAAAGCGGCGCGGCTGAATCCG
>JADGNQ010000046.1 GCA_017883385.1 Candidatus Sulfotelmatobacter sp.
ACTAGGACGACGATGATTATGGCCTTGCGCGGCGGCGCCGGAGGAAGCTCCGGAGGCGGCGTCACCTCTGGCGGACTGCGATGCGGTTCCCCTATAGGCTGATTGGTTTCTGACTCGGTCTGCATTACTCGACTCTCCATGATTACTTGCTCGACTCTTTGAGATCTCCGTGTCTTGTTTATGATTGCCTAACTTCGGCGGCGCGCGCCTCTCGACGGCTGTGAACCATGGCGAACACGCAGGGTACGAAGAACAATGTTGCCACCGTAGCGAACAGCAGGCCTCCGATGACCGCTCTTCCCAGCGGCGCGTTCTGTTCGCCGCCCTCACCCAGCCCTAGTGACATGGGAAACATGCCGATGACCATGGCCAGCGCCGTCATCAGCACGGGACGAATCCGGGTGTACCCAGCCTCCAGCGCCGCCTGTACAGCCGGCACCCCGACCTGCATCCGATCGCGCGCAAACGACACCATCAAAATGGAATTGGCCGTCGCGACGCCCATGCACATGACTGCTCCGGTCAGGGACGGCACGCTCAACGTGGTATGCGTCAGCAGCAGAATCCATGCGATTCCAGCCAGCGCCCCCGGAAGGGCTGTAATGATGACGAACGGATCAAGCCACGACTGGAAGTTCACCACGATCAGGAAATAGACCAGCAGGATCGCTCCCAGCAGCCCAATCCCCAAGCCGAGGAACGAAGACTGCATGGTTTCCACTTGCCCGCGCACGACAATACGCGAGCCCCGCGGCAGGTGATCCATGAACGGCTGCAGGACTTTCATCGTGTCCTTGGCGACCGCGCCCAGATCGCGTCCTTGCGTACTGGCGTACACGTCAATAACTGGTTGCACGTTGTAGTGCGACACCACCGCTGGCCGCGCTGTCGGCGCCATCTGCACCAGATTCCCCAGCACCTGCGAGTTTGGCACCGAAGGGTCATTCACCGGCATATCCAGCAGGTCCTGCAGCGACGTCATGCGGTACTGCGGCGACTGCACCACCACCTGGTAGGTGACGCCGTTCTTGGGATTCAGCCAGAAGCTGGGCGCAGTCTGAAAGCTGCCACTAAGGGAAACCAGCACACTTTGCGCAACGTCCCGCGGGTTCATGCCAACCTGGGTCACGAGATTGCGATCCATGTCGAGATGCAACGTAGGCAGACCCAGCATCTGCTGCACGTGCACATCGGCAGTTCCAGGAATGCGGCGCAACTTGTTGGCAATCTGCTGGGCAATCCCATAGTTGCTCTGCATGTCCGCACCGATTACCTGGATGTCGATCGGCGCGGGCAATCCGAAGTTCAGGATCTGGGTGACGATGTCCGCTGGTTGGAAGAAGAACTCCACTCCGGGAAAACGCCGGGGAAGTTTCTGGCGTAACTGCTGCACTAACTCTTCGGTTGGGCGACGGTGCTCCGCATTCAGTCCAACCAGGATCTCGGCATCGCTGGTGCCGATCACTCCCGAGTTGCTATAGGACAAATTGATGCCCGAGTTGGGCAATCCGATGTTGTCCAGCACGTTGAGGATCTCGCCCTTGGGGAGATCCTGATGCAGGAACTGCTCCACCTGGTCGCAGAGTCGAGCTGTTTCTTCCACCCTGAGTCCCGCGCGGCCGCGCACGTGCAGTCGTATGAGGCCGGCATCAACCGACGGGAAGAAGTCCTCCCCTAGGAAGAATACCCACCCCAGCGATAGCACGCAGAACGCGAGAAAGAAACTGGCGAAGAGCTTGCGGTGCGCGATCGTGGTTTCCAGCAGTTGGTAGTAGCCGCCACGGAACTGGTCGAAGCCTCTCTCAAACCCGCGTTGAAAGCGCCCCATGAAGGTCTTCGGTCCCTCTGCCTTATGCTCGTGTCCGCGCATGATGTACATCACCAGCGTGGGGATGAGAGTTCGCGAAAGGAAGTAGGAAGCCAGCATGGCGAAGACCACGGCTTCAGCGAGCGGCACGAACAGAAACTTGGCCACCCCAGTCAGGAAAAACATGGGTACGAACACGATGCAGATGCAAATCGTGGAGACGAAAGCTGGCACGGCGATCTGCGCCGCGCCATCCAAAATCGCCTGCTTCATCTCCTTGCCCTGCGCCAGGTTTCGCTCGATGTTTTCGATTTCCACCGTAGCATCATCGACCAAAATCCCAACTGCCAGCGCCAGGCCGCCGAGAGTCATGATGTTGATCGTTTGCCCTAGCGCGCTGAGCAGGAGAATCGACACGAAGATCGAGAGCGGGATCGAGATTGAGATGACAATCGTGGGACGCCAGTCTCCGAGGAACAGCAGAATCATGGCTGCTGTCAGCAGAGCGGCGGTCAGCGCTTCGAGCACCACCCCGCGAATGGACGCGCGCACGAATAGCGATTGGTCGAAGAGCGGCGTGATCTTCATTTCCGGTGGAAGCGACTGCGCCGCGAGTTGCGCCATGCGCTTCACGCCCTCGACGATGGTAATTGTGGAGGCGCTTCCGACCTTCAACATCGACATCAAAGCACCACGGGCGCCGTCCATCCGCACGATGTTCGTTTGAGGCGCGAATCCATCGCGGATGTGGGCCACGTCTCGCATGAAGATGGTGGAGCCGTTGACGGTCTTGACCGGGAGTTCGTTCAATTCCGCAATGGTCCGCGGATTGCCGTTCATCTCAACCTGGTATTCCAATGAGCCGATTTTTGTAGTGCCGGCGGGAAGGATCAGATTCTGCGCGTTGAGCGCATTCACGATGTCGGTGGGTGAAAGGCCGTTGGCCTGAAGCCGCGGCAGGTCGAGGTCCACCTGGATTTGTCGTATCTTGCCGCCGTAAGGAAACGGCGTCGCTGCACCCGGCACCGTCGCCAACTGCGTTCGCAGAAAGTTCTGACCGAGATCGAAGAGTTGTTGCTCGGGCAGGGTCTTGCTGCTCAAGCCAAGCTGGACAATCGGGGTCGACGACGCCGAATAGGTGATGATTAGAGGTGGGTTGGTTCCAGGTGGCAAGCCGCGGAGAATGGTTTGTACCATCGCCGTGGTCTGCGCCAATGCGGTCTGGATGTTCGCCGTGGGCTGAAAGAAAACCTTGATCACACCGATCCCGTTCAACGACTGGGACTCGATGTGCTCAATGTCGTTGACGGTGATCGTGAGGCCGCGCTCGGAGTTCGTGATGATGCGGTCGGCCATTTCCTCGGGAGCCAGGCCAGCGTAGGTCCACACAACGCTGATTACCGGGATGTCGATGTCGGGTAGGACGTCCACCGGCATCCGCAGAATGACCAGCGGCGTCAGGATAATGAGCACCAAGGCCATCACCACGAACGTGTAAGGACGCCTGAGGGCTAACGCAACAATCCACATCGGGGTAACCGCTCTCCAACCCGGGTAGGGCACACGTCGTACTTGAGGTCATACGCGCCAATCGCGCTTCTAGATTTGATGCGGCACGTATCCGATCTATTCAGTATATGAGAAGTGAGTGAGTGCCGCCGAGAACCGCGACCGCTGCGGGTGAGTTCTCCGGGGGCACGGGATTTCGCCTCGTCATGCCGCTAAGGACATGTCCTCTCGGACGGTGTCCTAATGCCACCTATTGACCGGGGCCACCAAGAGCTAGGATCTGGGTATGCATCGGGCCGAGGACTCCCCCACTCCTTACCAGAAAGAGCGCAGGCACCGCCGATTCGACCTTCAGTTTCCAGTTTGCCTGACTTTTCCAGACGGGGAGGCGGTCCGAGAACTCCAGGCCATCACCCAGAACGTGAGCGTCGGGGGCCTACTCTTGAGTACGTGCGATCAGATCCCGCCGCATACTCGAGTGAGCTTGACGATTGATGTGAGAAGCCCTTGGTCCCACCGTTCCGTCCGTCTCCTAGGTGAGGGCGAGGTCGTGCGCATGGAGGTCTTAGGACCCGGGGATGGGTTTGCTATTGCAGTCGAGTGCAAACGCCCCATCACGGAGATGGAAGACCATCTTTCCGCCGCAAGCTAGCAACATTACTGGATGAACTGGCAGCGCTGGAAAAGACGGCGTTTGGCGTTCGAGCCGATCAGTCTGATCGTGCCCACGACAAGCACCAGAATTACCGCCAGCCTTAATGGTCCTGTGATACGTAGCCTGACACGGCTGGCTGATATTACTTCCCCTCTGTTCCGCCAGCGAGCGCACAGGTTGATCCCATCAGAGCAAATTACGGTGAAGTTCTCTCGTTTTTTCCTTGGGACCCATTCGGTGTGGCAGAGAACGCTGTATCCCATTGCAAGAAGACCAGGTTAGGTCTCCGGTTGCAAACGTTTGCAATGGGGTTGCAGAAATTATCAGTCTTGACACCAACAGCGTTCGAGTTGAAGCTAGCGTTGCGGCTTTGTGTAAGCGCTGGCCTTCCCCCCTACAGCACCTATCAGGAGAAGTTAATTATGAAGACGAATCAGATAGTCCGGAAGGCTTGCTACGTTGCGGTCATGGCGCTCTTGTGTTTTGCTCCCGGCGCAATGGCACAAAAGACACAGATGAATCAACCGCTCTCCAGCACCGTGAGTGTCGCCGCACTGACACGCTATTCGGGCGTGTTGATGCTTTCGCCATTTAACGAAGAGAAGCGGCGAAAGAAGAAGGTTGCCGTGCCCGAGGGTGGTGCTGCCGCGTTGTACTTGCTTCTGGCTGCGGGTGCGTGTTTCGGAGCAATGTTGGTCCGCTCCCGTCGGCAAGTGAGCCCAGAAAAGACGGTGTAGCCGAGAGTAAGTCTCCAAAACAGTTCACAGTAGAACGGCGTGCCCGCTAAGGCACGCCGTTTTTCTTGGATGCCTCAGCATTGGTCCTCGTGTCCGCAAACAGCCTGAGCGACCCTTCCGAAGAAGATGCCTTGATGTGTTCAGTTGGTGGTACGCGGTGTGACGGATTCAGGCCTTGCCCGCGCCTTTTCCCAACCCGTCGTCCGGCGCTACGTAGGTCTGGTCGCCAGCCGAGGTGGAAGACTCGGGATCGAGCGGCGGGTCCGCTGATGCGTGTGAGATCTGCTTTAGCTTTGAGAGCCACACGCTCGCTTTTTGTTTGGCTTCGTCGATCTGCTGTGGAGTCATCAAGTTCGCGATGGATCCTCGGGCCTGGAATGCCCGTTCTGTTGCAACGAGGTACCACATGTAGGCGTTGACGATATCCTCGGGATCACTGCGGCGGGCTAAATACAGTTGCGCCAACGCGAGCTGTGCAGACGGCAGACCTGCCTCGGCTGCTTTCTTGAGCAGGGCCGATTCTTCGTTCGAGGAGCCATCGTTATCGCGGTTTCCTTTGGGGGTACCCAGCAAGGCTTGTCCCGCGCCAGTCTGGCTCAAAGTCATGAACAACAGCTCAACCCGGCTGGAGACGCCTACCTTGTCAAAGATTCGAAAGAGATAGTTCTTGATTGTGTGTTGACTCAGTTTCAGGCGCTCGGCAATCTCGCGGTTCGTCAACCCCTCAGCGATGCATCGAACCACCTGCAACTCACGCTCTGAGAGCAGCTTCATCCCGCTGGCACTCACGGCCCGGACCGTCGGGGTGCTGGCCAGCGCTTCCACGGCGACGCGCAATGCTTGAGTGTCGGCCCATATCTGGCCTTGGTGCACGCATTGAACGCATTTGCTCAGCAACTCCACGGGTTCGTTCTTTCCGAACACGCCTCGCGCGCCCGCGCGAAAAGCTCTCAAAACAGCTTCGTCCTTTGACGAATCCGGCAACAGCACGGCCCGAGTATTCAAATGCAACCCGCGCAGTTCGTGCAGGACTTCAAGCCCGCGAGAGGGCTGCTCGTCCAGGTTCGAACTAATGACCAGCACGTCGATTTGCCCGGATGTGACCGCCGCAATCAACTCGGAGGAATCCGATTCGAAAGGGATCACTTCCAACAGCGGATCGAGCTTCAGCGCGTCCGCAAGCAGACAGGTATGGATGCGTGAACTATCCGCCACCAGCACTCGGATCGTGCTTTTCCCCGGCGCCCGGTTATCACGGTTCATTCGGCACCATTCGTTCGGAAGTGAAGCGACCTGCCCAACCGGCAGTCCAGACTCTCGGGGGAAGAGCTACGCAGGGACTGTAGCGGTTCATGATAGCGACGCCGCTGGCATCTGCGCAAGCGCCCTTGCCCTCGGAAGTAGCAAGGCGGTGACACACGTTGCAAAATCTTGCATAGGATTTGAAAGCCAGGTCTGAATGTTCAGGAAATGTTCAGGAACGATCGCAGGGGCGAACGCCATATCACCGGAAGGCTTACCATGTAAGACATTTAGTATGAGATGATTACAAGAAAGAAGCCTTTCGGTTGCTGCTCGCGATGGGAAAGGGCGCGGTCTATGTATAGAGAAATTCATCTCTAGTCTGTTATTCTCTCTACGGAAAGAAGTTATACTCTAATGCATAGAGAAACATCGCGCAGAGAGCGTGTACCTCTTGCAGCAACCTGCAATCGTCTGTACGCTCAGATCCAGTTGTAGGAAGCCATTCTGGGAACTGTTCGTCCACACTCTCCCCCGTGGGCTGAAAGCCGTTCCGAAGCACATGTTCAAGGGGTTGCAGGCAAGTGTGACTTGGCTCGCTCGAAGGTGCCATTGACACTCATTTGCAACCTGATAGTATCTCGATGAATTTACTTGTGAATAACTTCCCAAATGTTTAGCGGTGCATTGGCTGCGGTTTAGTTGCGTTGCCGACTGCAACGTTGCAAGTGCCTGACACACTATACATACGGGATCGTTGGAATAGTGACGACGTGTGTTAGCTGAGTACCAGCTCAGAAGGAATGAGCCAAAAGAGATATGTAACAGAGCGCAATCGACCTTAACAGCAGAGTCCCTCCCCTGATCCGCTCAATTGCCGTCTCCCCCGATCTCGATTGAGATCGCAGCAAGACCCTAATTCTATGCATTTGGGGTCCCATGAAATGGGACCCAGAGGGCGAAGCTATGGCCACAAACAGCTCACTTTGGCAGCCGGTCGATCAGACTCCGATCGTCGGAACGGAAACCGAAAACTGGTACGCGCTTCACACCCGTCCCCGGCACGAAAAACTGGTGGTCCAGCGGCTTAATGAGCGCGGCGTGGAGACGTTCTTGCCCGTTGTTACCGAAGTGCATCGGTGGAGCGATCGCAAGAAATCCGTCCAACTACCACTGTTTGGATGCTACGTGTTCGCCAAGTTCGTACCCAACCGCTCGGACCGTCTGGAGGTCCTCCGCGTTGGCGGAGTGTTGGGCCTGGTCGGCAGCCGAGGCGAGGGTACCCCGATTCCAGACCAGCAGGTCGATGCAGTTCGGGTCCTGGTTGAAGGGGCCGTGGCATGGACCCCTTATCCTTTCCTCAAGATCGGGCAACGCGTGCGAATCCGCGGCGGCGCCTTGGAAGGCCTCGAGGGGATATTGGTCTCTTGTAGTGGAAATCAGACGCTTGTGATCTCGGTGGACGCTCTCCAAAGATCATTGGCAGTTCGCGTGGAAGGATACCAAGTCGAGGCCGTCTAGAGTTCCCAGCCTTTCTCTTTCGTCGTCGAAAGAAGCACTCACCCGTGGCTGAAAACATGACTGAAACCGCACGCTTGCTGGTTGTGAGCCGGGAGCCGGCCGTTCTTCGCCCGCTGTGGTCTATCGCGGACTCTAACTCGTGGCATGTGGAAAGTGCGGTAAGTGCGTGGGATGCCATGGAGCGCGTGCAGTCCGGCGTAACGCCGCACCTGCTCTTACTGGACTTGCCTCGCGGCGATGGCGACACTCTGCACATCCTGCGCTGGCTGCGCAGGCTTCGTCCAGATCTGCCGGTTATTGTGATCTGCTTTCCGGAAGATGCAGACCGAAAACGGGAAGCGACTCGCCTGGGAGCTCAAGAGGTTCTGATCCGCCCGTTCGATGAGGCGAAGCTGGAATCCACGATCGGCCGTTACCTCGTCTCCACGGAAAATGGACAAGCGGACCTTGACAGCCAGGATATCGAACAACTCGGCCCGGACTCGTTCTTTGTCAGCGCCGGCCCCATCACCCAGAAGCTTCGGGCACAAGCGGAACTGCTCGCTGAAGCGGACGTTCCGGTTCTCATTCTTGGAGAAGCCGGTAGCGGCAAGGACACTGTTGCCAGGCTGATTCACAAGCTCTCCGTGCGCTCCGGCTTCAAGTTCCTGAAAGTAAACTGTGCGAACATGCCGGCAGAATTGCTCGAGGCCGAACTATTCGGGAACGAGGGCGCCTCGTTTGGTACCGGACGGGCAACTCCGGGCAAGTTCGAGCGCGCCGAAAAAGGCACGATCTTTCTCGATGAAATCACTGAAATGCCTTTTGGCCTTCAGACCAAACTGATGCAGGTCCTGCAGGATAAGCTGTTATTCCGACCGGGCAGCGACAAGGCAATTTCCGCCGATGTACGCATACTCGCGGCGACCAGCGCCAACATCGAACGGGCGATTGCCGATAGGAGACTGCGGGAGGATTTGTATTATCGTCTGAGCGCCTTTACCGTCCAGGTCCCTTCACTGCGCCAGCGCAGAAGCGAGATCGCTGTCCTGCTGCGGCACTTGATGCACAAACTGGCGAGGCACTACGGTCTCCCAACACGAGAATTCTCCTTCAATATGCTCGATGCCTGCCAGCACTATTCCTGGCCCGGGAATTTGAAAGAGCTTGAAACCTTCGTGAAGCGGTACCTGGTGGCCGGGGACGAGGAGTTGGGTTTCGGCGAACTCGAGTCGACCCTTGCCGGAAACCCCGATACGACTCGCGTTTCAGGCGTTCACGAATCAGTGACTTCCCATCTTGGTGCGAGCGACCTCGACGAAGATTCATCCGGGCCCAAGTCGCTGAAGTCTTTAATCCAGAGCATCAAGTGGGAAGCGGAGAAGAGTGCGATCGGAACTGCGCTGCAGAAAACTGGCTGGAACCGCAAGGCGGCAGCGCGACTGCTCCAGGTCAGCTATCGAACTCTCCTGTACAAGATCGATCAATATCACATGAGTGCTTCCGAGCCTGTTCTTCCCTCGTTCCAAGGAGACAAGCTGTTCCTCCAGGGCGCCAAGGGCAATGGAAAAGCAAGTTGAACCGGGTCTTGAGGAATATGCTCGCTAAGGAATCGCCAAGGAGTGGCTACGATCATGTGGACTAGACGACTCGCGGTACCCTGCATCTGCTTGCTTCTGTCCAGTTGGCTCTGGAGTCAAACCACCTCGGGAAACCAACCGGCGCCCGCAGCGTCCACCGTTCCCGCCGATGCCTCCAGTGCCAAGCCGCACGATGACAGTTACGTCATCGGCAATGACGACCTTCTAGCGATCAATGTCTGGAAAGAACCGGATATCTCACGATCGATCCCAGTACGGTCGGACGGAAAGATCTCGCTGCCATTGGTCGGAGAGGTACAGGCAGCCGGGCAAACTCCGTTGAACCTGGAGCAGGCGATCGCAAACAAGCTGCAGAACTTCATTTCCCAGCCGGAAGTTACGGTGATGGTGCAGCAGAGCAACAGCCAAAAGTTCAACGTGCTTGGTCAGGTAGCGCATCCGGGGACATTTTCGATCACCAATTCCCTGACCGTACTGGATGCGATTGCCCTCGCCGGCGGCTTCCGTGATTTCGCGAAACAGAAGTCGATCTACATTCTGAGGCAGAGCGCCGACGGAAACCAGACTCGGATTCCCTTCAACTACAAAGAAGTGCTCAAGGGCACGAATCCGGCGCAAAACATAAAAATTCAGCCGCGTGACACCATCGTCGTACCGTAAACATGAAACTGTTTGAGCAAATTTGCGTGGGGTTGCTGTTGTTGCCCGCTGCGTCCCTTTGGTCGCAGGTGGACAACGCTCCGAAACAACCCGTACCTGCGTATGGCGCGGCCGACAGTTCGGACGCCAGCGACGATCGCATGTCGGCTCCGCCTCCGGTCAGCGGACAAGCGTATCCGACCGCGCTTTCGTCGGAAGAGCGCTCGAATTACCTTCGTGGCGGAGTGGCTTTCACAGCCGCGTACCTGGATAATGCGATCGTGTCTGCCGGCGGCACGCCGCTCAGCGACGTAAGCTATTCCATAGCGCCCAACATCGCGCTCGATGAAACTACGTCTCGGCTGCATTTTCTTGTGTCCTATGCTCCGGGCTTCACCTTTTATCGGCGCACGACTTCCCGCGACGAAGTAGATCACAACGCGTCCATCAAGTTCGAGTATCGCTTGAGTCCGCACTTGTCTTTCTCAGCCCGGGATGACTTCCAGAAAAGCTCCAGCGCGTTCAATCAGCCGGACCTTGCGTCGGCTGGTAACGTGACGGGGGGGCCGCAGAGCGCGAATTTTTCGGTGTATGCGCCGCTGGCTGCGCGTCTCGCGAACGCCGGCAATCTTGGCCTCGCGTACCAGTTCAGTCTGAATAGCATGGTCGGAGCAGGCGGCTCGTTTTCCAATCTGCACTATCCCGACGTGAGCGTGAATGGAGGCCTCTACGATTCGAGTTCCCAGGGGGGACTGGCTTACTATTCGCACCGCGTCACGAAGACGAACTACCTTGGGGTCACCTACCAGTTCCAGAGATTGGTTGCATATCCAGGGGCAGTCATCGACGTTACCCATACCCAGGCGGTCCTGTTCTTCGACACCTTTAACGTCACGCCGAGGTTTTCGATCTCTCTCTACGGAGGTCCGCAGTATTCGGACACAACACAGCTTGCTCCACTGCCGTCCGCGCATTCGTGGACGCCGGAAGCAGGAGCGAGTCTGGGGTGGCAGAGCCGGTTGAGCAGCTTCGCCCTGAGCTACGCGCATAGCATTTCCGGCGGCGGAGGGTTGACTGGCGCCGTTCAGATGGATGGGAGCAGCGCATCGGTCCGGCAGCGGATGACTAAGACTCTTACTGGAAACCTGTCGGGAGCGTATGTTCAGAATAAAGTCCTTGTGGCCAGTTCGCTCCCAAGCGCGATCGGCAGCGGGCACTCGATCGTGGGGAATGCATCGTTGCAGCAACAATTCGGCAAGCAGCTAAGGCTCGAACTCGGATACTCGCGAATCCACCAGAACTACGCCGATGCGGCTCTTCTGCCCAATACGAATCGGGAATATGTTTCAGTTTCCTATCAATTTTCAAGACCGCTGGGAAGATAATCATGGTTGATGAATTAGAAGAGAAAAGTCCGGAAGGCCTTGACCTTAAGCATTACCTGGGAGTGATCCGCCGCCGGCATCTTCATTTCCTGATCCCAATGTTCTTGGGATGGGCGTTAGTGTGGAGTGCCAGTTGGGTGCTGTCACCTCGTTACCAGTCGAGCACACTGATTCTGGTAGAGCAGCCCACCATGCCTAAGGATTACGTCACACCCAACGTTAACGACGACCTGCAGGACCGGTTACAGAGCATTACCCAGCAGATTCTCAGCCGAACCCGTCTGGTGCACATCATCGAGCAACTCGATCCCTACGGAAACGAGCGCAAAAAGCGATCTCCCGACGAGCAGGTCGAGCGCATGCGCAAGGACATCAACATCGAACTGGTGCGTGACGTCCACAACCAGATCACTGCATTCAATGTTTATTACACGTCGGGAAACCCACACACCGCCCAGAGGGTTACGAGCGAACTGACCAACCTGTTCATCAACGAAAACCTCGAAGTGCGGCAGCAGCAGTCCGAAGACACCACCAAATTTCTCGAAAACCAGCTGGAAGCCGCACGCAAGACTCTGGCCGACCAAGAGGACAAGATTCGCCAGTTCAAAGCCCAGCACGTCGGGGAAATGCCCGGGCAATTGGCGAGTAACCTGCAGATTCTGGGTAGCCTGCAATCCCAGCTGCAGAGTCAGGAAGATGCGCTCAACGGCGCCAAGCAGCAGCGCGTTTACCTGCAGACATTGGCGGACCAGTACCGGAACCTGCAATCGTCAATCAAAACATCGGACGGAGCGCCCGTCGGGCTGCCCGCTCTTGACCAGGAACTGGATAAGCTCAAAGCGCAGCTCGCCGACCTCAGTTCGCACTACACGGACCGCCATCCGGATGTACGGAAGCTCAAGGAGCAGATCGCAAAGACCGAGAAAATGCGTGACCAGCTTCTGGCTAACCTGAAGAATAAGGGAGCGGACAGCCCGGCTCCTGGCGCCGAGACCGCGAACGCCGCAAGCCAGACCACCGATCCCCAGCTACAGAGTCAGATTCGCGCCAACCAGGTTGAAATCTCGAACCACGAACGCGCCATCGTCACTCTGAACACACAAATCCAAGGTTATCAGGCGCGCTTGAGTCAGGAACCGATCCGCGAGGAACAGTTAGCCGATCTCACCCGCGGATATGAGCAATCCAAGGCGAATTATGACGACCTGCTGAAAAAGAAGAACGAATCGAAGATGGCCACCAGCATGGAACTGTTGCAACAGGGTGAGCGGTTCCGCATCGTGGATCCGCCGAGTTTTCCGGAGAAGCCCGAATTCCCGAATCGGCTGAAGTTCTGTGGTATCGGACTCGGCATCGGTCTGGCGCTGGGCCTGATTGTGGCGGGGGCATTTGAGATGATGGATGACCGCCTGTACGACGCGGCGGAAATCAAGAAGTTGTTGCCAGCAGAAATAATCGGCGAAATCCCGGCGATTGCGAACCTATCGGACGCGCAGAACGCCAGCCGGAAAGTTTGGCTCGGATGGGCCACGGCTGCCTTCGTGTTTGCTACCATATTGGCAGGATCGGCTTTCAGTTATCTTCGCGGCTAACTCCTTCAATGTATAAGCGCTTCTACAACCTGCAACGGAACCCTTTCGAGATCACGCCTGATCCGTCGTTTCTGTTCGCCACGAAGAAGCACAATGAGGCGTTGGCGGCACTCTACTACGGCGTGCGCCGGCGCAAAGGTTTCGTGGTAATGACTGGAGAAGTTGGCACGGGCAAGACGCTGCTCGTGCGCTGCCTTCTTCAGGTCTTGAACCGTGCCAACGTCGCTTATGCCTACGTGTTTAACCCGCGCTTGAGTCCCATGGAGTTCCTGCAGTACATCGCAGGAGACTTCCGGATACCGACTGCGGGCAAGTCCAAGAGCGATCTTCTGCTGGATCTGAGCAGCTTTGTAATTGGACGTCACCAGAAGAATCTCACGACCGTCCTGGTGATCGATGAGGCCCACCATCTTTCGGCGGATGTGCTGGAGGAAGTCCGGCTCCTGACCAACCTTGAGACGCCACAGGAGAAGTTGCTGCAGATCCTGCTGGTGGGTCAGCCGGAACTGGACGAAAAGCTCGATTCCAACGATCTAAGGCAGCTTAAACAGCGAATTGCGTTGCGCTCGCATCTTGGCGCCCTGGACCTGGACGAAACCCGCGGCTATGTCTATTGCCGCCTGCAACTGGCGGGACAAACGAATCCCTCTCAAATGTTTCCGATGGATACAATTCTCGAACTGCACCGGCAGTCGCGGGGATTTCCCCGGTTGGTCAACACACTGTGCGAGAACGCCCTGATCAACGGATACGCAAAGCAATCGCGAAGCATTACTCCTGAGATTATCGAGGAAATTGCCGCGGACTTTCGCCTCAACGTAATACACGGTACGACGGTCGGGCAGGCAATGCAGGGCGAGAGTTCGGGAGAAATCGAGCGGGCCGCAAGAACTCTTCTGGATCTGTACGCGTACTTGCGGAATGCGCAGGAGAGTGGAGCGGATTTGAGAATGGCAGTTGGCGCGGGAGCGCGTAAAAATGAGCCGTATATTTGACGCACTGCAAAGATCGGGGACCGAGCAGTCGGGGATTGAATACCCTGACATGGTGTCCGTGGCCACGGAAGTTTTCGAAGCCCCCCGCCGTCAGCCATCCCCAGACCGAGCAGTAGCCGAACCGCTGCCGACATTCCATGAGTCGGTGGAACAGGTTCTGGTGACCGAAGTCCCGGCGCCGGAGACGGCAACTGGTGTTCCCGAGTTTCCTTCACTCGAAGTATGCGTCACGCCATTGAGCCGGCTCGTGTATTTCACCGAGCCTGACAGTCTGGCAGCCGAGAAATTTCGATTTCTGGGTGTTCGCCTGCGGCAGCTTCAGCAAAGCCGCACCTTGAAGAAGGTCCTGGTTACCAGCACGATTCCGGAAGAAGGGAAAAGCCTGGTGTCAGCCAATTTGGCAGGAGTGCTGGCCCAGAGGAAACAGAGAGTCCTTCTGATCGAAGGTGATCTGCGGCGACCGGTTCTGGCACAGCAATTCGGTTTGGGAAGACTAGCTGGCCTCTGCGAGTGGCTGCAGAGCGGCCTGCCCACGGCCTCGAACATTTACCATCTCGGTGGCCCAGGCTTTTGGCTCATGCCTGCCGGCCATCCGCCGGGGAATCCTCTCGAACTGATGCAGTCAGGGAGGCTCTCTCTTCTGATGGGGCAGCTTTCTACCATGTTTGATTGGATCGTCGTGGATTCCCCTCCGTTGCTTCCTTTGGCCGACACCACGGTCTGGGCTCGGGTGACGGACGGAACCCTGCTCGTGGCGCGCGAAGGAAAGACGGAAAAAGCCGCGCTGCAGCGTGGCCTGGAAATTCTGAAAACATCTGATCTGCTGGGAGTCGTGCTGAACGGCTGCTCCCATTCAGATCATAAGAACTACTACCAACGTTATTCACCATCAGGGACGAAGTGAAGCACTCTCTAATGCGACCGACGAACCTTTACCTCTACTGAAGACGTTCGCTGATCTAAGCGAATCTAGCCAAACCGCCCTCCCCCGGGTTGTTCACAGCGCAAGCCCAGTATTCGGTTACTCATTCAACCTCCCCTAATCAAAATCAGGAGAACTACTGTGAATTCCCGAACCGAATTTGATAACGCAAGCAGTGGCCTTTTTTCAGCGAGAACTACGAATCGCAATACCCTCGGGGAAGAGGCGTTTCATCGGATGATCTCGATCGAGCGGCGTAGAACCAGTCGATCGCGCAAGTCGTTCTTGCTCATGTTGCTGGACATGGGGGACCACACAACATCAAGAAACAACAAGGTCAGCCTCCGGAAGATTCTATCCGCGTTGTCGCTGATGCTCAGGGAAACGGATGTCACCGGTTGGTACAAGGAGGACTCCGTGGTCGGAGTGATGTTTACGGAGATCGCGCTGGACGACCAGAGTTCCATTCCCGCCACGATGATGACTCGCGTGACCCAAACGCTGAAGGGGCACCTGAACCCGCAGCAATTTCACCAGATTGGTATCTCATTCCATCTCCTCCCCGAACCGCTGGACCACGATCTCTCTTCGCGAGACTCCTATCCGGCGGTGTACCCCGGCGTTGCCACTCCCAACGGCGCCACCGAATCGTCACTGTAGCCTGCGGCAATGAAAACCGAAAGCGAAGCGTTAACGACCCAGAATCA
This sequence comes from Candidatus Sulfotelmatobacter sp., assembly GCA_017883385.1. Lineage (GTDB taxonomy): Bacteria > Acidobacteriota > Terriglobia > Terriglobales > Acidobacteriaceae > Sulfotelmatobacter. The sequence goes on from JADGNQ010000046.1 coordinate 15,295, forward strand.
CCCCCCCAAGAATCCAACGCCCGGATTTAACAGCAAGATGATTCCGACTCAGGACAAGAGTGGAGCGGAAGCAGGAGAGGGAGTAGTGAATCTACGTCGTTCAAATCGCACCCTGGCGCCGGCGGGGCCGGCGAAGAATCGGGAGTGCATGATCCTGGACGAAGCGTCATTTCGTTCCATGATTGCACTTGAGAGGAAGCGCACCGAGCGCTCCCGAAAGCCTGTGTTGCTCATGCTGTTGGATGCGGGAAATTTTCTGCCCTTCGATAGGAGCGGAAGAGTACTCAGCACTCTTCTGTCTGCCCTTTCGTTATCTACCCGCGATACCGACGTGACCGGTTGGTACAAGAACAACTCGGTGGTGGGGGTGATGTTCACGGAGATCACGATGGACGATCATGGAGCCATTCTCGGCACCATGATGGATCGCGTGAGCCAGACTCTGCGGAACAACCTGAGCATGAACAAATTCAGTCAAATCAGTATTTCGTTGCACGTTTTTCCGGAAGACTGGGACCACGAAACTTCCCCTGGAAACCCGGCTCTCTATCCCGACCTCGTACATCGTGATCAGAAACAGAAGAGCGCGCTCGCCATCAAGAGATTGATGGACATCGTGGGCAGTCTGGCTGCGGTCGTACTGTTCGCTCCGTTGTTTCTTCTGGTTGCGGTTCTGGTCAAGCTGGGGTCCAAGGGGCCGGTTCTCTACAAGCAAGAACGCCTTGGACAGTTTGGGAATCCTTTCTCCTTCCTGAAGTTTCGATCGATGTATGCGAACAACGATCCCAAGATCCATCGAGAATTCATGAAGCGCGTAATCAGCGGAGACCATGACGGGGAAACGGAGGGCGAGAAAAAGAAAGTCTACAAAATGACCAACGACCCCCGCATCACTCGCGTCGGCCGCTTTCTGCGCAGGACAAGCCTGGACGAACTTCCACAACTTTTCAACGTCCTGACCGGTGAAATGTCGCTTGTGGGGCCGAGGCCCCCTCTGGCGTATGAATGCCAGGAGTACGAAATTTGGCATCGGCGTCGCGTTCTTGAGGTCAAGCCTGGAATGACTGGGCTGTGGCAAGTGAAAGGACGCAGCCGCGTTCGCTTCGACGATATGGTGCGTCTGGATCTGCAGTATGTGCGCACGTGGTCTCTATGGCTTGACATCCAAATCCTGTTGAAGACTCCCCTCGCAGTCCTTTTGGGTGGTGATGCGTTTTAGCTCTGCAACCTGATTCTTAATTCCTATATTTAGCAAATCCCCCGGGGAGTATTGAAGTGAAAAGCCAAGTGGAAGCGCCAATCGCCCTCGTCGAAACAGCACCAACAGTCAGTGTCGCGCATGGGAAGCCCGTCCGCGCCCGACTCGACGTGCCTGCTTTGCAGGCAACGCAAAAGACGAAGAAGAAAATCTGGATTGATATCGACAATTCTCCGCACGTCCCTTTTTTCTTACCCATCGTCGATGAACTGGAGAAGCAAGGAATTGAACTGACCCTGACGGCTCGCAACATGTACCAGGTTTGCGAGTTGCTGGACTTCTTCAAGCTGCCCTGTAAGGTGGTCGGCGGCCACTGGGGAAAGAACAAGATTCTCAAGATTCTGTGCAACTGCGTGAGAGTGCTCCAATTGATTCCAACCGTTCGTAAAGCGAGACCGGATCTCGCTCTCTCTCACGGCTCGCGAGCGCAACTGCTAGCGTGCAAGATTTTGGGCATCCCGACCATCATGTTGCACGACTATGAATTCTCCACCAAGACAGGTTTTCTTGAGGCCGATTGGGTGCTGATGCCGGACGTTATTCCCGATGGACTGATGAGCAAGAAATCGGCAAGAGTGCTTCGGTATCCTGGCCTCAAAGAGGATGTTTACATTCCACGTTTCCGTCCGGATCCTTCCATCTTCTCCGAGTTGGGCATCTCGCCTGACAATCTGGTTGTGACCGTGCGGCCCCCCGCCACAGAGGCGCACTATCACAATCCTGAGAGTGAAGTGCTGTTTGCGGAAACCATGCGGCTGCTGTCTTCTCATCCCAACATCCGTGCGGTGACGCTGCCCAGAAATGCACGGCAGAGCCAGCAATTGCAGGCGGAGTGGAGCGACTTGATCGCGTCGGGTTGCATGGTGATCCCCAAATCGCCCGTCGACGGCCTGAACTTGCTCTGGTTCTCAGATCTGGTTGTCAGCGGCGGAGGCACAATGAACCGCGAGGCCGCCGCGCTTGGGGTTCCCGTTTACAGCATTTTCCGAGGAAAGATTGGCGCGGTCGATCACTATCTCGCGAACCAGGGGCGACTGACTCTCATCGAAACGCCCAGCGAGGTCCAAACCAAGATCAAACTCGTTCCCTGGAATCGCCCGCCGAAGCCAGAGAATCGCAATATCCCCGCGCTCCAGTGCATAGTGAGCAACATCATTTCAGCGCTGGCACAGCATCCCCGCCGTGCTCAGGTGTAACGCCGGTGTCTTCCGCGGCAACCGGTACCTCGCTAGGTCACGAAGTCTACCCCGGGGCGGCTCTGTTCGTTGAAAGAGAAAATATCTTGACCGTAACTTCCTGTCCCGAACGGCTGGCCCTCCCACACCTTGCGCCGGCGATTGAGCCGAAACGGGCTCATTGCATCAACCCGCTCGAAGATCCTCGTTGGGATGGATTTGTGCAGCAGCATCCGCGGGCATCGGTTTTTCACTCCTCTTCGTGGCTGGCAGCTCTTTCTCGAACCTACGGCTACGAGCCCGTGGCCTATACGACGTCCGCTCCGGGTCAGGATTTGGAGAACGGGATTCCTTTTTGCCGTGTCAACAGTTGGCTGACTGGGCGTCGGCTGGTTTCGCTGCCATTCTCGGATCACTGCGAACCGTTAGTGGACGCAGAAGCGGACATGAATGTTTTGACGGCCGCTTTGGAGCAGCATTCGACCAGCGACCCCTTGCGTTACATTGAGCTGCGGCCGCTGGAACCAGTCGAGATGTTCCTCTCTCTGTGTCGCACGACAGTCACCTACACTTTTCATCAGCTCGATCTTGGGGCAGACCTTAATTCGTTGTTCCGTAGTTTTCACAAAAGCTCGACCCAAAGGAAAATTCGTCGAGCCGAACGCGAGGGTCTGACCTACCGAGAAGGCAGAACGGAATCGCTCCTCGACAGTTTTTACGGACTTCTCACAATCACGCGGAAACGGCACATGTTGCCGCCACAGCCGCGCGAGTGGTTTACCAATTTGATCGAATGTTTCGGTGCGGCGCTGAAGATTCGCGTCGTTTTCAAGGGCGAGCGGGCGATCGCGGGCATGCTCACCATTCGGCATAAAGATACTCTTACTTACAAGTATGGCGGCTGTGATCCCCGATTCAATAACCTCGGCAGCATGCACATGCTGTTCTGGGAGGCAATTCAGGAAGCCAAAGCTGCCGGGCTACGGACCTTTGACCTGGGACGCTCCGACGCGGATCAGTCCGGTCTAATCACCTTCAAGAACCGGTGGGGGGCGACCCAGTCCGCTCTCACTTATTCGAGATACAGTGCCTCGGAGGATTCGAGCCACCTTTTCGATCTGCAACCGGAGAAATGGAAATCAAAGGCGGCGAAGTACATCCTTGCGCGCTTGCCGCTGAGTGTCCTTTCGAGTCTCAGCCCGATCTTGTACCGCCATGTCGGATAGCAAGTAAACGAATCTGAATGTCGTTGATCAACCTCAGCTCTGGAGTCACCTGCTAACACAACCCATTCAAGGGTTTCAAAACAATGACTACTTCGACCTTATCGATCCGCAGCCTCGCTGATGGCAAGAATCCGAACTCCTTCTCGAACCGTGCTCGCACGCGCCGTTTCCAGCGGTTCGAGGCGTTAGCCGCCACTTTGCCGAGGCCGCTGCGCATACTCGACGTTGGGGGCACGAACGAGTTCTGGGAGAATCGCGGGTGGGCCGGACGCCACGATGTCCAGATCGCTAGCTTGAACCTGGAGGCGCAGGCCCAGAAGCACGAAAACATCCAGTCCCTCGCCGGTGACGCGACCGATCTCCGCCAGTTTTCCGACGCCAGCTTTGACATCGTCTTCAGCAATTCCGTCATCGAGCATCTGTTTACTCTCGAACAGCAACGGCGCATGGCATCAGAAGTTCAACGGGTTGGCAAGTCGTTCTGGGTGCAGACGCCCAATTTCTGGTTTCCCATGGAACCCCACTTCCATATTCCTGGCTGGCAGTGGCTGCCGCTTGACGTGCGGGTATCCATCATCCGCCGCCGGCGATGCGGCTGGCGCGGTCCCTGCCCCGATCCGGCGAAGGCGCGCGAGCTCGTCAGCGAAGTGCGGCTCTTGAGCGGACGTGAACTGCGCTCGATGTTTCCGAAAGCGAATCTGGTTGCGGAGCGGTTCTGCGGATTCGTCAAGTCCTGGATCGCAATCGGCGGATTCCCCCAGGATCGGACATAGGTATCTTGCAAACACTGATCATGCCGACATTACCCAGCTACGTTTTGATCACTCCGGCCCGAAACGAGGCTCAGTTTATTGAGCGCACTCTGAATTCCGTCGTGAGCCAAACGGTCAAGCCGCTCCGCTGGGTCATAGTCAGCGATGGCGCCACCGACGGCACCGACGAAATCGTCAGCCGGTACGTCGCGAGATTCGACTGGATCGAACTGGTGCGACTCCCCGAGCGCAGAGACCGGAGTTTTTCCGGCAAGGTGGGTGCGTTCAATGCCGGATACGCGAGAGTCGCAGGGATGGACTACGACGTCATCGGCAACCTCGACGGCGACATCTCGTTTGAGCCAGATTATCTTTCGTTCCTGATGAGCAAGTTTGCCGAGAATCCCCAGTTGGGAGTGGCGGGAACTCCCTATCGCGAAGAGGGCGCTGCAGTCGACGGTTTCCGAAGCCCGAAGGATGTTCCCGGGGCTTGCCAGTTGTTTCGTCGCGAGTGTTTCGAAAGTATTGGCGGCTACAAGCCGGTGAGTTCCGGTGGGATCGATTTCATCGCCCTCCTGGCTGCGCAAGCGAAAGGTTGGCAGACGTGGAGATTCGAGGAAAAATTCTGCTGGCACCATCGCAGCGTGGGCAGCGGAAACCATCCTGACTCGTGGCGAAGATTGTTGTTCCGCGGCAGGAAAGACTATCTGCTGGGCAGTCATCCCGGCTTCGAGATTTTCCGCAGCGCCTATCAGATGAAGAAGAAGCCCTACGTCGTTGGAGGAGTTCTCATGCTGGCTGGGTACTTCGGGGCTCTGCTCGGTGGCGAGGAGCGAACCATGCCCAAGGAACTGATAGCGATTCGGCGCAATGATCAGATACAACGATTAAAGGCTGTTCTTCGCCATCCACTCAGACGGAGCGATGGGCAGACTGCCGCGACTGCGCGGTCTTGAGCGTCCCCCAGCACGCGATTCCAGCGCTTGTCTTGATTCCTGCCTATCTTCAGTACGGCGCCCGCCTTCCGCTTCTGCAATCCTAAATGTCTGCCACAATAAGACACATCAACGTGTGCGCGTGTACCTACAAGCGGCCTGAGATGCTAAGGCGCTTACTGGAAGCACTCTCCTGCCAGGAGACCGGTGGACAGTTCACGTATTCGATTGTGATTGTGGACAACGATCACTTGCGGTCCGCCGAGGCGGTTGTCTCTGCCTTTGCTACCCAGTCCTCAGTTTCTACCAAGTATTGCTCAGAGCCCCGCCAGGGAATCGCGCTCGCCCGGAACAGGGCCGTCGAAAACACAACCGGAGACTTTGTCGCCTTCATCGATGATGACGAGTTTCCGATCAAGTCCTGGCTGCTGACTTTGTTGAACACTCTGGACGAGCACAGAGTTGATGGCGTGCTTGGACCGGTGAGGCCGCACTTCGACGCTGCGCCTCCGAAGTGGGTCATCGAAGGCAAATTCCACGACCGTCCAGAAGACAAGACCGGTCACATCCTCGACTGGGGAAAGTGCCGGACTGGAAATGTGTTGCTGAAGCGTGAACTCTTCTCGCTGGAAGCTCCAGCGTTCCGGCCCGAGTGCCTTTCAGGCGAAGACCAGGATTTTTTCCGGCGAATGATTGGAAAGAGCCGCGTATTTATTTGGTGCAACGAGGCCGTAGTATACGAAGTCGTCCCACCGGGACGTTGGACGCGCAGTTTTCTGGTGCGGCGGGCGTTGTTTCGCGGGGTGTTCTCACTGCGCAACTACGGCTTCCCCCTGAAGCGAATCGTGCAATCCGTCATTGCCGTTCCAGCCTATGCGGTTGCCTTGCCGGTCGCGCTGCTCTTAGGACAGCCCCGGTTCATGGGATGTGTGTTCAAGTTGTCCTATCATCTGGGAAGGCTCCTCGCACTCGTAGGTGTCGACCCGATTGGGCAGCCCTACGTTACCGACTAGCTGAGACCTGCAGCCGAAATCGCACTTAGAATGATTGCCATGACAGAAAACACCATCGAGATCAGCGTCAATGGAAAGTGGACGAAGGTTCCCGCGTTAGAGGTTAACGGGAAGACAATTCTCGTTCGCGGAACCTGGCTCAAGGTGGCTGCCGTCCACGATGAAGACTGGGCGGAAACGGAACTGGAAGACCCGGCGCTGTGTGTGCGGCAACTGAAGGAGAAGAAATCGTCTGGATTGCGCGCCGATCTTTTCACGTTCGCGCAGAAACTACCCGCCACGCAGCCAAACTATGACTATCCGATGGAATGGGACAGCCTCGCTGTGGCTCGCACCGCCAGCTTCAAAGGATGGTGGGAGAGTCTGCCGCAGGAGACCCGCAAGAACGTGAGGCGATCCCAGAAACGGGGCGTGCAAGTCGCGGTCAAGCCGTTCGGTGACGAAATCATCCGAGATCTGGTGGAGTTGAACAATGAGTCTCCTATGAGGCAGGGGAGGCCAAACAACCACTACGGAAAAACGTTCGAGCAGGTGAAGAGAGACTATTCGTCATTTCTGGATAGAAGTGACTTGATCGGCGCGTACGTCGGAGACGAATTAATTGGCCTGGTGAAGATCATTTATCGTGGACAGATTGCCTCCGTCTTGCAGTGCCTGTCCAAAGGGAGCCACTACGATAAAAGGCCGTCCAACGCCATGCTGGCGAAGGCGGTTGAGCTTTGCGAGGCGAGGGGGATTTCTCACCTCACCTACGGAATGTTCCGCCATGGCAACAAGCGCGACAATCCTTTACTCGAATTCAAAATTCGCAACGGTTTTGAAGAGATGCTGGTGCCGCGATTCTATGTTCCGTTGACGCAATGGGGAGCATTCTGCCAAAGAACAAATTTGCATCGCGGTCTTCTCGGAATTCTTCCGCATCAAGTGATCACGTTGGGCGTTCGCGCCCGATCGCGATGGTACAATTTTAAGCAGTCGAAAAGCCGGTGTAGCTCAATCGCAGAGCGGCCGAATTGTGATCGGCAGACGGAGCGTTCAAATCCTCCCGCCGGCTCCAACCTTCAGGATGTTCCATCCTCTCCCCGCAGTCGGTAGTCCCTCGCTTCCGGTGAAACTGAACTGATATGCCAGGAATTGTTGGTCTCATTACCAAAATGCCCCGTGAGTGGGCGGAGCCGCGGCTATTGCGGATGGTTGAGACCCTTCGCCACGAGTCTTTTTACGAAACAGGGACCTGGATCGACGAAAATTTGGGAGTCTACGTCGGGTGGATCGCGCGCAAGAAATCCTTCTCCGACGGCATGCCTCTGCGCAACGAACAAGGGGACATCGTTCTGATCTTCTCCGGCGAGGAATATCCGGAACCGGGAACCGCGAGTGGCCTCAGACAGCGCGGACACAGTTTTGACGCTAGCGGCCCCTCGTATCTGGTTCACCTCAGCGAAGATGGCCCGGCATTTCCCGCCGGACTCAACGGAAGATTTCACGGGCTCCTCGTCGACCGCAAAGGCGGCACAGCAACGCTGTTCAACGATCGCTACGGAATGCATCGCCTTTACTACACCGAATCCAAGGAAGCCTTCTACTTCGCCGCGGAAGCGAAGGCGATTCTCGCGATCTGTCCCGAACTTCGAACGGTGAACCAGCAGAGCCTTGGGGAGTTCATCGCCTGTGGCTGCGTATTGGAGAATCGAACCCTCTTTGCAGGCATCCAGGTCCTGCCGACCGCGTCAACTTGGTCGTTTCGCAACGGCTCACTCGAACAGAAGGCTAGCTATTTTCATCCCCGGGAATGGGAAGATCAGACGCCTTTGGATCCTGAAGCCTACTATCGGGAGTTCCAACAGGTCTTTGCTCGAAATCTTCCACGATACTTCGATGGTCAGGAGCGCGTCGGTTTGTCACTCACCGGCGGGCTCGATACTCGAATGATACTGGCCTGGCACAAGGCAGCCCCGAACACGCTCCCGTGTTACACGTTTGGCGGGACGGTGCATGATTGCCAGGACGTGATCGTATCGCGCCAAGTGGCGCGCGCCTGCCATCAGCCTCATCAGGTCATACCCATCGGAGACGACTTCCTTTCGCGTTTTTCTCACTACGCTGAGCGTGTGGTGTATCTAAGCGACGGATGTACGCGCGTCAACCGCAGCGCTGATTTGTATGCGAATGAGAAGGCTCGCGAGATCGCTCCGGCCAGGATGACAGGAAACTACGGCAGCGAGGTATTACGCTGGGTTCCCGCCTTCAAACCGTCGAGGCCTGCGCCCGGGCTTTTCTCTCCGGAACTCGCCTCTTCCGTTCGAGCCGCCGGCGATACCTACGCGAAAGTGCTTCAAGGACATCCGGTGTCCTTTGCCGTTTTTCGGCAGGCTCCATGGCATCACTACCCGCTGCTTGGGCTCGAACAGACACAGCTCGCAATGCGCACGCCGTTCCTTGACAACCAGTTGGTTCGAACCGTCTTCCGCGCTCCGGATCCCGGCATCGCGACGAACGGACCAGTCAACAGCGATGTCTGCCTGCGCCTGATCGCCGATGGCGATCCCGCCCTGCGTGGGATTCGTACCGACCGCGGCCTCGGTGGAAACGGTGGAGCAGTTTCCGCATTCGCCCGGCATCGTTTCCTCGAGTTTACGTCCAAAGCGGAATACGCTTATGACTCCGGGATGCCGCAGTGGTTGGCGCGGGCCGATCACTTCGTCTCGCCGCTCCATCTCGAACGCGTCTTTCTAGGAAGACATAAGTTCAGTCATTTTCGCGTATGGTATCGGGATGCGCTCTCCCGGTACGTAAAGGAGACGCTGCTCGATCCACGCGCCCTTTCCCGGCCGTACTTGCAGGGGAAACAGCTTGAGACGCTGGTGCAAGGTCATGTCAGGGGAGATCGAAACTACACTAACGAGATCCATTTGGCGCTGACGTTGGAACTCATACACCGCCTGTTTGTCGATTCGGAATGAGCTGGATCCGCTCGTCGGAAATGTTCACAGGAAATCAATAATGTCCGCGAAGCTTGCTACTCTCCTGTTCGCCATCGGGATCGCAGGACTCTTCGTCCTCGATCGCGATCGCAAGGGGCGAACTTCGCGCGCGCTTTGGATCCCCGTGATATGGCTTACCATCGCCGGGTCCCGCATGGCGTCGCAGTGGATGTCAGCGATCAGTTCGGGCTCGATGAGTCATTACTCAGCTGAACAGATCCGAGACGGTAACCCTTTTGACCGCAACTTTCTTACGGTACTCCTCTTGATCGGAGTCGGCGTCCTGATCAGCCGAGGGCGGAAAGTCACAACACTGTTGCGGGCAAACGGCGCACTGATCTTGTTTTTCGTTTACTGCGGAGTTAGCACGCTCTGGTCTGACTACAGCGACGTGTCGTTCAAGAGGTGGATCAAGGCCTTGGGCGACCTGACCATGGTGCTGCTGGTCCTGACCGATCTAGACCCGTCCGCTGCGGTCAAGCATCTGTTGGCGCGTGTGGGCTTTCTTCTGCTGCCAGCGTCGATTCTTCTGAGCAAGTACTACACCGCTCTGGGGCGCGGGTTTGGAGAAGGTGGCGAGGCCCTATACACCGGTGTTACCACTAGCAAGAACGAGTTGGGAGGTATCTGCCTTCTGTTCGGACTTGGGGCTGTCTGGCGTCTTTGCCGGCGTTTTCGAGGCGAGGCGAACCGTGAAGGCACCGGCCCTCTCATCACGAACGGCGTGCTTCTCCTGATGGTGGTCTGGATCTTCGTAAAGGCCCAGACGATGACCGCGTTGGCCTGCTTTCTCATGGCTAGCACCATACTCGTCGTCACCTGCTTTCCCAGTCTTTATCGCAGACGCTGGCTGGTCCACGGGTTGGTCGCTGCCATGCTGTTAGTTTCGCTATCGGCGCTGTTTCTTGGGGTCGGTTCAGGCCTGTTGACGACGATGGGAAAAGACGCGACCCTCACGGGCCGAACTGCAGTGTGGGACCTCGTGCTAAGCCTTGGGCAAAACCCGTTGATTGGAACCGGCTTCGAGAGTTTCTGGCTCGGTCCACGCCTCGACAAGATTTGGAGCGTGTACTGGTGGCATCCCAATGAGGCTCACAATGGGTACATCGAAGTGTTCTTGAATCTGGGGTGGATCGGTGTGGGCCTGCTCGGCGTGCTGATGGTGAAGGGGTATCGAACCGTAATCGCTGGGTTGCGCCGGGATCCGGACTCGACCGGCCTTCGCCTGGCATTTTTTCTGGTGGCGGTAGCTTACAACTTCACTGAATCTGCTGTCCGGATCATGCACCCGGTGTGGATCATATTCCTTCTGGCGACGATCACCGTACCCGGCGGTTGGGTACGCATGCCGAAGAAGGTCGTGGTGAGCAAAGCCAGCCCGGAACCAGTTCCCTGTCTGGAGTCCGCTTGAAGCCGTTTGACGCCAGTGGATCCTTCCAGCTTCCTGTAGAGGGAGGCGGATTGCGGCGCCTTGCTGTGCGCGGCGCCGGAGTGACGGTGCTTTTCAGCGGGTTGAGTTTCTCGGTCCAGATGATCGGCACCATGGTTCTGGCTCGAATCTTGACGCCCGGGGACTACGGCCTCGTCACCATGGTTACGACCTTCAGCCTGCTTCTCATGAACTTTGGGTTGAACGGGTTTACGGAAGCGGTGCTGCAGCGGGACGAAATCGATGAGGCGCTGGCCAGCAATCTGTTCTGGATCAACATCTCTGTGGGCCTTCTGCTGACCATCGGATTTGCTGCAGCGGGGACGCTGCTGGCGAAGTTCTACCACGAACCGCGGGTGGCGCATGTCGCGGTCGCTATGTCGGCGACGATCTTCGTCACCAGCGCGTCCGTCCTGCACTTAGCCTTGCTCAAGCGTGCCATGTGTTTCTCTGTTGTCTCCTTCAATGAGATCCTCTCTCGAACAGCCTCAGTCGTGATATCAATTCTCCTCGGCTGGGCGGGCTGGAGATACTGGGCGCTGGTTGCGGGGGCGGTGGCTCTGCCGTTAACCGTGTCTGTTATGGCGTGGATCGCGTGTCGATGGATACCGAGCCGGCCCCGGCGGGTGGACGGCATGAGCCCGATGGTGAGGTTTGCGACCGTCGTCTACGCCCGCTTCAGCCTCAACTATTCCACGCGGAACGTGGATAACTTGCTGGTGGGCTGGCGTTTCGGCACACCCGCTCTGGGCTTTTACAAGAAGGCCTACGACATTTTCGTCCTGCCTTCGAATCAACTCGTATCAAACATCGCCGAGGTCGTAATATCGGCCCTGAGCCGTTGCAAGCGGGACCCAGTCCGGTACCGGAGGTACTTTCTCGGCGGCTTGTCGGTACTTGCTTTCGTCGGCATGGGTCTGGGCGCGGACCTGACACTGGTGGGCAAAGACCTCATCCGCCTGTTACTCGGGCCGCGTTGGGGAGTGGCCGGCAAGATCTTCACTTTCTTCGGTCCCGGAATCGGGATCATGCTCGTCTATTACACTCACGGCTGGATTCACCTTTCTACCGGGAGAGCGGACCGCTGGTTTCGCTGGGGAGTATTCGAGATCGCGGTGACCATCTCGCTATTTATCGTGGCCCTGCATTGGGGACCAACGGGCGTAGCCGCCGCTTGGACCGCATCGTTCTGGATCCTGTGCGTGCCCGCATTCTGGTATGCGGGAAAGCCCATACAATTTGGCGTCGGACTGGTCATCGGCACGGTGTGGAGGTATGCGCTGGCATCGTTGCTGGCGGGCATTGCCTGTGCCTGGATCGTGTCCACAATCCACCTCCCATTCGCGTCAGACGCGACCGCGGCGGCCGCCTTCGCTCGCATAGTGACCGACTCCGTTTTGCTATTTACTCTCTACATCGGCGCTGTGGTTGGCTTGCATGGGGGATGGGAGCCTCTCCGTCAGATAGCGCGGCTCTTGCCTGATCTGATGCCCGGCCGACGGCCGGTCTTCGAGAGTCCTCAAGAGGAACTGGCAACCGTTGGAGTTTCCGGCGGCGAGTCAATTGACTAGGGTTGGCTCGACTCAACAGCAACAGAACAGAATAGATTCGCTGACTTCATCGGAGCGGGAAAAAGGTTCAATGTCACTTCCGGCGAGAATACACGGCTTCTACCAGAGGAAGGCTGCAGGTCTTCTGTTCCGAAGACAGTTCGCGATACGTCCGCAGCAACCTCTGATCTCGTTTACGTTCGACGATTTTCCGCGATCGGCCTTATTGACTGGTGGCCGCATTCTGAACCAGCGTGGCTTCGCAGCCACGTACTATGCCGCTCTTGGGCTCGCAGGTAAGGAGGCACCCAGCGGCCAAATGTTTTTTACTGACGACCTGGCGACGCTTTTTGACCAGGGACACGAGCTGGGATGCCATACATTTTCACACTACAATTCGTGGGAAACGGAAACGGGAACGTTTGAGAATTCGATCATCGAGAATAGCGCCGCACTCAACAGATTGTTCCCCGGTACCGAATTCAAGAGCTTTTCCTACCCCATCAGTTTGCCTCGACCATTGACCAAAGCGAAGGTCGCCGACTATTTCCTAAGCTGCCGCGCCGGTGGCCAGACACTCAATGTTGGAACGGCAGACCTGAACCAGCTTTCGGCTTTCTTTCTGGAGCAGAGCCGGAATGATATCCAAGCTGTCAAAGACATCATCGACCGCAACCGGCAAAGTCGCGGCTGGCTCATCTTTGCCACACACGACATCTCCGACAATCCGACTCCATTTGGATGCACCCCGGAATTCTTCGAGCAGGTGGTTGAGTACGCGGCTAACTCAGGCGCTCGCATACTCCCCGTGCTTCACGCCCTGGGAGAGCTCGATGCCCCGGGTTGCCGGCAAACCTCGAAAGCCCCAAGTCTGGTTTCCGAGGCAAGATCGTCCTCCTTGCGGTCGTCCTCGAAACCTTTGGTGTCGATTCTCATTCCCGCTTACAACGCGCAGGAATGGATCTCTGAAACGCTTCGCTCCGCACTGGCTCAGACGTGGGAACCCAAGGAAATCATCGTCGTCGACGATGGCTCTACCGATCAAACTCTGGCCATCGCCCGCCAGTTTGAGTCGGATGCCCTCCACGTCGTCTCACAGCAGAACCAGGGTGCGGCAGCAGCCCGAAACACAGCCTTGTCTCGCAGTAAGGGGCAGTACATTCAGTGGCTGGATGCCGACGATCTTCTGGCGCCCGACAAGATCCTCAGGCAGATCGAAGCGGTGGACCCGTCTCATCGCAAGCGGACCCTTCTGGCTTCCCCATTCGGACAATTCATGTACCGGTGGTATCAGGCAAAATTTGTTCCGTCTGCATTGTGGACCGATCTGTCTCCCACAGAATGGCTGCTGCGGAAGATGGGACAGAATCTTTTTATGCAAACCGCCACATGGCTGGTCAGTCGCGAGTTAACTGATGCTGCCGGCTCGTGGGACACCCGGCTGCGCGGGAATGATGACGACGGCGAATACTTCTGCCGCGTGCTTCTCGCCAGTGATGGCGTACAGTTCGTTCCAGACGCAAGAGTCTACTACCGCGTGTTCGGTTACGACAGCTTGAGCTACATCGGAGCATCCGATTTGAAGCGCGAGGCCCTATGGCTTTCCATGCAGATGCACGTCGGCTATCTAAGGTCGTTGGAGGACAGTCCAAGAACTCGAGCTGCCTGCGTTGACTATCTGCAACGAAACTTGTTCTATTTCTACCCCAATCGCCCTGACATTACCAAGGAAGCGCAGCAGCTAGCCAAGGACCTGGGCGGAGAGTTGGGCGTTCCACACCTATCGTGGGAATACTCGTGCATAAAGTCGGTGATCGGATGGAGGCGGACCAAGCAGCTAGCCATGGATTTGCGCACGCTCCGTAAGTCGCTGAACAAGGTCGTAGACAGGACGTTGTTTTCGTTCGATAGCCGAATGCACGCGGTTCGCCCGGCCATTACAAAAGAGAGAGTCTTGCTAGCCGCAAATAGAACAACCTAGTCACCAGCTTCGCTTCGGACAGTTGTTGGCACACTCCATGCCGCGACGGGTCTATCGGCAGCTCCAAGGGCCATGACCGAACGGCCCACAACCATTGAGTTTCCATGTCGGGAAAGATGCACCTCCGTGTCTTGAGAGCACCCTTGCCTGGGCTTAAAGTCTTTGGGTAGGCACCCTTAGCGTTATTAGGCCAGAATCAAGAGCCATGGCGAGGTAGAATGACACGAAATATTCGATTTTTCTTCCCCCTATTTTTGCTCTGTCTTTGTACCTATTCCTCGGCACAGAACTGGTCCGGAGTTCTTGCCCCAACGAGAGCGATCGACTGGAGTCAGGCGGGTGCAGGAGCGATTCCTCCGCGATCTACAAACTGTACAACGCTCAATCCTGGAGTCACGGCGGCACAGATTAACAGCGCCATCACAAGCTGCGGTTCCGGTCAGACTGTGTTCCTGAATGCCGGAACGTACAACCTTTCGGGCGGGATCGTCCTGATCAACAAATCGAACGTTACGCTTCGCGGAGCGGGAGCCGATAAGACCCTTCTTGTCTTCAGCGCTGGAGGAACCGGGGGTCTCGTTTACGTCGGCAACGCCGACACCGACTACTCCGACGGTCCCAGCAACGTAGCGACGTGGACAAGCGGCTATGCGGCAGGGGCAACGTCGATTACCCTGGGGTCGCTAAGCCTGGGCAGCATCGGGAATCTCCACGTGGGCAGTCTGCTGATTCTTGATCAACTCGACGACGCCAGCGATACGGGGAACATCTACGTTTGTCAGAGCTCCGGCTCGAATGGCACTTGTTCCCAAGAGGGAAGTTCCCATAATGGGAGAGCCGGGAGATCGCAAAACCAGCAAGTGATCGTTACATCCATTTCGGGAAGCGGTCCGTGGACGATTGGCATTACCCCTGGACTCTACGCACCAAACTGGCGTAGTTCGCAGACGCCGGGTGCGTGGTTTTCAAGCGCCCTTCCGGTCACGGGCATAGGTTTTGAGGATTTTTCCGTGGACGCGCGCGCCGTTTCTAATGTGAACAGCGGCATCTTCTATTTTCAAAACGTGGCATATAGCTGGATCAAGGGTGTGCGCAGCGTCAACAGCACGGGCGGAAGCGCGTTGCACAAGCATGTTTGGCTGTATCAGTCTTCCCACGTGACGGTCCGTGACAGCTATTTTTATGGCGCGGGTGGTGCCTCGGAGTCTTATGGCGTCGACTCGGCCTACAGCAGTTCTGACAACCTGATCGAGAACAACGTATTCCAGCACATTGCAACCGCGACCATCCGGGAAGGCGATGCCGGGTCGGTATTCGGTTACAACTATGCGGTGGACAATTTCTACACGGCGGGTGGTGGCGATTGGCAGCAAGGCGACGCCTACAGCCACGCCATGGGCGACCATGGATTGTGGGAAGGAAACATAGGCTCGGAACTGGAGCTCGACGACATCCATGGAACGAGCTTCATGTACACCGCGTTTCGCAATTACTGGACAGGGCTGGATACCGGTGGCAATAAGTCAGCCCAGACAGTCCCAGTTCAAATCTACGCGGGAAGCCGCTATGTGAATCTGGTGGGGAACGTTCTGGGCAAACCGGGATACCACTCGGTCTATCAAACGGCTGCCGCTAGCGCAACCGATTGCGGCAGCATGGCCAACGGAAATGTCTCCATCTATGACATTGGATACTCCAGTGAAATGGGTACACGGTTTGCGCCGTTGGGAACCTGCGGCAGCGGACTGGGCGCTAATTTCCTGATTAACGACGACACAGTGGCGGTCAGTTCGCTGATGCGGTGGGGCAACTATGACACTGTCAATGCCACAAGTCGCTTCTCGAGCGCGGAGGTTCCGACCGGCATTAGCCCTTATGGAAACCCCCTGCCCGCAAGTCAGACCTTGCCGAGTTCGTTCTATCTGAACGGGAAGCCGGGTTGGTGGGGAAGCAGCGTCCCCTGGCCTGCGATTGGACCAGACGTAACCGGAGGGACTGGACCGGGCGGCCATGCGTACCTTACGCCCGCAGCGGCTTGCTACTTGAACGTGATGTCCGGCAAAACAGATGGCACCAGCGGACCTCTGACGTTCAGCGCAGACAGTTGCTATGCCTCCGGCACAATCGTGGTGCCGCCGAGCGGCCTAACGGCTGTGGTTCAGTGATTCTGGGCTGGCCGCGATAAGTCGGCCCGAGTTTTAAGCCCTTCCCTATTGTGTGCAGCCGGGTCGTGTCCGCGTTCGACGCATACATGATCCGGCGAGCATAAGGCGTAACCGAGTGGAACCCCGCCCTCGGCGTCCGGAAACTAGATACAACGATCGCGCCCCGAAAACCCCAGATGCAAGCGTGGGCAGCATTTAGAAATGCCACACCGAATGCGATTCCCTCTGTGCGCCATGGAGCGAGCGAAGGCCCGTTACGTTAGCAGTCCTGGCAGCCAGAATTGCAGTTCATAATTGTAAAGTGGAGAGACTAATGAAAATCTGTGATGTAGCGATTATTGGAGCTGGCCCTTATGGGCTGTCTATTGCGGCCCATCTCAGGGCACGCGGCGTCGATTTCCGTATCTTCGGCAGCCCGATGAAAACCTGGCTCACGCATATGCCGAAGGGCATGCACTTGAAATCGGAGGGCTTTGCCTCCTCCCTGTATGATCCTGGTTCGACTTTCACATTGGGCGCTTACTGCAAGGAGCAAGGACTCCCGTATGCCGACATCGGAACTCCGGTCCCTCTCGAGACGTTTTGTGCCTACGGCCTCGAGTTCCAGAAGAGGTTTGTGCCTGATCTGGAAGACCAATGGGTCGCTTCGCTGCAACAATCAGGCGCGGGCTTCCAGGTAACGCTGGGGAACGGTGAGGTGTTCAACGCGCGCCGAATCGTGGTCGCGGTTGGGTTGACCCACTATGACTATGTCCCGCCCGAGTTGGCGGCGCTTCCGCTGGCGTATATGACCCACGCCTCAAAACACTCCGCGCTCGATTATTTCCAGGGAAAGGAAGTCGCGGTCGTCGGAGCAGGAGCCTCGGCCCTTGACCTGGCTGCCCTACTTCATCAAGCTGGCGCGTCTGTTCAAGTCGTGGCCCGCGTCGCCAAGATCCGCTTCCATGATCCGCCGGACAACATCAATCCGTCGTGGCTCGACCGATTGCGCTCGCCAGTAACCGGGATCGGCCCGGGGTGGAAGCTGGCCCTGTGCACCTACGCGCCGCTCGTCTTCCGCTTGATGCCCGACCAATTTCGAGTCGAGAAGGTGCGCACCGTTCTCGGCCCGGCGCCTTGCTGGTTCATCAAAGAGCAAGTGGTTGGGAAAGTGGGATTCAACGTCGGGGTTACGATCGCGAAGGCTGATGTACAGAATGGCCGCGTCCACCTTGAGCTAGCCGACAGTACAGGTGCAAAAAAGACGCTGACGGCCGATCACGTAATCGCGGCCACCGGGTACAAGCCCGACCTGAGACGGCTACCCTTTCTGGGTCCCGAGATCCTGTCCGGCGTTCGGTGCGTCGAAAACACACCGTACCTCTCCTCGCATTTTGAGTCATCCGTGCCGAACCTATACTTCGTCGGCATTACTGCAGCGAATACTTTCGGCCCCCTGCTGCGATTCGCCTACGGCGCCGGATTCGTGGCTCCCCGAATCGCCAGGCACCTGGCGCGATCGGCTTCTCGCAATCTGGTGAAGCGCGAGCTCGTGTCGAACTCAGGATCCACCGCGCCGCGTGAAACCGCGGAACCGGTGGCGAGGTAACTTCAACCGTTCTGTCATGAATCTCCCCCTCAGACGAAACGAGCTCCAGATAGAGCGGGCCCTGATGTCATGAGATGGAGTCTACAAAATGAATAGCCCTAAATCGGAAGCCCCGGCCGTTGCGGCCCCAAAGGTTCTGCTCACCGATACCAACCGGTGGGCCTTGTCGGCCCGACTCGCAATCAGTCTGTCCCAGGCCGGCTGTGAGGTTTCGGCCATCTGTCCTGTACCGGGTCACGCCCTGCTGAAAACCCGGGCCGTGCAGCGTACGTACGGTTACAGTGGCCTCCGTCCGCTCGAATCGTTGACCGCGGCCATCGAGGCTGTCGATCCCGATGTCGTCATCCCCTGCTGCGATCGGAGTGTGGGACATCTTCACGAGTTGTATGCAAGCGCTCAAAGCCGGGAAGGCGCGAATAGCAAACTGGCGGCGCTGATTGCGCGGTCGCTGGGTTCGCCCGCGAGCCACGCCACGGTTTCGTCACGCTATGACCTGCTCGCTCTGGCCCGCGAAGAGGGAATTCGAGTACCCCACACGGCGCACGTTAATACTCCTGAGGAACTCGCTGTATGGCAGTCACAGGAAAATTTCCCCTGGGTATTGAAGGCGGATGGAACCTGGGGCGGCTGCGGCGTCAAGATGATCCACAGGCCAGGACAGATTCAACAATCCTTCGCGGAACTAAACCGGGTATTTGGTTTCAAGCAGGCCATCAAGCGGCTCTTGATGAATCGCGACTCCTTCTGGCTGCGGCCCTGGCAGAGTCACTCCAAACACAGTTTTGTCGCCCAGTCCTACATTCACGGCCGTCCTGCGAACTGCGGCGTGATCTGCTGGAAAGGGCGGGTTCTGGCGGGCAGCGCCGTCGAAGTGGTCATCTCCGAAGGGGTGACCGGGCCCGCGGGCATCGTCCGCGTCGTCAACAGCCGCGACATGATGTTCGCGGCCGAGCGCATCGCCTGCCGTCTGGATCTGTCGGGATTCTTCGGTCTCGATTTCATGATCGAAGAGGGCACCGGCACCGCCTATCTCATCGAAATGAATCCACGCTGCACCCCGCTGAGTCATTTGCGATTGGGCACCGGAAGAGACATGCCGGCCGCTCTCTGGGCGGAACTCGCGGGTCAACCGCTGCCCACAACCGAGCCGGTGACTCGAAAAGATATGATTGCCTATTTCCCGCAGGCAACCGACGTGAGCAGCGAGTTGCTGGAGTTGAGCTTTCAGGATGTCCCGAAAGATGAGCCAGAACTGATTCAAGCGCTACTGCATCCGTGGTCCGAGCGCAGTCTGGTCGGTCGCGTTGTGGACTCGCTGCGCGGGTCGAAAGAGAAAGTAGCGCTATCGCCGTGCTGTGTTTTCCCCGAGGCCGTAGCGGCGCCAGCGGTTTCTGAAACCTCAAAAGTGTGAACCTGAAACTCATGAGCGAATACGAGAGATATGAAGAGTAACAATAACCTGCACGTCGGTGACTGGGTGGAAGTCCGAAGCAAGGAGGAAATCCTGCGGACTCTCGACTCCGACGGGCGGCTCGACGGAATGCCCTTCATGCCCGAGATGCTCAAATTTTGCGGGCAGCGATTCCGGGTCTACAAGAGCGCGCACAAGACCTGCGACTATACGACGCCTTATCCCTACCACATGCGGCGGCTCGCAGGAACTGTGCATTTGGAAACACGCTGTGACGGAGAGGCGCATGGTGGGTGTCAGGCAGGCTGCCTGCTCTACTGGAAAGAGGTGTGGCTGAAACCAGCCAACGGGAATCTCGCCGCGTTGAGCACTGAGGTTGGAGGATCGCTGGCCGCCGGGTCCACAGCACGATGCACCAGCTCCGAGGTCGCAGCTCACACCCAGATATCCGATCCCGATGGTGGGCCACCAACGTACGTCTGCCAGGCCACGCAAGTACCGCATGCCACGAAACCTCTTGCCTGGTGGGACCTGCGTCAATATCTTCAGGACTACTGGTCGGGAAACGTAGGTCTCGAACGCATTTTCAGTGGCTTGACCTACTCGACCTTCTACCACCTCAGCCAGGCCGGGATTGGACTAGGGCCTGCGATGCGCTGGTTCTATAACAAGTTCCATCGCTTGTGGGGAGGCACTCTGTATCCCAGGACCCCGGGATTGATCCCTGAGGGCAAGCCCACGCCGACGGGGCCCCAGAACCTGCAACCGGGTGAACTGGTCCGCGTGAAGTCGCACGAGGAGATCCTGAAATCCGTCGACAGCAGCAACCGCAATCGAGGAATGTACTGGGACGCAGAACTGGTGCCATACTGCGGTGGAACGTATCGGGTCCTGAAGCGTGTCACCAAACTTATCGATGAGAAGACCGCAAAGATGGTGGAGATGAAGACCCCCTGCATCATCCTGGATTCGGTGGTGTGTCAGGCTCGATATAGCTCGTGCCGCATGCTCTGCCCCAAGGCGATGTATCCGTACTGGCGGGAAATTTGGCTGGAGCGGGTTGAGAAGGTTGAGAAGAATGACACCGGTGTTTCCGATACCGGTTCGGCGGCGGAGACGACAACTGTGTCGTCATGTCAGCATTAAACAAAGAATCAGATTTCGCCCACAGAGGATAGTGACTGCATGCGTTTCGCGGAGACCGAAGTCGTCGGAGCAAAGGTGATCGATCCTGCGCCGCACCAGGATGATCGCGGACGTTTCATGCGAGCGTGGTGTGCCAAAGAATTCGAGGAGAACAGGATCCACTTTGTGCCGGTCCAGGCGAACATGGGATTGAGCGTGCGTAAAGGCACGGTCCGTGGAATGCATTTTCAGGAAGCGCCCGCCCTTGAGGCCAAACTGGTCCGCTGCACCCGGGGAGCGATGTTCGATGTAGTGCTTGACCT
>JADGNQ010000382.1 GCA_017883385.1 Candidatus Sulfotelmatobacter sp.
GCGATCTCTTTGTTCGATTTGCCGTCGACGATCATCTGCAGAACTTCCAGTTCGCGCTGGGTCAGTCCGGCACTGCGCTCGCCCTTCAGCGCTGAGCGCTGCTCGACTTGTGGATCGAACACGGTTTCTCCGGCGGCAACCTTGCGGATGGCTGCTCCGAGTTCGAGGTCTAAAGCGTTTTTCAGCACGTAGCCTTTGGCTCCGGCCTCGATTGCCTGCCGCACCCACGTGCTCTCCGTATGCATGCTGAGCATGAGAACAGCGGCGTCCGGAAAGTCCGCGAGAATCTCCCGCGTCGCCTGCAAGCCGTTCATGCCCGGAAGAGCACAGTCCATAACCACCACTCGGGGATGAAGTTCTTTCGCCAGCTTGATGGCGTCTTCTCCGTTGCCGGCTTCGCCAACGACGTCCATATCCGATTCATCTTCCAGCATGCGCCGGAACCCACGCCGGACGAGGCTGTGATCATCCACCAGCAAGACTGTGATCTTCTTTTCCATAGAACTCTGCTTTCTCCCTGGGAACCGCAAGGTGCACCAAGGTTCCGCCTTCCGAGGGGCGCGAGAAAACGATCCGCCCACCCATCAGTTCAGAACGCTCGCGCATGGCCACCAAACCGATGCCGTGCCGGTTCGGACGCTCCGTGATCCCGACTCCATGATCTTCCACTTCCAGTTCAAGCGCATTGCTTAGGAAGCGCAACCGCACCCACGCCTGCTTGGCACCAGAGTGCCGCGCCATATTGTTCAGTGCTTCCTGCACGACGCGGTAGATATGCACACCCGCACCGCCATCCACGGGAAACGACTCACCCTGCTTCTCATAAGATATGGCAATCCCAGTTTGTCTTTCCACGGTGGGGATATACCAGTCTAGCGTGCTCTCCAGTCCAGCTTCATCCAGCATAACCGGATGCAGAGCCTGAGAGAGACTCCTAACACTCTCCAGGGTCGTCTGCACGGTTTGAAGAACTTCCTGTAGATCAGCCCTCAGGGACGAGCCTTCGGGCGCGTGGGTTCCGGCGCGACGCAGCATGGAGCCTACGGCAGTGAGAATCTGGCCAAACTCATCGTGCAACTCCCGCGAAATGTAGCGCAATGTGGATTCCTGGGTAGAGATGAGCTTCTGCGCCAGTTCGCTGCGGCGCTCGGAAACCTCGGCCAGGCGCGCGAACAGCCGCCGGTTCCAGCGAATCACGGAAAGGCCGTTTAGGAGGATCGCCAGAAGAGTTGCGGCCAGGAAGACGTAGACCTGGCGCTGCACGCGGTCATAAATCTGGACGATTCGCTGGCCGGCTTGTTCTTCGTTCTCGCTGTTTTGAACCAGCAACCGGGCCACGGCTGTGCTCAACGCCGCCTGCCGCTCCTGCAGAGAAAGCTGAATCTGCTCCCGCGCCTCTTTTTCCTTTCCATCGTGCGCGAGGGCGAAAACACGGTCGACCGCATCCCAGAACTGGGTAAAGGAACTGGCTAAGAAGGCGCTCTGTTCCGGGGTCCGGCTGGCTGCGGCAAACCCCGCTTCCAGGCGCATAGAGTCGTCGAGGTCAGCGCGAATGCGCTGAAACTGCGCGGACCAAGCGGTTAGAGGATAGGGCTCATTACTGCTCACCATGTCGCGCATGGCCACGGCCAGCAGGTTGAGATCGTTCTGAATTCGCAGCAACTGCAGCGAATCCTTGCGGTTGCGGTCGACCAGTTCGGTCTGCAACTTGCGCAGACCGGTCACCTGCCAGGTGATGTACGCCGAATACGCCACCACTGCGGACAGCGTGATGAGCAGGCCCAGTAGCAGGCCCAAAGTCGGTGAACGCTCCGGAGGAGACGGGCGAGACACGTCCCGAGCATACAACGTCTGGACGCACCTGTCACAGGCCGGCGGGCATACTGCGCTCACCCTGCACTCGCCCCGCGCTCATCCCGCAGATGTGTGACAATGCAGTAATAATGAAGCAAATTCGGGCCCGACGGAGTCCAACAGCAGATTGAGCCCTCCAGCAAAAGAAGCCGCGAAGCCCCCCAGTATCCAGCGACTGAAGGCGGTTTGGCCGGAAGTCTGGAAGTTGATGCGTCCGCGCCGCAGGCTGCTGGGGCTGGGCTTTGTGCTCATGGTGATCAATAAGGTCGCGGGCTTCGTTCTGCCGTATTCCTCGAAATTTCTGATCGATAATGTTGCGGCTAAGGGTCAAACGTGGATGCTGCGGCCGCTAGTTCTCGCGGTCTTGCTGGCGACGCTGATTCAGGGCGTGACTTCCTTCTCCTTAACACAGTTGCTCTCGAAAGCCGCGCAGCGCCTGATCGCCGATCTTCGGCAGCAAGTGCAGAGGCACATCTCCCGTCTGCCGGTTGCGTTTTACGATGCTAACAAGACTGGCGCGCTGGTCTCGCGCATCATGAGTGACGTGGAGGGCGTCCGGAATCTGCTGGGGACCGGACTTGTCGAGTTTTCCGGAGGACTGGTCGCCGCTGCCGTTGCGCTCGTATTACTGCTTAAGACCAGCGTGCCGCTTACGCTCATCGCGGTCGGGTCCCTGGGAGTTTTTGCGTTTTCTTTGAGCAGGGCTTTCGCAACCATCCGGCCCATCTTTCGGGAGCGCGGCAAGATCAACGCCGAAGTTACGGGGCGGCTGACGGAATCACTGGGCGGCGTGCGAGTGATCAAGGGATATCACGCAGAGGAACGTGAAGAGAAGATTTTTTCGGGCGGAGTTCTCCGGCTCCTGGACAACGTCATGCGCACTCTAACCGCCACATCGCTGATGAGTCTGTCCGCCAGTGTCCTACTCGGAGTGGTCGGAGCCGCCACAATGTACGTAGGCGGACATCAGATGATCGCGCACACTCTGAGCCCCGGCGGTTACATCTCGTATAACTTGTACCTGGTCTTTTTGATCGCGCCCATCATGCAGGTGGTTTCGATTGGTACGCAGATCACAGAAGCATTGGCTGGGATGGAACGGACCCAGGAGATCATGCGGGAGCGTCCGGAGGACGCAGATCCAAGGCGAACGCTGCTGTTGCGCGACATCGAAGGCACAATCGAGTTTGACGATGTAAGCTTCAGCTACGATGGGGCCCACGAGGTTCTGCACAATATATCGTTTCGCTCCGAGCCGGGAACAGTGACTGCGCTCGTCGGTTCGTCAGGGTCGGGAAAGTCTACGACCATCGGATTGATCTCCGCTTT
>JADGNQ010000383.1 GCA_017883385.1 Candidatus Sulfotelmatobacter sp.
TTCTCTTGCGGCCGGCGGCCGACATGATCCGCTTCTTCCGACCAGGCGTATTTCCCTGCAGGTAGACTCTCCCGAATGCTGTGAGCGCAGCTGTTACGCGGTGAAGTTCATCTTCAAGTCGAGTGCGTTCCTTCTGGAGTTGCTTGACTACAGACTGCATCAGTGTTTTCTGCATGCCGGAGTTTATCATCCGCATTTGGGCGCCGACTGCACATCAGCACGCTGGATCAACGAGAAGGATGACATTGTGGGCTCCTATGAACAACCGACCACTCGGTTTTTCCGAGGATCGTGAGTGTAGTCGCCTGATTGTGTCAGTAATCCGCTGCTTTCTCCGGCCAGCCCGTTGTCGTTCTGGTGAATTGATTCCGTAACTCAGTTCTGCAGTACGAGACGACTCATGTTCACAAAGCGCCCGAGCGGAGTCTTCAGCCGGGACCATTCCTTCAGGGAATAGAAAGGAGGGTAGATGGCTCTCAACGTCCGGAGGCGGAGGTGGGGCTTCTGCGGATTTGGCCCGCAGAGCGGATACTTCAATTCCTCAAGCTCATCGCCGATCAGCGATTCGAGCTGCTGGACTTCTTCTGTAGAAAGTTGTTTTTTCCAGCGTCCCACCGGTTCGAAGCTTCCCGAACGAAGCTCGGAGGGGAAGGATGTGTTTGGCGCAGAGACGACTCCGAGTTGCGAACTCTGGATGTGATCGTAGTCGAGTGGCAAGCCGATGAATTCGCCCACCTGATCCAAGGTTTGCTGCGGTTTGAGAACGAGGTCTTCGAAGCGTATTTCGATGTAATCTTCGCCGAGTTCGCGGCCGGAGCGGCGTCCAGTTTGGACTTTCCACCTCCAGTGCAAAGCGGAGACGAGCAGGCGATGCTGCCGGTCCCAGGGAAAGGGGCGGATGAAACCCTTGGTGTGAAGAGCGTAGGCAACGTCGCGTCCGTCGCGGATGACGTGAATGAAGAGCGCTTTGGGAATCTGGCTCTTGATGGCGCGCATGTGGAGCAGGTTGTCAGGGCCCCAGACGGCCCACCGCTTGTAACCCTTGGCCCGGGCCATCTCCTCCATCACCGTGGAAAGGAAATCTCCGCCGGTCGAGATTTTGTTGAGCACACGATCCGTGATCTGCTGCGGATCGAGACCGGTGAGGCGGCATTGTGTGCTACGCACCCAGTACTTCATGAGTTCTTCGCGGTTGCGGCGGTGGCGGAAGTCTCCGAAGCGCGGGATCAGCACGTCAAAGACGACGGGCTCGGTCCGGTACTGCGGAAAATGTCCGGAGGACAGGAGAAGATGGTAGAGCAGAGTATTTCCGGAGCGGGCCGAACCGACAACGAAGATTGGGGCTCGATCTCTCATCTGTACTTACGCCGCGGTGCGCGTGACAGACTCCGTCCACGCTGGATCAGCGGTCGGGCGCAACGCTGCGGGCTTGGCGGTCTGAGACCAGGTGCGGTGTTTCAGACGGCAACGGTTTTTGGTGTAGAGAAATGCCAGATAGACTTCTGCGCGATCGAGGGTGGAAAGACGCGCCGGCTCCCATCGGGTCGCGTAGTCGGCGAAAACTTTCTCGTTAGTCAGCCGGGCCAGGATCTTCAAGAGGAGATGATGCGAACAGTGATAGGCGGGCGGACAGAGGTATCCACGATTGTGGTACCAGCTCCACTTGTCGCGATAGTT
This sequence comes from Candidatus Sulfotelmatobacter sp., assembly GCA_017883385.1. GTDB lineage: Bacteria > Acidobacteriota > Terriglobia > Terriglobales > Acidobacteriaceae > Sulfotelmatobacter. The sequence continues at coordinate 1,678 of JADGNQ010000383.1, forward strand.
CCAGTACGGCAGCGTGTTCTTCAAGCCCACTACCCCTTCGTCGAAGAGGCGCCCGACCTCGGAGTCCGCGGTTTCGACAAACAGGTCATACAAGCCGAGCAGGGAGATCATGAAGCCGTCCAGAATCCCGGGTGCGCGGCCGCCGGGGACTTCGGTGTAGAGAACGTGGTTGTCCATGGTGATGCGAATGCCATCCTCGGGAACAGTGAGCGCGAAAATGCGCGCCGAGCCAGCGAGAAGTTCGAGGAGCCGGGGCCGGCGGGTGACGCGCCAGCCGCGGACGAGCGCACTGATGGCGAGTCCCTGGGCATGAGCCGAAATCCAGGGTGACTTGAGGCGAAGCCGTCCGACGAGATAGTCGAAGTTCATGGGCCAGACGACGGCTCCGTCGGGACGCACCACGGCATTGGCCTCAAGCCAGTCGATCTGCTTCAGAAAGATGTCGAGGTACCTGGAATCGTTTCCGCGCAGATAGTGTCCGAGATTCACAAGACCGTACCAGGCGATGTAGGCGGGCCAGTAAGCGGAGCCGGTCTGGCGATACCATGCCTGGGGAATGCCGCTGGAGTCCATGCGCATGGCTTCCCAGGCGAGCTTGTCGCTGTAGAAATAGTAGTGCAGCGAGTCCTTCGGGCCGGCGCCAGGAACGACGTCGAGAGGATAGCGGAAACTGAATTGGAACACTTCTTTCCTGACGGCACGTACAGCACAGCGAACGGACTCGAAACTGGGCACGTAGACCCTCCAGAAGGAACGGACTAACCCGCACTCTGTCAAAAATCTCTCGGGGCGAAAGCCCCCTCATCACAGGTAAACCTGTTCTTTGGACCATTCACTAACAGGTACCGCTTGCCTTGCACATCTTGTGGCTGACACGACCTCCAAACTCGCGACGGAGGAAGTGAACAACCCAGCCGCCAATTCCGGCGTTGCGGCCGGCACTGACCGGAATAAACTCGCCGACAACGGGCGTTACAATTCCCGGGACCCGGACACGGAATTCTGTCGTGGCGGAACAGGGACGCCCGCAAAAGTGGATACGATCGGGGATCCACTGCTGGCGCCGGTTGCTGCGCGGAACCCAAGCCAAGGAGAGGATCGGCTGCGGCTCCCGGGTCTGGGCCGGCCACCTGGTCGCACGATTACCCGGGGAGCGGGTGTCCGGCAGGGCGATGGAGTTCGCGTGAACCGAGACCACGCCGAACCAGCCACAGAATAACAAGAGTGCCAAACGCCGCAGCATCGACGACCTCGTGAAGCGGATGAGCCCATCGGCCGAGAGCGGAGATAGGAACAGGAGGCTCCGGTGCCCCGGGGGAAGAGCGACATTATATCCAGTCCGGACAAATGTACAAGCGCGCAAAAGCCTGGTGCCCCACACATCGCGTTCTTTGCGATGTGTGGGCAGGTCGCGCCCAGCTTCCCGGAAACCGACCTCAACTGTGACGCCGGTCCTTGACAATCTTCTACCACTGAAAGATAATCACAATCACAGTCTCATAGCT
>JADGNQ010000384.1 GCA_017883385.1 Candidatus Sulfotelmatobacter sp.
GCGGTAGTGATCTCGCTGGTAGCGATTCTGCTCGCGACGCTGAACGTCAATATCGGCGCCAACGTTGTTTCGCCCGCCAACGACTTTTCGAATCTGTGGCCTCGCGGAATCAGCTTCCGCACTGGCGGCATCATCACCTGCTTCATGGGCGTCGCGCTGATGCCGTGGAAGCTGCTCTCGAATTACGGAACATTTATCTTCGGCTGGCTGGGCGGCTACGCCGCGTTTCTCGGACCTGTGGCAGGCATCATGATCTGTGACTACTTCGTGATCCGAAGACGGGTGCTGGTGGTGGACGAGCTGTATCTTCGAGATGGACCGTACGAATACACGAGAGGATTCAACTGGCGTGCCGTGATCGCACTAGCGCTGGGAGCCGGCACCGCGCTCGCCGGACTGGCTGTTCCGTCTGTCCGCGCGCTCTATGACTATTCCTGGTTCGTCGGCTTTGCCGTTTCGTTTATAGCCTACTACGCGATGATGAAGTTTCAGAACCAGCCGGCCATTGCAACGCAACACGCATAACGTTGCGGTTACGCCTTCGTAGCTTTAAGGAACGCAGGGAGCACGTCCCGCTTGTATACCTCCAGCGTCTGCTCTTCCTCGCCGCACATCAGATAGATATTGAACTGTGTCACTCCCACATCCGCCAGCGCGCGCAGTTTCTGACGGTGAGCCTCGGCACTCCCTACCAGGCAGAATCGGTCAACGACTTCATCCGAAACGAAATCTGCGTTGTCACTCTCGACCTCGCAGTGGTGCTGATAGTCATAGTGGCCGCGATCCTGCACAAACGAGGTCAGCGCAGGAGGAAGATCTTCGGGCTTGTACTGGCGGATCAGGTCCATCACGTGGTTCGAGACTAAGGCTGGGAACCACCGCACCCGTTCGCGCGCTGCCTTCAGGTCATCGGAAACCCAGACGGGCGCTGCCGCCATCACCTCGATCCGGCCGGGATCACGTCCCGCTGCGCGAGCACCCTCTTTCACAAAACCCATGCACCACGCAATCAAGGCTGGGTCAGCAAACTGCAGTATGATCCCGTCGGCCACCCGACCGGCCATGTGCAGCACCTTGGGACCGTATCCCGCTATCCACACTCGCGGAGAATCTTTCGCCCAACTGAGGCGGGTCGGTTGACCGTCGTGTTGAACTTCCTTGGCGGAAGTGAGATCGCGAAACTCGGCGACGGCACTCTCCAACTGCGACCAACTCACTGGCTTCTTGCCCATCACACGTCGCGAGCTGTCGCCACGGCCGATGCCGAGCTCCATACGACCGCCGGAAATCAGGTTGAGGGTCGCGAACAGGCTGGCGGTCACCGTGAGATCGCGCGTCGCGGGATTCGTGACGCATGTGCCCAATCGCATCCGCTGCGTATTCGTCGCCATCAGCGTCAGCAGCGGATACGGCTCCATCCACAACACGTGGGAATCGAAAATCCAGCCATACTCGAAACCCGCGCTCTCGGCCTGCCGCGTCAGGCCCACGATGCGTTCAATCGAAATATCAGGCTTCAACGTGATGCCGAATTTCATGGCCGGTCCCTTTCATGGAAAACCGTATTGAAGAACTGATTGTGGACAACCGATTGTGAACGACTAAAGTGCGGCAGTGTAGCATAGAATTCCTTGTCTCATCTCGGCCGGCGGCGCAGCAGAGGCGATGCGGGGCAATGGAGGACTCGATGGGCTTCGACACGATCATCAGAAACGGTTCCGTAGTAACTGCAACCGATACCTACACGGCGGACGTTGCCATTGCGAACGGAAGAGTCGTCGCTGTTGGAACCGATCTTCCGGTACAGAACGCGAGCAAGGTGTTGGATGCGTCGGGCAAACTCGTGCTCCCGGGCGGCATCGACGTTCACACCCACCTCGACATGCCCTTCGGCGGCACCACCAGCGCCGACGACTTTGAGACAGGCACGCGCGCCGCGGCGTTCGGCGGAACGACGACCCTCATCGACTTCGCAATTCAGTACAAAGGCCAACCGTTGCGCCAGGCCTTCGACACCTGGATGAGCAAGGCCGCAAGCAAAGCGGTCTGTGATTACGCTTTTCACTGCATCGTCACAGACGTGTCGGGTGGGCAGCTTTCGGAAATGAACGATCTCGTACACGAAGGTGTGACCAGCTTCAAGCTTTTCATGGCCTATCCCGGCGTCTTCATGCTCGACGATGGCAGCATTTTCAAGGCTCTGCAGACGACATCCAAGAACGGCGGACTGGTCTGCATGCATGCGGAAAACGGCAGCGCCATTGACGTCATCGTGCAGCAAGCTCTGGCCGAAGGGAAAAAGGCGCCGAAGTATCACGCCCTCACTCGTCCCACCACCGCGGAGGCCGAGGCTGTAGGCCGCGCCATTGCTCTGGCTGAGATGGCGGGTGCGCCCATCTACATCGTGCACTTAAGCTGCAACGATGCACTCGAGAAAGTTCGCGAAGCCCGCGACCGCGGACTTCCCGTCTACGCCGAGACCTGTCCTCAGTACCTATATCTCTCGATCGAGAACATGGATGCACCCGGATTTGAAGGCGCAAAGTACGTTTTCACTCCGCCGCTGCGCGAGAAGTGGCACCAGGAAAAACTCTGGAATGGCCTCAAGCGTGATCATTTGCAAGTTGTCTCTACCGACCACTGCCCGTTCTGTTTCAAAGAACAGAAAGAAATGGGCCGCGACGATTTTACGAAAATTCCTAACGGAGGCCCGGGCGTGGAGCACCGTATGAGCCTGATCTACTCCGGCGGCGTCGCCAGCGGACGGTTCAGTGCCAATCGTTTTGTGGAACTCGTGTCGACGACTCCGGCAAAGCTGTTTGGTCTTTATCCGCGCAAAGGGACGATCGCCGTCGGCAGCGATGCCGACCTGGTGATTTTCGATCCGAATCGCAAGCACATCATCAGCGCCAAGACCCACCACATGCGCGTCGACTACTCGATGTTCGAGGGCATCCAGGTCACGGGCATGCCGGACGTGGTTCTCTCTCGGGGCCGGATTGTCGTTGAAGGAGAAAAGTTCCTGGGACGAGCGGGCCAGGGAGAATTCTTGCGGCGCTCAACGTATGCGCAAGTGAACGGCTAGAAGAACTCTACCGCAGGGGTGCGTAGAGTGCTTCTTTCCAGCGCTGGTTGTCGATGCTCCAGCAAACTTTGGCTTTCCGTCCGTTGAGCGCC
>JADGNQ010000385.1 GCA_017883385.1 Candidatus Sulfotelmatobacter sp.
AGCTGGACTGTCCCGTGCCGCGCCTGACGCTGCTCTTCTTCGGCGCGGCCAAGGATGTTCCGGAAGCAGCAAAAATGGTCACCGCCGGGACAGCCTGCCGATACTCCGACATGCAAGCCAAAGGCCAAACGGGACACTGGTTTAGGCGGCGCTACGGCCCCTAAAGAAGTGAATCACCAGAGAAATCACCGCTATGATTAGCAACAGGTGAATCAGCCCACCCGCAACGTGGAAGGCGAAAAACCCTAGCAGCCACAGTACAAGCAACACAGCGAACAGCGTTATAAACATTGAAATCTCCTTCGTGAGTTCGGTGCTTCCACCCGTCAATCTTGACGGCAACTTGTTTGCTCCATCTGCTCCATCCGCCCCGCGGCGGCGTCTGAAGCGTAAAGGCCAACGACGCGAGTCTAGATCGAGCCGCAAGCGCGCTGGCTCAAGCCAACTGGACCACCATCTTGCCGATGTTTCGCCCTTGGAACAGGCCGATGAAGGCATCCACCGCGCGGTCGATTCCTTTCGCGACCGTTTCCCTGTTCTTCAGCTTGCCCGCTTCGAAATAACCGCCCACTTCCTTCTCGAATTCGGCTTGACGGTCCAGCCAATCACTGACGATAAGGCCCTTCATGGTGAGCCGTTTGGTGGTGATGTTAAATAGATTGGAGGGGCCGGGGCGCGGCTTTGCTTCGTTGTAGCCAGAGATGCTGCCACAGGCGATGATCCTGCCATGCACACGCAGTGCCGAGAGCGCAGCGTCGAGGGTGTCGCCTCCGACATTATCGAAATACACATCGATGCCACCGGGCGCCACCAGATTCAACTGTTCGAGCACCGGACCGGTTTTGTAATTGAAGGCGCCGTCGAATCCGCACTCCTCCCGCAGAAACCGGATCTTGTCCTCCGAACCGGCTGAGCCAACAACGCGGCACTGGCGCAACTTCGCCAGTTGTCCGGCCACATTGCCCACTGCGCCGGCAGCCCCGGAGATGAATATGGCGTCCCCGGCTTTGACGTCCACCAAATTCAGTCCGGCCCATGCGGTCATGCCGGTCATTCCCAGAGCGCCCAGGTAGACCGAGAGCGGCTGAATCTCGCGGTTCACTGGATGCAACTCTTTCGGCGCAGCGATGAAGTACTCCCGCCAGCCACGGCTGGAAGTAACGGCATCGCCCACCCGGAATTCGTTGGCGCGTGATTCGACGACCTCACCCACTGCGCCGCCGTCCAGCGGTTTGCCCAACTCAAATGGCGGGACGTACGATCGCCCCTCGTTCATGCGGCCGCGCATATAGGGGTCCACCGACATGAAGAGGTTGCGAACCAGCACCTCCCCATCCTGCAGCGGCTCCAGTTCGGTCCGCACCAGGGTGAAGTTAGTCGCGGCAGGGATCCCCTCGGGGCGGGACGCCAACCGAACCTCTTGGCTCGTGAGTTTTGACATGTTAGAAGAGTTCTTTCTATGCCGGTGCGTCGATCGAAGCAACGCGAACCAGTTTCTTATTCACGAACTCCTGGATTCCCATGCTGGAGAGTTCGCGCCCGTAGCCGGAGTCTTTGATGCCGCCGAACGGCAGGTCCGGCGTCGTCCAGGTCGGGTGGTTGACGAATACCATGCCCGCGTCGATGCGGCTCGCCACGCGTTTGCCGCGCGCAATATCCTGGGTGAAGACTGATCCGCCCAACCCAAAATCGGAGTCATTGGCCAGCGTCACGGCCTCGTCCTCGTTGTTGACCCGGAACAGGAGCGCGACAGGCCCGAAAAGTTCCTCCCTATACGCGGGATTGCCGGGCTTGATGTTCGCTAGAATCGTCGGCTGCATGAACGATCCCGGCCGATCGATTCGCTCGCCACCCATGACCAAAGTCGCACCCTCGGCGAGGGCTCGTTTGACCTGATCCAGCAGTTGCACCAGGGCTACTTCCGTGGAGAGGGGGCCGAGTGTCGTCGTCTCGTCCAGCGGATCACCTGGCGTGAGGGCTGCCAAGGCTGTCTGAAACTTGTCGAGAAAGCGGTCGGCCAATTCTTCGACGACGATGAATCGCTTCGCCGCGACGCAACATTGGCCCATGTTGTTCATCTTGGCCCAGACCGCCCACTTGACCGTCTGGTCGAGGTCCGCGTCCTCAAGCACGATGAAGGCGTCGCTCCCGCCAAGCTCCATCGTCGACTTCTTGAGGTTCTGTCCAGCTCGGGCGGCGACCAGTCTTCCGGCTTCGACGCTGCCCGTAAGCGCGACGCCCTTGATCCGGGGATCGTCGATCACTTGAGAGACCTGATCATGCGAGATCAACAGGTTCGTGTACGCGCCCACCGGCGCACCCGCTTCAAGCCACAGCTTCTCAAAAGCGATGGCGCACTGCGGAACACACCCGGCGTGCTTCACCATGACGACGTTGCCCGCCATCAGGTTGGGCGCGGCAAAACGCGCGAGCTGGTAGTAGGGGAAGTTCCAGGGCTGGACGCCGAACAGCACGCCGAACGGGCTACTTTCGATCTCAGCTTCGCCGGAACCCGGCTCAAGGCGTTGGGGTGCGAGGAAGCGCTCGGCGTTCTTGGCATAGTAGTCGAAGATGTCCGCGCTGAGTACCACTTCACCCCGGGCCTGCTCGATGAGCTTACCCATCTCGATCGTCATTGGGCGGGCAAATTCGTCGATGCGAGCGCGCATAATGGCGGCGGCTTTTGTGACCACGGCCGCCCGCTCTGCGAATGTCGTGCGCCGCCAGTTCTCGAAGCAGGTCGCAGCGGTTCCAAGCGCCGTCTCAAGTTGGTTGTCGGTGAGTTCCTTGAACGTTTTCAGAATCTTCCCGTCATATGGGTTAACGCTTTGGTAAGCCATCGAGTTTGTCCTCTTCTGAATCCGATTCTGCTTGTCGCTTTTGCCGGCATCGCGCACACGCAAACGCCACGTATACAATGTGGACCCGCGTCAGCCGCCGGCCAATTTCTTCGCAATTTGACTGACGTGACGGCCCTGGAACCGCGCGATCGCCAACTCGTTCTCGCTCGGTACCCGCTTCCCATCGGCTCCCGCCAGCGTGCCGGCGCCATATGGTGAGCCGCCAGTGATCTCCGCCATATTCAGCAGGCGAGTCTCGCTATACGGTACGCCCACGATCACCATGCCGTGATGCAGCAGGGTACTGTGGAAACTGGTGATCGTGGTCTCTTG
>JADGNQ010000386.1 GCA_017883385.1 Candidatus Sulfotelmatobacter sp.
ACGTATTCCCGCACCCGTACCACATGCCGGCGACGCCAACCCCTCGCCGAAAAGGCCCAGTCGCTCCGTTGTTGAATTCTGCCGATTGTGCCCGCGCCGCCTCCCAGCGCGTCCGCAAGGCTTCGAAACACGCGCGAATCCCCACGCCTTCGCCGAGGACCTGCCCCGTCACGGTCGGCGTGTGATCGTCCAGAGCATTCAGGATGCGAAACTCCAACCGGTCCATTCCGACCTTGTCGGCGAGATCGTCATAAAGCTGCTCTTGCGCAATCGCCGCCTGCGGCACGCCGAATCCGCGAAACGCTCCCGCTGGGACGACGTTCGTATGCACGGCGCGAGTCAGTGCGCGGTAGTTTGGAACCCGGTATGGTCCCGACGCGTGCACAGGCACTCGAAATGCAACCGTCGGTCCCCATGAAGAATATGCACCGGTATTGAAGTCTGCAGCAAAATCGAGCGCCGTCAACTTCCCTTCCCGCGTAGCCCCCGCGCGTAGCCGTATGCGCGCCGGATGACGCTTTGTCGTCGACACCATCGACTCCGTCCGCGAATACACCATGCGCACCGGCCTGTCCAACTTCCAGGCAGCCAGCGCTACAAACGGTTGCACCGAAAGATCGAGCTTCGACCCGAATCCTCCGCCGACCGCCGTCGGAATAATTCGCACTTTCTCCGGCGCGATGCCAAGAATCTTCGCGAGGTCATCGCGATCCATGTATGGAGACTGTGTGCACGCCTGAATCTCGACTCCATCGCCGACGCGGCGCGCGAACCCCGCTTCCGGTTCGATATACGCATGCTCGACGAAGCCCGTCTCATATTCGCCCTCGGCCACGAATTCCGCTTCGGAGAGCGCTTTGTCCACGTCCCCACAAACCACTCGCCCGCGCACCAGAATATTTCCCTCGCGATGCCCGTGAATGCGAGGCGCATCAGCTGCCAGCGCCTCATCGACCATTTTCAGAGCCGGCAATTCCTCCCATCGAACTGGAAACTCCGCAAGATCGAGCGCTTCGAGCGCGTCGGCCTCTCCGACCACGGCGGCAACCGCTTCTCCACGAAACCGTGCCTCGTTGTGGGCAAACACCGGCTGATCCGCATACTTCGGAATCACGCCGTAGCAATCAACGCCGGGCACGTCTTCCTTGGTCAGAACAAGAGTCACACCGGGACGTTCCGCAACGAACTGATCTAGATCGTCGAACTGAAACCGCGCCCGGTGATGAGGACAGCGAATCACTCGCACTCCAAGTGCACCCGCAGGAATTTCATCCGCCCCGAAGACGTCTGTGCCGTTGACCTTCTTCTTTCCATCAAGCCGCACCAGTCGCGAACCTACAGCCGCTCCCGCCGCGGGCGACGTTTCCGCCGCGGGATTCGTCCCAGCCTCAACAATCGCTCTGATGATCTTCCGATATCCCGTGCAGCGGCAAAGCACGCCGCCAATCGCATCCATGACGTCGCCTTCGTTGGGAGTTGGATTCGTCTCAAGCAGCGCGGTCGCTGCCACCAGCATTCCAGGCGTACACGCGCCGCATTGCGCGGCGCCGTAGGAAAGAAATGACCGTTGCAGCCGTCCCAGTAGCGGAGAGCGCTCTGCCAGGCCCTCGACGGTCGTGATTTCACATCCCACAACCTGCCCCGCGGCCACTAGACATGCACACACCGGAGCGCCATTCAGCAAGACCGTGCAGGCTCCACAGTCACCCGCATCGCATCCCACTTTCGTTCCCGTGAGCCCGAGATCGTCGCGCAGGACGCGAGAGAGCCGCCGCGCCCCGGAAACCGTTACCTCAATCCCGCGCCCGTTCACCGAGAACGAAATCAATTCCGTTGCAGCATCCGCCGATAAATTCTGCGTCGTGGCCATTTCAGCGGCTCCCCACGCAGGCTTCGAGCGCACGCTGCACCAGAGTCAGCGATGCTTCACGCCGGTAGGTGGCCGTGGCGCGAATGTCATCAATCGGCGAAAGAGTTGAAAGATGCTCGCCTTTCACCGCAGCTCCGATTCCCGCTTTCACCGGCAACCCCACAAGATCTCTTTCCAAGTCGCTCAGACGCTGCGCTCTTGCCGAACACGATCCCACGGCGACGTGCGCCTCGGCCACGCACCCCGACTCGTCTGCCTTTACAACCGCCGCCACCATGGAAATTGAGATAACCAGATACCGTCGCGCTCCCAATTTCAAAAAAACCGACGCCGCGTTTTCCATTCGCCGCGGAACCAGCACCGCCGCAAGAATCTCATCCGCCCGGCGCAACGTATTGCGATTGCCCGCGATAAACTCGGCCAGCGGCATGCGTCGCCTTCCCGCTGCGGACGCCAACTCCACTTCCGCGTCCAGGGCAAGCAACGGCGGAACGCCATCCGCCGCCGGAGAAGCGTTGCACAGGTTTCCCGCCACCGTGCCGCGATTCTGAATCTGCACCGACCCCACTTCCTTCGCCGCAGCCTTGAGCGCATCAAAACAACGCGGCAGTCGCGCACGAATGATCTCGGTCCACGTGGTCAGCCCGCCGATGCGCACACGGTCAGTCTCGATCGAGAACCCGCGAAGTTCACCGAGTGATGTAATATCGACGACGCACCCACGCGGCAGCCGCTCCCCCAACGCTGGATAAAAATCCGTCCCTCCGGCCAGAACTTGTCCGCCCGGAGAGGCCAGCAGAGAAACTGCTTCGTTTAGAGTTTTCGGCTTGAGATACAAAGACTTAGATCCCCTGAATTGACGCGCCGCACACCGCTTGCAGAGTTTGTATACGAAGCCTGCCCGTTTGTACAGCCGCCCTCAAACCGGAAACAGACGCCGCATCGCCTCCGCGCGAAAATCAAACATCGTTTCCAAGTCGCGCTTCACCACCGCCCAGTGAGCCAGCCGTCCAGCCCATCCGAAAGGCAGCGCATACCTAACCTTGTCGCGCATCGTCGCCCCCCCATCGTGCTCGGTAAACCGGTGCTCATGATTCCACCGAGCATAGGGACCTTTGACTCCGCGGTCCACGAATCCGTGCGGAGGATTCCATTCGCTGATCTCCGTCGTCCACCGGATCGGCAGCATGCGCCATCGCAGCCGGTAGCGGATCAACGACCCCGCTGCCAGGTTCTCCGGAGTCTCCACCATTCGGAAGTCGAGCCAGGGCGGCGTAAGTACCTGCAGGTTTTCCGGTC
>JADGNQ010000047.1 GCA_017883385.1 Candidatus Sulfotelmatobacter sp.
TCCTGTTCGACGATGGCTGGGACGATCCCACGACTCTGTGGAAGTTCAATCCTGGTTTTCCGAATGGCCTGACGAAGGTCACGCAGACCGCCGCCAGCTTCGGCGCCGCGCCCGGCATCTGGCTCTCTCCGTGGGGCGGCTACGACAAGCCGAAAGAGCAACGTCTGGCCTCTGCACGTGCGCAGGGATTCGAAATCAACGAAGGCGGGTTCGCGCTGTCGGGGCCAAAGTACTACCGCTACTTCCGCGATACTTGCCTCGATCTGATCGAGAAATACGACGTGAACCAGTTCAAGTTCGACGGAACTGGCAATGCGAACCAGGTCATTGCAGGAAGCGATTTCGACAGCGACTTTGACGCAGCCATCCATCTGATCGGCGAACTGCGCGCCAAGAAACCGGATCTCTACGTCAACCTCACCACGGGAACCTATCCCTCGCCGTTCTGGCTCCTGTATGCGGACTCGATCTGGCGTGGAGGCGACGACCACAGCTTCGCCGGCGTCGGTTCCAACCGCCAGCGCTGGATCACCTATCGCGACTCGCAGATCTATCGCCGGGTGGTCGAGGAAGGTCCGCTGTTTCCCATGAATTCGCTGATGCTGCACGGTCTCATCTTCGCGCGCTACGCGGAGCGCCTGGGCAGCGATCCCGGCCACGATTTCCCCGACGAAGTTCATTCGTACTTCGGCACAGGAACACAATTGCAGGAAATGTACATCACGCCTTCGCTGCTCTCCGCGCAGGACTGGGATGTGCTGGCCGAGGCCGCGAAATGGTCGCGCGAGAATGCGCAGACGCTCAAGGACTCACACTGGATTGGCGGCGATCCCGCCCGCCTGGAAGTCTATGGTTGGGCCTCGTGGTCCCGCGAGAAAGCGATTGTCACGCTGCGCAATCCGGGCGACCAACCGCAGGACTTCACGGCAAGCCTCGCGGCGCTTCTGGAACTGCCCGCGGGTTCCGCTGCTGCGTATGGCGCGCGCAGCCCGTGGAAGAACGACAGCGCCCAGCAGGCCTTGCGCGTTCCCGCGCAGGAACGGCACACGTTTCACCTGCAACCATTTCAAGTGCTGACGCTGGAACTGACTCCGTCGTCCTAGGTGCTGCCAAGGGATAGTCGCCTCGGCCGTCCGGTCGCTGGGAAACAAAAGTTTTCCACAGTGTTCCCGCGGGAACATTTGTCATACATACATGTATGTACACAAATGCATTAAGTCGAGCGCTGTCAATGGGTTGCAGGCGACCGGGCCGCTGGGGGTTCTGCTAAGGACGCTCTCGTGAGAGATGGCAAGGCGCCAGAGCTATTGCGCCCAGGCGAATGCGGCGATGAAGAGAACGCAGAAGGCCACCGCATGCTTCAGTTCGTTCCAGCCGAGTTTGCGCACGACCAATGGCGCGGGCTTCTGGATAAAGTAGAACCATCCTCGGAAAAGAAGCGGGGCAAAAGCTAGGGACGCGACCTGGGGCAGCAGACCGGCGAGGCAGGCGAGTGTAAGCGCCGCCGTCATGGCCAACTGTCCGGCTGCGAAGGCCCAACCGTGGGCGAGTTTGGCACGCAATCCTTCGATTCGCGCGGTGTGAATGCGAAGCTGCACGTAGTGAATCTGGTTGCCGGCGAAGATCAAATTCGCGAGCCACAGCATCCAAGCGGTCGCGCCGAACTTTCCGGTAACAACGTAGTACGCGGCCGGCCCAGAAGCCGTCAGGCCAATCGTCCCGACGATTTCAGAGAGCATGCGGGCCCGCCGTCCCAATTTCTTGAGCAGCGCCTGGCCCACAAAGGCCGCGGCGGCAGCGGCGCCAATCAGCCACAAGGCTGGATTCCGGCCCGCCCACAGCAACGTTCCCAGAGTCAGCACAGCTACGACGCCCAACCCTGCGATCACGATCGCTACTGCGCGACGCTCATCCTTCGACTGTGCGCGGATGGCAAATGTGCCCAGCAGACTCTCGACGGGCGTTCTGAGCCAAAACAGCGCGAGAGCCGCCGTCAGCAACAGGAGGATCGGAAGAACGTGGTCGCTTTCCCGGAAGGCAACGCCCGCGCCTGTGACCATCGGCACGAGCAACAGTCCCCAAGCCCCGTGCTCACGGGGAAGAACCAGAGCATGCCGACGCTCCCGGCGAGCTTTTTCAGTCGCGATTTCTGTCGATCGAGACTCCGGGACGCTGGGGAAGGGCTTGATTCTGGGCCGACGATTTCCCTCGACTCCCGAAGGCGCGACTGATCGAACGGCGCTCAGGGCAGGATTCGAAGCCGCGTCCTTCCCGGGACCACCGTTGGTCGTCCCGAGGCCGATGGTGCGGGGAGTTTCACTGCCGGCCTCGAAGTCCACGATGCTCAATTCCCTCGTCGTCATCAGCGCCAGCCTGCCATGTGCAGGTGTTGCATGCCTTTCACGGCGCGCATGTATTGCGCGCGCTCGAAAGCGCCAGGATCCGGGCACTTGATCTGGCTCATGCTGCCCTGCATCTGCGCCACTGATTCGTACTCATGTTCTTCCATCCACTCGCGCACTTCGCGCTCCACATGACGCAGGTGATTGACGCCGTGACGCATGAGAGAGGAGCACAGCATCGTGACGTTAGCCCCCACCATGAGCAACTTGATGACATCCTCGGCGCCATGCACTCCGCCGGTGGCCGCCAGACCAGCCTTGACCTTGCCGAACAGAATTCCAATCCAGGTGAGCGGCAGGCGCAGAGCCTGCGGCGTGCTCAACAGCACGTTTGGCTGAATTACCAACTCCTCCAGATCGATGTCGGGCTGGTAAAAGCGATTGAACAGTACAAGTGCATCGGCTCCTGCCTCATCCAAACGGCCAGCCATATTCGCCATGTTGCTGAAGAAAGGACTCAACTTCACCGCGACTGGAATGGTGACTGTTGCTTTCACAGCTCGCAAAATATCGAGATAAGTCTTTTCAACGTCCGCCGCCGTGATATGGGGATCTGTGGGAATGTAGTAGATATTGCATTCGATGGCATCCGCGCCGGCGCGTTCTATCTCTCCGGCAAATTTCGTCCATCCTCCCAGCGTCGAGCCGTTGAGGCTGGCGATGATCGGGATGCTCACCGACGCTTTGGCTTTGCGGATGTGATTCAGGTATCCCTCTGGACCGACGTGAAACTCGCTGGCCTGCGGGAAATAGGTGAGGGACTCGGCAAAGCTCTCGGTGCCCGCGGCGAGGTGATAATCGAGGTCCGCTTCCTCCTGCCGTAACTGTTCTTCAAACAGCGAGTACAGCACCACGGCGGAAGCTCCGGCATCTTCCAACCGGCAAATTCCATCCACATCGCGCGATAACGGCGAGGCTGAGACCACGAGCGGAGATCTGAGTTTCAAACCAAGGTAATTCGTGCTGAGATCGATCATGAGTTTCTCCTCGCGTTTCTATCGCGCTCCCGTTGGTACCGGCTTCTCCACAGCAGGCGCGGTCTTCTCGGCTGAGTCTTTGGGTGCAGCCACCGGTTCTGATTTGCGGCTGGCCATGTATTCATACATCCGGTAACGGCTTTCCACATCCTGTTGCGCCAGCTTCCACAAACGCTCGGCGGCTTCCGGTTTGCTCTTGGTGAGCATTTTGAAGCGCGTCTGCTGCAGCAGATACTCCTGCACTTTGCGCGTAGGAGCGCGCGAATCGAGCGCCAGCGGATTCTCCCCCGCTGCAGTCCGCTCGGGGTTGTAGCGATAGAGCAGCCACTGGCCCGATTCGACTGCAACTTTCTGATCGGTCATCGCCGTGGTCATGTCGATGCCGTGGGCGATGCAGTGCGAGTAGGCGATGATGATGCTCGGCCCGTCGTAGGCTTCGGCTTCAAGAAACGCTTTGAGTGTGTGCTCATCTTTCGCGCCCATGGCCACGCTTGCGACGTAGACGTTGCCGTAGGTCATGGCCATCAGTCCGAGATCTTTCTTGGGGCCCGGCTTGCCGCCCGCAGCGAATTTGGCGACCGCCCCGCGCGGCGTCGACTTTGAGGCCTGCCCGCCGGTGTTCGAGTAAACCTCGGTATCGAGCACCAGGATGTTCACGTTGCGCCCGCTGGCCAGCACGTGGTCGAGGCCGCCGTAGCCGATGTCATAGGCCCAGCCGTCGCCGCCCACGATCCACACGCTCTTCTTCACCAGCATGTCGACGACGGAAAGAAGTTGTCTGGCATCGGCCGAGTTGAGCTTCGCCAGTTTCTCTTTCAGTATGTCGACGCGCTGACGCTGCTCGTAGATGTCAGCTTCGTCTTTCTGCTTCGCGTTGAGGATGGCCGTGACGAGTTCTTCACCGACGCTTCCCGCCAGACGCCGAAGCAGTTCGTGGGAAAACTCAGTCTGCTTGTCGATCGAGACCCGGAAGCCCAGCCCAAATTCAGCATTGTCTTCAAACAGGGAATTCGACCACGCTGGTCCGCGGCCAGCGGCGTTCTTGGACCATGGCGTCGTGGGCAGGTTGCCGCCATAGATCGACGAGCAACCAGTTGCATTCGCCACCACAGCCCGGTCGCCGAAAAGTTGTGAAACCAGCTTCAGATAAGGAGTCTCGCCGCAGCCGGAGCATGCGCCCGAGAACTCGAATAGCGGTTCCTGCACTTGTTGCTGGCGGATCGTCCCGACTTTGATCTTTCTGCGGTCGAGTTCCGGGAGCTTCAGGAAGAATTCCCAGTTCTCGCTCTCCGGCGCACGCAGCGGAGGCTGCGGGACCATATTGATGGCCTTCAGTCGCACCTCGCTCTTGTTCTTCACGGGGCAGACATCGACGCACACGCCGCATCCGGTGCAATCTTCCGGAGCCACCTGGATCGTGTACTTCATCCCAGCCCACTCTTTGTCGCGCGTATCGCACGACTTGAAGGTTGCGGGTGCGCCTTGCAATTCTTTGCTGTCGTAGACCTTGATCCGGATCACGGCGTGCGGGCAAACCATCGCGCACTTGCCGCACTGGATGCAGATCTTCGTATCCCACGCCGGAATTTCAAGTGCCAGGTTGCGCTTTTCCCACTTCGCGGTGCCAGTGGGAAAGGTGCCGTCGCAGGAGAACGCGCTCACGGGAAGTTCGTCCCCGCGGCCAGCGTAGATTGTGCCCAGAACATCGTGTTCAAACTTGGGCGCCCCGGGGAATGCGGCTGGGATTTCAGTCTTGCTGCTGACGCTGTCTGGAATCTTCACTTCAAACAGGTGAGCCAACGTCTTGTCGACGGCCTGCATGTTCTTTTGCACTACGTCTTCGCCCTTGCGGCCATAGGTGTAGCGGATCGACTGGCGAATGGCTTCGATCGCTTCCTCTCCGGGCAGAACTTTCGAGATGGCGAAGAAGCATACCTGCATAATGGTGTTCGTACGGGAACCCATCCCGGCGTCCTGCGCCACCTGGTAGGCATCGATGGCGTAGAGTTTCGCTTTCTTGGCGATGAGTTGCGACTGCACTTCACGGGGCAGGTGGTCCCAGACTTCGTCTTTGCCAAAAGGACTGTTGACCAGGAATACGCCGCCCGGCACCAGAGCGCTCAGCATGTCGTAGCGCTCGAGGAATATCCACTGGTGGCAGGCGATGAAGTTCGCTTTGGAAATCAAATAGCTGGAGTGGATGGGCTGCGGCCCGAAGCGGAGATGCGAGACGGTCATCGCGCCGGACTTCTTTGAATCGTAAACGAAGTATCCTTGCCCGTAGTTGTCGGTGTTTTCGCCGATGATCTTGATGGAATTCTTGTTGGCGCCGACCGTGCCGTCCGCACCCAGACCATAAAACAACGCGCGCACTACGCTGTCGTGTTCGGTCGAGAACGCGGCATCGTACTCGAGGCTGGTGTGGCCGACGTCGTCGTGAATGCCAATCGTGAAGTGGTCCTTCGGTTGGCTCTGCCTCAGGTTGTCGTAAACGGCCTTGACCATCGCGGGGGTGAATTCCTTGGACGACAAGCCGTAACGCCCGCCGACCACTCCCGGCGCGATCTTCAGTTTTCCGTAGCCCAGCTTTAAGCCCTCATGCAGGGCGTTCACGACGTCGAGGAACAGGGGTTCGCCGATCGCTCCTGACTCCTTGGTGCGATCCAGAACTGAAATCTGGCGAACGCTGGCGGGCAAGGCCTCCATGAACGATTTCACGCAGAAGGGACGGTACAACCTGACCTTCAGCAGGCCTATTTTTTCTCCCTGCGCGTTCAGGTATTCAACGGTCTCGTGCGCGGCTTCTGCGCCGGAGCCCATCATGACGATCACGCGCTCGGCATCGGGTGCGCCGACATAGTCGAACAGGTGATAGGAGCGGCCCACGATCTCGGCGAACTTATCCATGGTCGCCTGAACCTTGGCCGGAGCGGCGTCGTAGTAGGCATTAGCGCTTTCACGAATCTGGAAGAAGACGTCAGGATTCTGTGCCGTGCCGCGCAGCACCGGATGATCGGGCGAGAGCGCGCGCTGGCGGTGCTCGATGATGCGGTCCATGTTGAGCATCGCCCGCATGTCGTCTTCGTTGAGTAATTCGATCTTGTTGACTTCGTGGGAGGTGCGGAATCCGTCGAAGAAGTGCAGGAACGGAATGCGCGTCTCAAGCGTCGCGGCATGCGCGATCAGGGACAGGTCCATCGCCTCCTGCACTGAGTTCGAGCAGAGCATGGCCCATCCCGTGGCGCGGCAGAACATTACGTCGGAGTGGTCGCCAAAAATCGAGAGCGCATGCGTGGCCAGGGTGCGCGCCGTGACGTGAAACGCACACGGGGTCAGTTCACCGGCGATCTTGTTCATGTTCGGGATCATGAGCAGCAATCCCTGCGACGCGGTAAACGTCGTGGAGAGCGATCCGGTCTGCAGGGCACCGTGCACGGCTCCGGCCGCGCCGCCTTCGCTCTGCATCTCGACTACGTGGGGTACGCTGCCCCAGGCATTGGGTACGTTCTCCGAGGACCACTGGTCCGCCCATTCGCCCATCGGCGACGAAGGAGTGATCGGGTAAATGGCGATCACTTCGCTCGCCCGGTAGGCGACATTCGCCACAGCTTCGTTGGCGTCCATGGTCTTGAATTTGCGCTTCATGACATCCCCCGTTCAGAACTTTCGACAGGGCCACGGGAGTGGTCCACATCGATATATTCAGGATGCAGGAAGGGGGTTGTGGATGTCGGGACGCAGGTTCACAGAGGGGTGTGATTTGAATCACACTTCGCGCAGGAGGAGATTGCTGAGGGCGCTGATTGGATCTTTCAACGGACCTATAACTCTTTGTGAATCATGGGACTAAGGGCCGCTCCCTCCGGAGTGGCAGTCGCTGCAGTTCACCTGCGTCAAGTCTCCCAAATCGACGGGATGCTGGAAACTGGGCACGGCAGTAGCAGCGAGGCTGGTCGTCCCCTCGGTCTCTGACATGAGGGTGTGGCACTGGGTGCAGTCCTTGCTTATGACCCTGCCGTCGGCGCTGACATGCTGGCCGTCGTGGCAGCGGAAGCAGCCGTTGTAATAGAAGTGCCCCAGGTTGTTGGAATGGGTCTGCCAGTTCAGCTTCATTTCGGGGAAGGTCGTGCGTTTGAAGATCTGCTGAACCTCGGTCACGGCGTTGCGAATCTCCAGTTGCTTGGTCTTCGCGACGTCCGGATACTTGCTCTCGTAGTAGCTTGGCACCCCGCTCGCGATGCCCTGCATGGCGGCATCGGTGGTGGCGTAAGTCGCGGTTAGCACCGTTACCGCTTCCTGCTTGATGAAGGGGAGGGTTACGTCCAAGCGGCGCGCCAGCAAGGACTGATCGACCGCCTGGTCTGGTGGAACGTAGATATGCGTCGGACGATTGTGGCAGTCCACGCAGTCCATGCGGTGCCGGGGGGCCTTGGCAATCTGATCCTTGGAGAGTGTCGAATCTTTGGCGTAGTAGTCGGTGACGCGGCCCTGCAGATCTTCCACGTGAATATAGGAAACGATCTGGCGCTTCTCGTCGGCCGCCACGTACTCGATCTTGTTGCCGATGTTCATGTGCCAGTGGATGCCTTCGGGTGCGCCGGTGGCGGGATCTCCGCCGCCGGTTTTGATGATCATCCGGATCTGGCGCATCGTGTTCTTTTCATCGTTGGCGTAGTGCGTGAAGACTTTGAGCTGGCCTCCGTAGAATTTTTTCGGCCAGTGGCATTGCTCGCAAGTCTCTTGCGCCGGACGCAAATTGTGCACCGGCGTGGGAATGGGCCTCGGGAAAGTATTGAACAGGGCAGCAAAAACCTGCCGGCTGCCGGAGAGCTTGGACTTCACAAACCAGGTTGCGCCAGCGCCTACATGGCACTCCGCGCATGCCACCCGGGCATGCGGAGAAAGTTGATACGCGGTGTATTCCGGACTCATCACCGTGTGGCACAACTGCCCGCAAAATGAAACCGACTCGGTGAATTCGTAGGCTTTGTAGCTGCCCGCGATACTTACCATGACGAACACTACCAGGAACGTCACGAACGAGAATACCGCGCTACGCTGAGCCCGGTCGTTCAGGTCGATGCGGGGATAGAACTCCGTCGACACCACTTTCTTCCGCCGCTCCAGCAGCACACCGGCCAACATCAGCAGCAAGCCGAACGTCAGGAATGCGGGCGACACCATGTAGGCCAGGATGCCGATGTAAGGGCTGGCCTTGACGGCAATGGCGTCGATCAGGACAAAAAGGAAAATGTTGGCGAGACTGACGATCGCCAGCGCCACGCCGGCGAGGCTGACCGGGTTGCGCATGAGCATGCGCGAACGATGCCAGGGCTCGACCGGCGTCGTCGGGGACTTCTCATTGTCCATGCTTGACCTCTGTGTCCTCGGGCTCTTTAGCCGACTCGGCTTCCGTTTCGGCTGTGGCATCGGAGCCAGGACGGGCCGTTCCTGCCATCGCAGCCGGGTCCAGGCCATGCTCCTCGCGGTAGTGGTGCAAGGTCATCTTTCCATCCCACCACGCCCAGTTCATCGGGTAGACGTCCGGGTCGAAGAATACCTGGTAGAAGTGCCAGACGACGATCGCCAGGGTCGCCAGCACGGCTTCGTAGAAGTGAATGGCAGTCGCAACATCGAGCCACCAGCGCGGCATGTTATTGCCGACGAGAACCTTGGCCCACAGCATGACTCCAGTCACGGCCATCACGATCATGCCCCACACCAGAGCCCAATACTCGGCCTTCTCGGCGTAGTTAAACCGCGCAAACTCGGGCTTCCGGGAAGTCAGGCCGAGATAATAACAGAGATTCTGCCATGCCCCCCGAACATCGTCGAGTGTGGGGAACAGATCGATCACCAGTTTGCGTCCCTCGCGGCTGAAGACAAGATCCAACATGTGATACAGGCTGACCCCAATCAGAAATACCGCGGCCACGCGATGGAGCAGATGCCGCATTCTTTCGCCCAGAGACAGGAATGACGCGAACCATGAGTCGGGGAACTTCAAGGCAAAGCCCGTCAGTACGAGCACCACAAAACTGATTAGCAAGGTGGCATGCTGCAGGCGGAAGCGCAGGGGCATGCGGATGACGAAATTGTGTTCGAGCTTGCGGCGGGCCACAACCTTTGCGCGCCACAGAATGAAGTTGTGCGCGAGCATCCCGCCAATTACGACAAAGATCATCGTGAGATAGAACTTGCGAATCCAGCGAACTGCCTTGCTGCCTATGTCGGCCGAGAGCGGTGCATCCACGTGGACTCTTGACGCCGTGAAATTTTCCGTCACTCCCGGGTGGCACTGGCCGCACGTGCGGGCGAGATTGGCATGGTTGATGGTCGACCGCGGATCGCTGGACGGAAGAATGTTATGCACTCCGTGGCAACTGGCGCAGTTAGCGACCACCTGCGAGCCTCCGCGCGCCGCGAGCCCGTGGTAGCTGGCCAAATATGTGGTCTCACGGCGGCCTTCGACGCCAAACTCCTGCGAGAGCCGCATGCCTTCATGGCAGCGCGCGCACGTCGCCTGCGCCAGATTCGCCGCTGCAACCGGAGAAGTTGGATCGAGATGCGATTTGATGGAGTGAATGCCGTGGCAGTCCGTGCATACCGGCGCCTGCCAGTTGCCCTTGGCTACGGCCTCACCGTGGATGCTCTGCTTATATTCCTTCGAAATCGCATCGTGGCACTTCCCGCAGGTCGAGGGCACATTGAACTTGAAGATCGGCGACTTCGCATCCTTGGCGTCGAGAATTTCGTGCGTGCCGTGGCAGTCGGTGCAGACGGCGGCCTTCTCTGAGCCGGCAGCGACAGCGTGCCCGTGCACGCTCTGCTCGTAAGAAGCGACCATCTGCGCGCTCTGCCCGCCGTCCTGCATCACAAATCTCTGACTATGGCAGGCGCCGCAGGTTGCGGGGATGTTGCCATGATGCACGCGCGACTTGGGGTCGCTGGCTGGCAACAGTACATGCGGACTCCCGTGACAATCGACGCATGTCGCTGCCTTGCTGTTGCCTCCCTGGACTGCCTTGCCGTGGAAACTGCGATCATACGCAGCCTGCTCGTCCGCGTGGCAGGTCGCACAGGTGATTTTCAGGGGAGGAGTTTCGTGGCCGGCACTCTTGACGTCAGTGTGGCAGTCCACGCAGGTGAACATGCTGCCATGGATCGAATCTTTGAAGCTCTGGGGATCGACATGCAAGCTGACGGGCTTGCCGTTGACGTCGTGGGTCAACGAGGCATCGCTATGGCAGGCGAGGCATTCGTCCGCGGTTGGTTTGGGAGGCTCTTTGCTGGCCGGGGCCTTGCCGGCGGCGTAGACGTTTCCAGCAGTTAAAAGCAGGGTGAGAGCGATTCCAAGCGCAAGAATACTCCGTATGGTTCGCGTGGACATGCTCTCACCCGCCAATCCTTACAGAATCGAACGATTTCCGCGCGGCCGCATTGAGGCCGCCTTTCTGTGAACTGCTACTTCTTCGCCAAGCCGCGAATAAAGGCGACCAGGTCCGTGATCTCTGCGTCTTTCAGTTTGCCGTCATAGGCCGGCATCTTGCCTTTGCCTTTGCTGATGATTACGGTCAACTGCGCATCGGTTTGCTTCTGTACGTCGGCGGAGGTGAAGTCATGGGCGCCCATTTTCACACCCATGGCTGAGCCTTTGCCGTCAGCGCCATGGCACATTGCGCATTTGGCCTTGAAGGTTGCGGCTGCGTCTTGTGCCACTGCCGAGGATGAGCAGACTGCGATCATTCCGCAAGCCAGCAGCGTTACCAGGCCCATTCGAAGAGAGAGACATTTCATGTTGCTTCCTCCTTAAGGAAGATTGTTCGCAAGATATCACAGGGCAAGAACGGCCTGCCGTTTGACTTGCCGATCGCATGGAAATCAGAACGCAGTGCAAGTGCTCGTTTGCATCCTGAGAACTAGGTCGCAGCGGTAGGTTCGCATGCCGGTGAAGGTGGACCTATGGCAGAAGTCACTTTGGCCCGTGATGGAGATCACAGGCATTCCGGAAGCCAATTGTGACACGTATCACTACCTTGCGTGCGATCCGGCATTGCGCCGGCGACTCTGGAAAAAATAGGATCACCCCATGCCGACTCTGTCGAATCCACCCGTTCGCTCTTCTTCCGGCCCTCGCGCTCCGTCGGGATGGACTTCCGCACAGCCCGCGACAGGGCCGAGTCAGGTTTTGAATGCGGCGAGCTTTCAGCCGCGCCCGCTACAGGTAACCTGGGAGATGACACAGGCCTGTGACTGGAAGGCCACGCATACCCGCGTCACGCGTGCACCGCGGGACAAGCGGGAATTCTCCACCGCCGAGGCCTTTCATCTGGTCGAGGAAGTCGCCGCCATGCACGTGCCTCTCCTCGTGCTGACGGGCGGCGATCCGCTGCTCCGCCCGGACTTGTTTCCGGTGATTGAATTTGCTTCGCGTCGTTCGGTTCGTACGTCGCTCACGCTGCTTCCTACTCCTCTGCTGGATACGCAAGTGATTGCTGAACTGAAGGCGTGCGGATTGATGCGGGTTGCGTTCTGGCTGCACGGTTCTACAGCGGCGTTAGCCGACGCGTACTGGGGTGTCCCTGGATCCCATCGGCGCACCCTCGAGGTCGTCGGGACCTGCCACGAAGTCGGCTTGCCGGTGCAGATCAACACGATCATGGCGCGGCGGAACCTGAACGACGTGGATCCCATGATCGAACTTCTCACCCGTCTCGACGTGGTTTTGTGGAATGTGATCTTCTTCGTCCCCGGGGGGCGGGAGCAGGCCGGCGATTTGCTTACTGCGGAAGAGCACGAAGAGATATTTGCCAAGCTCTATGCAGCATCGAAGCGGGTTCACTTCCAGATCAAGACCACCGAGGGCCAGCACTATCAACGCTATCTTCTGCAGCAACGGGCCCGGGAATCGCGCGGACGCATGACCGAAGCGGACGTCATCACCTGCGCGCCCAAGGGTGTCAACGACGGCAAGGGTTTCGTGTTCATCAATCACCATGGCGACATGTACCCCAGCCGCTTCCTGCCTCTGTCCGCCGGCAACATTACTACCCAGCCGCTCTCTGAGGTGTACTGCGATTCGCCATTGTTTGTGTCTCTGCGCGACAGTTCCAAGTTGAAGGGCAAGTGTGGACGCTGCCTGGTCCGCAATGTCTGTGGAGGCTCGCGCGCTCGCGCCTATGCCATGACCGGCGACCTGTTCGCCCAGGAACCCTGCTGCGCCTACGAACCAGAGGCCTGAGTTCTGCCGGTCCGGTTTTCTTAGCTGCTTCCGAGAAGTGTGACTGGTATCACGTTCAAGGGTGATTCAACATCTGAGCCGAGTCATGACTGAACCCAGAGGCCACAGACTCCCGAACTCCAAGGAATCAGGAGTGATTTGCCGGCGCCACCTTGGATTCCAGACTCCTGCGCCCCATGTGATTTGAATCACGCACCTCCGTGATTGCGATCACGCGATCCAATCTGGGATTCCTCTGTAACCGCTGCAAATCGCCAAGGGGCACCGGAAGGTGCTCCATTCCGGTGTGACCACGATCACGACCTCCCGTGACCAAATACACGGAGCTTCCACGCTAGCTCTGGCATCCTGAACCCTAATCGAGGTTGCCCTATGGCGCAAGATGGTCGTGACATTCTGGAAGTCCTCCAGTTCGAGCTGAGTTTCCTGGAAGACGGCGGCTACGGACGTTCGCCGCGCGCACCTTGGCGTGCTCCCGCCGTTTTTGAGGATTCGCCCATCTGTCCGAATTTCTGCGATCCCGCCCGGCCCCATCCCTGCGAGAGCTGCCTGCTGGAGCAGTTTGTTCCCAAGGACAGGCAGGCCGAAAGCGTGCCGTGCCGTTTCATCGAGCTCACGCAACAGGGGCAGACCGTGGACGATCTCTATCGCACCGGAAGTCAGGTCGAAATCGAAGAGGCCCTGGGCCGCTGGCTGCGCGCCCAGATCGAGAAGATCAAGCGGGAGCGAGGTCTTCCGCAAGAAGCAGGAGCGGCATAGAGGTCTGCTCCCCAACCGCAAAGTTCGGCTGACTGTGCCACGCGAGCTTCAGTTTCTGCTGCAACGACGTGCCAAAGGTTTCTCCCAAGGAGACGTGATAGTCATGAGTGAAGAGCACACATATCGAGTAGCAGCCTGGTGGACTTCCGGCCGCACCGGTCTGGCCAAATCAGATTCCGCTCCGAATGCTATCCACTTCACGGCCCCGGCAGAATTTGGCGGGCTGGAAGGCAGATGGACGCCGGAGGAACTTCTGCTCGCCGCCGTTGCCGGTTGCTACACCACGACGTTGCGCGCGATTGCCGGCACGGCGCAATTCAACTTTACCGATCTGCAGGTGGAAGCCAGCGGCACGGTGCGCAAGGCTGAATCCGGTTATGCGTTCGCCCAGATCGTCGTTCGTCCCAACCTCAAGATTGCGTCGGTTGAGGAACGGGAACGCGCGCTCGATCTGCTCAAACGGGCTGAGAAACTGTGCCTGGTTTCGCGCGCCCTGGGAACTACGCTGCGGTTCGAGCCTCAGCTGGAAATCGTCAAGCCTGCGGCGATCGTTTAAGAACGGACCCAGGCTGAAATGAGAGTCCTCATTGTCGGCAGAGGTGTGGTAGGAACAATTTATGGCTGGGCCTTGTCCACGGCGGGCATTGATGTTACCCATGTCGTGCGAAAAGAGGGCCTCCCTACCACCCACACCTTGGACCTGCTGGACCTGCGTGCCGGGCACCCTAAGCACGCCAAGGTGACTTATGTTCCCAAGACAGTCAGGCAGATCAAGGTGTCAGACGCTTTTGACCTCGTGATCGTCGCTACCAAGCACTACCAGGCGGCACAGGTCGTCCGCCAATACCTGCCCGATGCGCCTCACGCCACTTTTCTGTTATTCACCGCTAATTGGGACGGAACGGAGGAGATTGACCGCCTGCTGCTGCGATTCTCGATCCTTTGGGGTTACGCTGCTGCCAGTGGTGGTGCCGATGCTCAAGGCATCCTCGTCGCAACTATGAACCCAACCGTGCGCTTCGGAATGTTGGAAGGTTCTGATCCGGAGAAGTTCAAGGCCGTAACGGAGTTATTCCAAAGGGCTGGTTTCACTCTGGACATTAAACCCAACATCATCGAATGGCTCTGGGTGCACCATGCCATCAATGCCGGAGGAATCGGGGTCGCTCTCTGGGCAGGAGGCATTGCCGAAGCGACCCAGAGTCTTGAGACTTCAAGATTGGGGGTATGGGCCATCCGTGAAGCGTTGGATGTGGTACAGGCCCGGGGTGTTGACCTGGAGCGTTACCCCGACACTAGAAGTGTCTTGAATACGCCTGCTTGGATTGCCGGCCTCGCCGGTATTTGTTTCATTCGGTTCACTGAAAAAGGTCGACGCCTTCTTAGAGGTAGTCACTTCGCCAGCAGCACGGACGAGATGAAACGCTATTACTTCGATGTGCTCAACACCGGTGAGAGCATGGGGCTGCCTATGCCACACTTGTCCGCGCTGCGTGAAAAGATCGAACGTTATTCTCGGCGGGCTGCTTGACGCGCTCCGCACCCAGGGATTTGGGCTAGAGTTCCAGCAGGGCTGAGATCGACGACGGGTCATCCATCGAGCGCAGCCGGAATCCCACCTTCTTGAAGATCGCTTGTGTTGCCAGATTGTCCCGCAAGATCTCGCCGGAGAGTCTCTGAAACTTTTCTTTGCGGGCTACTCGAGCCACGCCCGCGAGGAGTTCGGTCCCCAGCCCGCGCCCCTGCCATCGATCGGAAACCAGCACGGCCGCCTCGGCCTCCGCGCGATTGATAGCGCTGAACCGGCCCACGCCCAAGACTTCGTGTTGCCCCGTCTCGGGATTCTTGCGATCTGCCACCAGCGCAAATCCGCGATCGTAGCTGCCAAAACAGATCCGCACCAGTCTTTCGTGCTCCACTCTTGTGCTCAGACTCAGCGAGCAGAAGTACCGCAGGTACACGCTGCGCTCGGAGAGCGTCGTGTGGAACTGGACCATGAGTGGCTCGTCTTCGGGGCGGATCGGCCGGATCGTCACCGGAGTCCCATCCTTTAATTGCCACTCCCAAGCGTACTGCGCCGGGTATGGGCGGAGGGACGGACGGGGCAATTGCTCTGCCTGCATGGTGGAATCATGCACCAGTACGCGCGCATCGAGCGCCAGCAGGTGCTCGGGTGTCGCCAGCAGCGGATTGATGTCGATCTCCTTAATCCATGGCTGCTCCATCACTAGCTGGCTGAAACGCACCAGCAGTCCTTCCAGCGCGGTCAGGTTCACCGGCTTGCGCCCGCGCACGCCCCGCAGCGCGGAGAAGATTCGCGTCTGTTCCATCAAGCGCTGCGCCAGCGTTGTGTTCAGGGGAGGCAGGCCCAGGGCACGATCCCGATAGACTTCCACCATCACTCCGCCGGACCCAAACAGGATCACTGGTCCGAACTGCGCATCCACGCTGCTGCCCAGAATCAGCTCGTATCCATCGCGCCGCACCATCGGCTGTACAGTGACTCCGCCAAAGTGCTCCGCTCCTGCTTTCTCCGCCACCGATGCCTGAATCGCACGGTATGCGCCCCGCACTTGTTCTGCATCCTGCAGCCTGAGGCGAACTCCATCCACATCCGTTTTGTGCGCGATGGTGTTGGACAACAGCTTCAGCACCACCGGATATCCAATCTCTGATGCGTGAGCAACGGCCTGTTCTTCGTCCTCCGCCACGCGCGTTTCCACGACGGGAATTCCGTAGTACGCCAGAAGCTGTTTCGCTTCAAATTCATTGAGCATCGTCCGTCCGGCGCCGCGTACCCGTTGTACAAAATCGTCGACCTTGCTGCGTGCGTCGGCCGCCGGTTCCGCTCCTTCCACCAGGGCCGGAGTTTCATAAAGCCCGCGCAGGTTGTAGGTGTAGCGCCACATGTAAGTGAAGGCGCGCGCCGCGGTGTCCGGATAAGAGAACGTCGGAATACCCGACGTGTTTAGAATCGCAGTGCCCTCTGCGACTCCGTCACCGCCCATCCAACTCGCCAGCACCGGCTTGCCCGAACTCCGCGCATACGGCTTCATGCGCTCCGCCACTTGCGTGGGATCTGCGAGTCCCTGAGGCGCGATGATGGCCAGCAATCCATCGCTCGCCGGATCTTTCGAGGCGATATCGACCGCTCTGACGAAGCGTTCGGCATCCGCATCGGCCAGCACATCCACGGGATTTGCGTGACTCCAGTGCGCGGACAAGAAGCTGTCGAGCTCCTGCAAAGACTCCGTCGACAGCACGGTAAGCTCTCCGCCTGTGGCCATGAGCGAATCGGTCGCCAACACGCCTGGACCGCCGGCGTTGGTCACGATGGTCAGACGCGGGCCGCGTGGCCGCGGCTGCTTGCTCAGGACCTCGGCCATATAGAAAAGGTCCGCGATATTTTGCACTCGCAGCACGCCGCAGCGCCGGAACGCCGCCTCCAGAACATCATCGCTTCCGGTCAAGGCTCCCGTGTGCGATGCGGCCGCGCGTGAAGCCGCGTCTGAGCGTCCGGCTTTGATGACGATAATGGGCTTGCTCAGCGCAATCTCGCGGGCGGCAGAAAGAAACGAACGCGCGTCTCCCACCGACTCCATGTAGAGCAGAATGCTCTTGGTGTGCGGATCATCCCCGAAGTAATAGATCAGATCGCCCCAGCCCACATCGAGCATGGACCCAGTCGAAACGATCGCACTGAATCCAACCTGTTCCTTCTGGCTCCAGTCGAGGATCGCCGTCTGCAGCGCGCCGCTCTGGCTCAGAAATGCGACGCTGCCCTTCTGCGGCATCGACTTCGCAAACGTCGCATTGAGCCCAATCGTTGGATTCATGAACCCCATACAGTTGGGTCCAATCAAACGCAGGCCTCCGCGCGCAGACCCGCGGAGTAGGTGCTTCTGAATCTCTTCTTCCAGTACCGCGCCGTCGTGTCCCCGCTCGCGAAACCCCGCCGAGATCACGACCGCCGATCTCACTCCGGCATCGACACACTCTCCGATGATTTGAGGCACGGTCTGTGCCGGGGTCACTACCAGCGCCAGATCGACTCCTCCCGCGATCTCTCCGATGTGATTGTGTGTCTTGACGCCGAGGACTTCGCCGCGGCTGGGAGTCACGGCATAGACTTTGAGGGGAAACTTGCTTTCCAGCAGATTCGAAAGCACGCTCCGGCCAACGGTTCCCGCCCGGTCTGTGGCCCCAATCACCGCGACCGAGCGAGGAAGAAAGAGCGACTCCAGTGCAGCGCGTGGCGGCGCCGCCGCCGTCTGTGGTGCGTCCGCCAGCGGTTTTACCGAGGGGTTCGATACCTCGCTCACAGAAATCCTCCCGCTAACGCGGCTGTTTCCATCTTTATCACAATCTTAGGGAGACCGGGAAATGCGGGCTTCGCACACACAAATTCCATGCTCGCACAGTTTTCTCTGCGCGTCTGTGATCCTGATATGCCGTCGATCACCATGGTCCGTGACGGTGATCACAATGGAAAATCCGGTGCTACAATTGATCGAAAGGTAGGTGCTGCGTCATGCGCGCCCCTTATGGACTAAATATTCTTGATAACTGCCTCTCGTGTCCGGTGAGGGAAGAACATCTTTTCTGCAATCTTTCTGTACACGCCGGACAACGCCTCAACGACATCAAATCCACCGCCGTCTATCCCAAGGGAGCCATGCTCTTCATTGAAGGGCAGCAACCGCGTGGCGTGTTTGTGCTCTGTGCCGGGAAGGCAAAACTTTCTACCTCTTCCCGCGAAGGTAAAACCATCATCACGAAAATCTCCGAGTCCGGAGATATCCTTGGCCTGAATGCGGTCGTTTCCAATCGCCCGTACGAGGTCACAGCCGAGATGATGGAGCCTGGCCAGGCTAACTTCATTCCCCGCGATTCGTTGCTGCAATTCTTGAAGGACCACGGAGAAGTAGCCTTGCGCGTCGCCGAACAGTTGAGCCGCAACTACTACACCGCATACGAGGAAATCCGCACCCTGGGTCTCAGTACCTCGCCATCGGAGAAGTTTGCCAAGCTTCTGCTGTCCTGGTCGACCAAGACGCAGCAGACCGACGGTTCCTCGCAGGTCAAGCTCACGCTAACCCACGAGGAGATTGCGGAAATCATCGGGACCACCCGCGAAACGGTCAGCCGCCTGTTTTCCGAGTTCAAGAAGAAACAGCTGCTGCAGCTCAAAGGGTCTACCCTCGTGATCCGCAACCGGTTGGCACTGGAAAAGATCGTTCAGTCCTGAAATGCACTACGGGGGGCATGTGGGGACAGCCGCCTCGGCTGTCCCGCCGAACGCAGTGAGGCGGCTACACCTGCCATGTCACCCACGCAGCCGCTCTCGGCGGCGCCCGCGCCGCTTTTTATCCTGCCACCGTCAATACCGGACAGGGCGCGTTTCGCACCACCTCGTGTACTGCGGCCCACGGAACATGCGCAGCCGCTCGCGCTAAGCCCGTCCGGTTCGCGCCCATCACGATCAAATCGACTTTGAACTTGCCGACAGCGGTCAGGATTCCCTCTGTCAGAAAGTCGGTTCCCACGACATACTCTGGCTCCTGGTCCAAACCAGTTTCCGCAGGCAGACATTCTCCCAATTGCCGCAGTGCCCGCTTGCGCGACGCTCCTTCCCATTCCAGCAACTCGTCGGCAGCAGCCACTGCAGGCGCGTATGCAGACAGGCTGCCAGTGGTCGCAGGCATGGGCGCAATCATGTGCAACAGGATCAGCTTCGCCTGCTGAGCCTTGGCCAGCGCCAACGCCAGTGGCAGGGCTTTTGCGGATGCCTTGCCAAAATCGGTGGCGAACAGAATCCGGTGAAACCCGGGCCCGTGCGCAATGGTCGCGATGTCTGCCTTGGGACCAATCGTCATCACTGGGCATGTCGCCACGCGCAGCAGTTCTTCCGCGACGGAGCCCAGCGCCAGCTTCTGCAGGCCTCCGCGTCCTCTTGTGCCGATGACCAGAAGGTCGACCGCTCCCTCTGCGATCACGGCCGTAACCGCTTCTGCGACCGGCCCGTGTTTTACCACGACCGACTCGACGTTCGGCACCGGTCCGAGCTCGTCCATCAGGGCCCGGATCCGCCGTTCTGCGTCGATGCGCGCCAGATCGAGTTCGGGTGGATTCTCCAGAGCCGCATACTTCCAGTCGGTTTGCAAAATGTGAATCACCGACAAACGCGCGTGGTTTTCCACTGCCAGCACCAGTGCGTCGCACAGCGCTCGCCGCGAAGCTTCCGAGAAATCCGTAGCTACGAGGATGTGACGGAAAACCGTACTGGTCTTCGTTGTTATTGGGGTCTTCAATTCTGCGATTGTCATAGGTGCCTCCTTTACAACACCCACGTCATCTATCTTCACGGCCGACAGATGCGGCCCGTCCCCGCAGTCTTCTTCTTCTCGGCTCGTTCTGCGGTGCAGACGGCGGCGGGAGTGTCACTGCTTTGACGGGCAGGCGCACCAGTTGGGCCTGTTTTCCACCCCAGATCAGTGTCATTTCTTTCGAGCATTTGGCGCAAAGCCAGAATCGCTCATTCAGTTCCGGAATCAGCATTTGCCTCGCGATCCGGACTTCTGGGGTGGGAGCGAGGTAGAAGACCTTCCCCTCGTGGAGATATCGAAAGATCTCGGAACACTCGGGATTGGCGCACTTCGACAGCATGGCGCGCTCCTGCCAGCCGTACGGTCAAAATGCTATGCCGGCTCGGCGGGGAATGAGGTGACGCCAGATACCAAACCGGGTGACCTTCATCACTATCTCTTACCTGCAGCCATTGTCTAGCGGCCGTCGCCCGCTGATTTACAATCGGTTCGGAGTAGCGATGAGGACAAGGATCCTGTCAAGAATCGCCGCGATTTTCCTGACCGGCGCATTGGGCCAGGTCGGCGCAGCGCAAGCAATCCAGACGAGTGCGAAGCCGGAGACGTCTGCCGGACCAGTACCGTCGCTTACATCCGGCACCCTGAGCCTGAGCGATGCCGAGATGGCCGAACGTGTGCGCCAGGAGTTCCGCCACGCCCACCCCATCCGCAGGACATGGTAGCCGCGAAGGATAATAGCAAGAAGGATCATGGCAAGATGACCCAAATACACTGCGCCGCCCTCCTCTTCGACATGGACGGAGTCCTCATCAACTCCACTCCCGCCGTCGCGCGCGTCTGGCGCCGCTGGGCCATCGAGCACGGATTCAACCCCGACGAAGTGGTCGCCCGAGCCCACGGCCGGCCCAGCCTCACGACCGTCACCGAATATCTCCCTAACTCCGATCACAAGGCCGAGAACCGCGAAGTCGAACGCCGCGAAATCGAAGACCTCGAAGGCGTCGTCACTCTTCCCGGAGCGCTTGATCTGCTCGCCAGCCTTCCTGAGGATCGCTGGACCATTGTTACGTCCTGCACGCGTCGGCTTGCCGAAGTCCGCATCCAGGCCGCCGGCCTTCCGCTGCCGAAGAAACTGATCACCTCCAGCGACATCACGTACGGCAAGCCGCATCCCGAGCCCTTCCTGAAGGGCGCTGCTGCTCTGGGATTCCCAGCAACCGAGTGTGTGGTCTTCGAAGATGTTCCCGCCGGAGTCCGTTCAGGAAAGGCGGCTGGTGCAAACGTCATCGCATTTACAACGACGGTCCAGAAACCTGCGTTGCGCGAAGCCGGCGCCGACTGGATCGTGAACAACTGCGCCGATATTCGCCTGCTGGACGCCAGCAGCGGCTTGAAATTAGCTCTCACGGACGTTCTATGACTCCTCTGTGATCTCCGTGTCCTCTGTGGTTGTTATTGTGTTGGTTTGCAAAGGTGAAACTAATGAAGCGCAATATTCTGTTTGTTACCCTCATCCTTACTCTCTGCTCCGCGCTCGAAGCACAATCCAAGCCCTCCGCCGCTGACATCGACAAGCGCGTCGACTCCCTCCTCACTCAGATGACGCTCGAAGAGAAGATCGACTACATCGGCGGCATCCACGATTTCTATATCCGAGCCTTCCCGCGCCTCGGCATTCCGGCTCTGCGCATGTCCGACGGTCCCATGGGCGTCCATGACTATGGCCTCACGACGGCGTATCCTGCGGGAATCGCACTCGCCGCTTCCTGGGACGCCGACCTCGCCCTCCGCGTCGGCACCTCCATGGGCAAAGACGCTCGTGCGCGCGGCGTCCATTTCATCCTCGGCCCAGGCATGAATATTAACCGCGCCCCCATGTGCGGACGCAACTTCGAATACCTCGGCGAAGATCCTTTCCTCGCATCGCGCATGGCGGTCGGCCTCGTGAACGGCATTCAGAGCCAGCAGGTTCTCGCTACTGTGAAGCATTACGCTGCCAACAATCAGGAGTTCGAACGCAACAAACTCAGTTCCGACATGGACGAGCGCACCCTGCGTGAAATCTATCTCCCCGCTTTCGAAGCCGCGGTCCGCGAAGCAAAAGCCGGCGCCGTCATGGATTCTTACAATCTCGTCAGCGGCGTGCACTCCACTCAGAACCACCACATCAACGTCGACATCCTCAAACACGACTGGAAATTCGATGGCATCGTCATGTCCGACTGGGACGCCACCTACGACGGCATCGCTGCCGCCAACGGCGGCCTCGACCTAGAAATGCCCGCCGGCCGGTTCATGAACAGGGCGACGCTCATTCCCGCCATCAAAGACGGCAAAGTTTCCCAGGCCACCATCGACGACAAAGTCCGTCGCATTCTCCGCAAGGCGATTGAATACGGATTCCTCGACCGTCCGCAGACCGACACCAGCGTCCCACTCTACAGCCAGGAGGGCAGGGAAGCCGCTTTGCAGGAAGCGCGCGAAGGCATGGTCCTGCTGAAGAACGACCACAACATCCTTCCTATGGACAAAGCGAAGCTGAAGACCATCGCCGTGATCGGCTCCAACGCGTACCCGTCGGTCCCCGGTGGCGGTGGCAGCTCGCAGACCAAGCCCTTCAATTCGGTTAGCTTTCTCGAAGGCATCAGCAACTATCTCGGTAGCAGCGTCAAAGTGCTTTACGACGTCGACATCCCGCCGCTCGACGATGTCTTCGACCATTCTGAATTCGTGGTTTCACCCGGCGGCGAGCGCGGCCTAAAAGGCGAATACTTTGACAATGAAGAACTCAAGGGCACGCCCGCGATGGTCGTGATTTCGCAGCACATCAACTTCAACTGGGGAGACGACAGTTTCGCGACGGGTCATCCCACGGATCATTTCTCGATCCGCTGGACCGGCTACTTCATTCCCACCAAGACGGACGACTACAAATTCCTGAGCTCCGCCGACGATGGCGTCCGTCTCTTCATCGACGATCAGCAGGTTATCAACGATTGGCAACCTCACTCCGAAACCCTGGATACTTATTCCGCGCGCTTTGAAGCTGGCCACGCCTACAAGATTCGCTTCGAATACTTCGAAAGTGTCGGCGGCGCGCGAGCCGGTTTCGGTGTGGTCGGCGCTGGAGAAGCCGTTGGCCGCGAGACCAAAGCGCTCGCCGCCAAATCTGACGCCGTCATCATCTGCGTGGGCTTTGATCCCAACACGGAGAGCGAAGGCTCCGACCGCACGTTTGCCCTTCCGGGTGGTCAGGACGAACTCATTCGCCAGATTGCCAGCGTCAATAAGAACGTGATTGTGGTCGTCACTGCCGGCGGAAATGTCGACATGTCGAAGTGGATCGACACTGTCCCCGCCCTGCTCCACGCCTGGTATCCCGGCCAGGAGGGCGGTACCGCGCTCGCTCAGATTCTTTTCGGTGAATTCAGCCCTTCAGGAAAGTTACCCGCATCGTTCGAACGCCGCTGGGAAGACAATCCAACCTTTAAGAGCTACTATCCTGCGCCCGGCGAGATGGCCGTGAAATATTCCGAAGGCGTTTTCCTTGGCTATCGCGGCTACGACAAGTCGGGAGTAAAGCCGCTCTTCCCCTTCGGCTTCGGACTCTCCTACACGACGTTCGCCTACAAGAACCTTTCTGTCACGCGTCCACAAGGAACTCTGCGCCGTCCGGTGATCGTCTCCTTTGACGTCACCAACGCCGGCAAGCGCCGGGGAGCCGAAGTTGCCGAGCTCTACATTGGTGATTCCCACGCTAAGGTCGCGCGCCCCGTCAAAGAGTTGAAAGGTTTCGCGCGCGTTGATCTCAAACCCGGCGAAACCCGCCGGATCAGCCTGACGCTCGACGCCCGCGCTTTCTCCTATTACGACGTCGACAAGAAGGATTGGGTCGCTGACCCTGGCAAGTTTGAGATTCTGGTCGGCAGCTCGTCTGACAAGATTCAGTTGCGGGGCGCCTTCACGCTGGAGCGCTAGGAGCCTTAAGGCTGACGGAGCCACTTACTTGATTTCCCCTACTGTATCCGCCGGATCGCAGATTGATCGTCACCGGAGGTAGACTTAAGTCGAACTTCCGGAATTTCGTCCGCAAGGAGAGGTCGCACATGAGACACAAGCTCTCAATTCTGCTCGTCAGTTTGCTCGCACTCGTCACTTTGGGCGCTGCCCAGGACGCTCAACGGGACCAACCCTCGGCCAAGTCCCAGGAGCGCATCATCAAAGAAGTTCGCCACGAACTACTGATGCTCCCATACTTCGGCGTGTTTGATTACATCGCTTACAAAGTGGATGGCTACAACGTCACCTTGCTCGGTCAAGTCGTGCGGCCCACCCTCAAATCCGACGCAGAAAACGTCGTGAAACACATTGAAGGCGTCGAGAAGGTCGACAACCAGATCGAGGTTCTTCCTCTTTCCTCGCTGGATGACGGAATTCGCAGGCGGCTGTTCCG
The DNA here is from genome assembly GCA_017883385.1 of Candidatus Sulfotelmatobacter sp. Lineage (GTDB taxonomy): Bacteria > Acidobacteriota > Terriglobia > Terriglobales > Acidobacteriaceae > Sulfotelmatobacter. The sequence goes on from JADGNQ010000047.1 coordinate 24,159, forward strand.
CGCCATCTATGGGTACCCGGCACTGGAGAAGTACGCACTCGGCGTGCAGAAGCCCATTCGCATCATCGTCAAGAATGGCCACGTAACCCTGGAAGGTGTCGTGGATAACGAAGCCGACAAGAATCTTGCCGGCATCCGCGCCAATGGCGTCTCCAATACTTTCTCTCTGACCAACAATCTGCAGGTCGTCAAACCGTAGTGGGGAATCTCAGGTTTTCCTGAGGGGACGCTGCGAACGGCGTCTCCTCAATTTTCAACGCCTTTCCTTCGTGCCCCTTCGTGTCCTTAGTGGTAAATCGATTTTCCTTCTCATTTCACACCTAACTAGCGCGTATAATTCTCCCGAATTCGACTCCCATCCAATGGGGCGAACCGGAGGAACGCCATTATGAGTCTTCACGCGATGAACCGCCGCAGATTTCTCGAAACCGCGGGCACCATCACCGCGGCCACGCTACTCACCAGTCGTTTCGGCTGGGCGGCCACCGAGCACAAAATCGAAAAGGTCGGCGTGCAACTCTACACCGTACGCGACCTGATGAAAGACGACTTCGAAGGCACCATCGCCAAGGTTGCGAAAATCGGCTACAAGGAAGTGGAATTCGCCGGATACTTCGGCCGCACCGGCCAGCAAGTCCGCGCTGTGCTCGACAAGAACGGTCTCTCTGCGCCTGCCACTCACGTCCAGTACGACGAACTCGACGACAAGTTTCCCTCCGTCATCGAGACCTCCAAGGCCATTGGCTTGAAGTACATTATTTGCCCCTGGATCCCTGAGGATCTGCGCAAGTCGCCCGACATCTGGAAACAAGCCTCCGAGAAATTCAACCGCGCCGGAGAGCAGACGAAGAAAGCCGGCATGCAGTTCGGCTATCACAATCACTGGTTCGAATTTCTCCCCGTGGATGGCAAGCTACCCTACGACGAGCTGCTCAAACTGTGCGACGCCAACCTGGTGAAGATGGAAATGGACTTGTGCTGGATCACCGCGGCAGGAGCCGATCCATTGAAATATTTCAATGCCTATCCCGGACGGTTCCCGCTGGTTCACGTCAAAGATCTCAAGACGCTTCCCAAAATCACGGCCGGAGGCGCGCAGAACTATGGTGATACCGTCGACCTGACCGAGGTCGGCAGCGGCCTCATCGACTGGAAGAAAATCTTCGCGCAGTCCGACAAGGCGGGCATCAAGCACTACATCGTCGAGCACGATCACCCCAAGCAGCCATTGGACAGCATCCAGGGAAGCTACGAGTACTTGAGCAAATTGCGCTGGTAGGCTGTCTGTGATGAAATATCTGCCGCTGCTTCGGCAGCGGCAGTTTCGTTTCGTCGAAAGTCAAAGAAGGCCAAACTCCAACGGAGATCCATGCAGGTCAAGCGCACGCCTAAGACCTATGACGTTTGCATCATCGGTTCCGGCGCCTCGGGAGGCACAGCGGCCAAAGTGCTCACCGAAGGCGGCCTGAGTGTCGCGCTGCTCGAGGCTGGCCCTCCGCTGGTTCCCGAAAGAGACTACAAAGAGCACGTCTGGCCTTACGACTTGCCCCATCGCGGCGCTGGCGTCGGTGGCCGGGCACGCCAGGGACTTGAAGACGAATTCCTCGCGCCGAACGGCGCGTGGGAAATCGAAGGCGAGCCTTACGTTTCCGCTCCCGGCTCGAACTTCCGCTGGTTTCGTTCGCGCATTGTCGGCGGACGCACCAACCACTGGGGACGCATTGCCCTGCGCATGGCGCCGGTGGACTTCAAGGTTCGCTCCCATGACGGCATGGGCGACGATTGGCCGCTCAGCTACGAAGACGTAGCACCGTATTACGACAAGGTCGAATCCTATATCGGAGTCTTTGGGTCGAAAGAAAACATTCCCAGTGCTCCGGACGGTATTTTCCTGCCTCCGCCCAAGCCGCGCTGCACCGAGACCATCATCAAGAAGGCATGCGACAAACTGAGCATTCTCTGCATTCCTTCGCGGCTGGCGATCCTGACGCAACCTCACAATGGCCGTGCCGCCTGCCACTACTGCGCGCAATGCGGCCGCGGATGCATCACCGCTTCAAACTTCAGTTCGAGCCAGGTGATGATCCCTCCCGCACAGAAGACTGGACGACTCGCCTTGATCACTGGCGCCATGGCGCGGGAACTTGTCGTGAATAAAGACGGCAAGGTCGAAGCGGTTTCGTACATCGATAAGGCGACTCGCGAAGAGAAGCGCATTCATGCCCGCGCGTTCATTGTTGCCGCCAGCGCCTGCGAGTCGGCGAGGCTGCTGCTGAATTCCAAGTCCACACTTTTTCCCGACGGGCTGGCGAATTCCTCCGGCGTTGTCGGCCGCAATCTGATGGATACCGTGGGCAGCGATGGCGGTGGATATTTTCCCGCGCTCGAAAAAATGCCCGCCCACAATCACGATGGCGTCGGCGGCATGCACATGTACTTGCCTTGGTGGAAGTTCGACCGCAAGAATGAATTCCTTCGCGGCTACCACACCGAGTTCGGCGGGGGACGCGGCATGCCCGGCGTCGGGGACTGGGACGATCTCTGCGACGATTTCGAAGGCTACGGCTCCGCCCTGAAGCAGGAGTGCAAAAACAAATACGGCACCTACATCGGCTTCGCCGGCCGCGGCGAAATGATCCCCAACGAAAACTGCTATTGCGAAATCGATCCCTCGGCCGTGGATCAGTGGGGCATTCCCGTGCTTCGCTTTCACTGGAAGTGGAGCGACAACGAAATCAAGATGGCCAAAGACATGCAGGAAACCTATCGGGAAATCGTAGAAGCCGCTGGCGGGATCTACCTGACTTCGACTAAGGCGGATGAGCGGCATCCCTACGGCATTGCCGACGGCGGCGTCATCATCCACGAAGTCGGCGCCGTGCGCATGGGAGAACGGCCCGCGACGTCAGCGTTGAACCAGTACTGCCAGGCGCACGACGTGAAGAACCTGTTCGTGACCGACGGAGCCTGCTTTGTTACCAACGCGGATAAGAATCCAACCCTCACCATCATGGCGCTGACCTGGCGAGCGTCCGACTATCTGCTGGACCAGGCGAAGAAGGGAAATCTGTAGCGAGCGCGGCCATGTCTATTTCACGACGAGACATTCTCAAATCGCTGACCATCACCGCAATCACCGGTTCGGTATTGCGCGTGATTCCGCTGGAGGCCGCCGAATACGCTCATCGCATGGTTCGTGCGGCAAAGGCCGCAGCGGCGGACCAGGTCTATGCTCCTAAGTTCTTCTCCGCTCATCTTTACAAGACGCTGCAGGCGCTATGCCAGACGATCATTCCGTCCGACGAACAGGCGAAGGGAGCGATTGAAGCGGGCGCTCCCGAATTCATCGACCTGATCACCAGCGAGAATAAGGAATATCAGGTCGCCCTCGGCGGCGGACTCATGTGGCTCGACAACACCTGCATCGATCGCTACGGCAAGACGTATCTCGCTTGTGCACCGGAGCAGCAGAAGGAAATTCTTGACCTCATCGCGTACCGCAAGAATGAAAAGAAAGATCCAAGTCTGGGGCAGGGAATCGAATTCTTCGGATTCCTACGCAAGCTCACCGCCGACGGTTTTTTCACTAGCGAAATCGGCATCGAATACCTGGGCTACATCGGCAACACATTCATAAAAGAGTTTCCCGGCTGCCCGCCCGTGCCGGAGGCAAATTCCTAAACCACGAAGGACACGAAGGTTCACGAAGGGGCCCCATGGTTTTCCTTCGTGAACCTTCGTGCCCTTCGTGGTGAAAACAGATCTCTAGCGGCCAGCACCGAACGGATTCTCCAGCGAAACGGTCTGCGGCGTAAACAGCTCCGCGCCGTTTTCCGTGATGTGCATGTCGTCTTCGATCCGCACGCCGAACTCGCCGCGAATGTAGATGCCCGGCTCGTTGCTGGTGGTTATGTTGGCTTGCAGCTTAGTTGCGTTGCCGCGGACCAGATAGGGCCACTCGTGCCCGTCCATGCCCATGCCGTGTCCAAGCCGGTGGGTGAAGTATTTGTAGTCCGGACCATAGCCCGCGTCGGTGACCACTTTGCGCGCCGCTGCATCCACGGACCCACACTCGGCGCCCGGATGCGCTGCCCCCAGCGCCGCCGATTGCGCACGGAGCACGATGTCGAACACGCTCTTCATCTTGTCCGAGGCTTTGCCCAACACAAAGGTGCGCGTGATGTCGGACTGGTATCCTTCCACTGCGCATCCGCCATCCATCAAAACGATAGTGCCTTCATGCACCACCTGCGGCGTCACCGAACCGTGCGGGAACGCCGAGAACTCGCCGACCTGCACATCCGCGCCGCCCGAGAAGCCGAGCCGTTCGTGGGCCTGCCGCAGCAATTCTTCCAATTGCGGCTGCGTCATCCCGTCTTTCACCGCTAGATAGGCCGCCTCGTAGGCCGCGAGCGTCACGTGAGCGGCCAACCGCATCAGTGCGATCTCGTTGGCGCTCTTGATCATCCGGCAGCCGGCAGTCACCGGAGTGGCGCTCGCGATTGTGGCTTGCGATGCGGCCTTGGCAATACCATCGACAAAGACGAAGCGCGCCGTCTCTTCGATCCCGAGCTTTCCGCCAGCGATGCCGCGTTCCTTCAGTCCCTGCGCGATGCGCTGGTACGGACTCTCATCTTCCTGCCACACCCGCACGTCGGGCTGCTCGCCATCCGGTGCGTTTGCAATCTGCTCGCGTGCTCGTCCCTCTTCAAATGCCGGACACACATAAAATGCCGCGCCTCTCGCCGGCAGCACCAGCGCGAACGTGCGCTCGCCGCCCCACCAGCGGATGCCGGTGAAGTAGCGCAGCGACGTGCCTTCCATCAGCACCATAGCGTCGAGCGCGTTCTCGCTCATCAGTTTGCGGGCGCGCTCCTGACGTTCGTGGCGTTCTTCGCGCGTGATGGGAGTGGCTTCGCTCTTGCGCGACTTCAACCGCGCCAGCGACGTCGGCAGGGAAGTGTCGTTTGTGCCCTCGGGTACGGCAGCCGCCACCAGAGAATGCGATGCTACTGCCATCCCCGCCGTTACGCTGCCCACTTCAAGAAAGCGTCGCCGCGAGATCATGAATCCGAACCCCCAGGGTGAGAATGCAATCGGGTCATTATAGGGGGAGTTCAGATTCTGACCGCGGATTGAACTCGTCTGCAACAGGTCTAGAGGTCGACGGGCCATGGGGGCGTTCTTGTGAAAGGGGAGATATCTCGCTACATTTTTTTCTGAGGTCAATCGTAAATCTATGATTCTTTTTAAGTTAGGCTCACCAGATATCGATTCTCGCCGCCAAAATATTGAGCGATAGAGACTTACACGCAAAATATTCCGGAATAAGGAGTTAGCTGAGCGTGCGAAACGGCGAGCCGCCGCCGAGGTCCGCCTGCTGCCTGGTTTCTGGGGAGAGTTTTCGCGCACAGATCCCAGTGTGCGCTTTCGGTATTGTCGGTAAAGGTTGTGCGTCACAGAAAGGAGGTTTCTTTCTGTGGAAGGCTGTGGAAAAGCGAAGGACGCTGGCCGGGTGGCTAAGGAGCGTGCGTGAGAGCCGGTGCCTCCTGCGGAGTTTGTGTCGCTGCCCTCCTTTCGCCCCTCCCGAGTGTGCGCGAGAACCGGTGTCGTCCCTACGGGACTCGCGTGCTTTTTCCAAACTCTGACCCGGCACTTCCGTGCCGGGCTTTCACATGTCGCCGCTTCGCGGCTGGATTTCGGCAAGTTTCATACCACCGCTCATCTAGAAATCTGGTTCTCACGCACACTCTCCGGGGCTCGCACATTTCCCCTTACCACCCCACGTCTTACGCCCCTTCGGCAAGCTCAGGGCGAGCTGTGGGCTGCATTCTATCGCCGCTTCGGGGCTGGATTTGAGGGCGATCAGGTATTCTCTCTGCACCGTGGAATCCGGTTTCCAATGCGCTGCCTGCGGAGAATGGAACACAACTTCGGTCGACGAATCCGCCGGGCGCCGCCAGAGTTACGTCGAAGACTGCCAGGTCTGCTGCAAGCCCAACGTCCTGCGCGTGGAATACGACACGTCATCGCAGGAATTCTTCATCACCGCCGAACTGGAATGAGAGATGGACCTCAGACCTCGACCCCCTTCCCGGTAGATGTAGCTGTTGCACCACTTAGCCGATGTCCGACATCTGAGGTCCGACGCCCGAAGTACTCGCCCTCATCCTCGGCTGGCGTTATAGTTAGCTGCTTGGCCGGAGGGCTGGCAACGAAATAACGGAGAGGACTGAACGAATGGCAACAGGCTACAGTGCTGGAAGGATGGTGGCCCACAACATGGTGACCACACAGTTCGAAATCGACGGCTTTCGCGTGACGCGTACGCTGGGAGTGGTGCGGGGCATCGTGGTGCGCTCGCGGTCGATTTTTGGAACCATCGGCGCCGGGCTACAGACGCTGGTTGGCGGCAACATCACGCTGCTTACCAACTTGTGCGAGAAGACTCGCCAGGAAGCTTTCGACCTCATGCTGCAACACGCGGCTGAGTTGGGCGCGAACGCTGTGGTAGGCGCCCGCTATGACGCGACCGAAGTGATGCAGGGCGTGACCGAAGTGCTGGCCTACGGCACCGCCGTGGTTGTGGAACCGGCGAAGTAGCGCAGAGTGAGACGAGACACGGCCGGAAGCGCCGCTGCTTGGACGGCTAAACCCCGCACGGGTTTACTCTGCTACGCAAGGAGTCTGGGCAGAGTCTGCTGGCGCTGGGCGAACGTTTTCTCCATCTGGCGGCGGATGAACAGCGCATGCGCAATCGCGCCGATGAAACCGAAGCCAACTTCATAGTCGATCACGTCGCGGACCAGTGTGCCCGCAACTCCATCGCGGATCTGAGTCACGAATTCGTGGCGGTGGTGCCAAATCTTGAACGGGCCTTGGTCCTGCACGTCAGCGAAGTAGTGGTTCCATTCGAATTCGGTGATGCGCGCAATCCACTGTGCGCGAACCGGAAGAAGAGGGAAGACGCGGAACGACGTGACGATGGTTGATCCCACCCCGGCCGCCTTATCGCTCGCGATGCCTGAGGGAGGTATTGGCGATGGCATCCGGTTGAGCGCGATCAACTTCGTGGCGCTGGCCGCGGGCATAATGCGCGGCAGGTTCTCCGGATTCGAGAAAAACGCAAACACGTGCTCGATCGGAAAGGGAACCCACTGCTCGAACTCGAGATGCGCGGGCATGCAACCGACTCCAGCTTATATTAAGCAGGCGTCCGGCTTGCCTTCAGGCGAGGCTGGTCTGCATGGAAACGGTTCGTCCACGAGCCGTTATTTCTTCCCGGCCGCGGTGGTGCTGGCCTTGGGCGGACTCATCTTCGCTGTCTGAACCACTTTCTCCGAGAGTTGACGCAGAGTCTCTGCCTGCCCGGCGCCGAGCTGCAAGTGCTGCACGATCATCTTGTTGCTGATGGTCGGCTTGCCCATCTTGCTGCGCCGGACGGTGACGTGGGTCAGACTCATGGTATGGAACTGGCGGCACTGCTCGCAGCTGTCGAGCACGACGATGAGATGATCGACGGCCTTGTTGCCGAGACCCAGGTTCTCGAGCGCCCGCAAGTCGTTGGCTTCAAGCTGCAGCTTGAGTTGCGCGACATCCGGTGGAGCCGCCAGCACCAGCTTCGCTCCGCGGCTACACCAGCGCTCGCACGCTTCGCAAAACGGACGATGATTCAGCACGGCAAATCCAGCGAACATCCCCATGCCGATCACCGTCACGGCTTCCAGAAACCAGATGCCCCACAACTCCCATCCGTTGGTGGCCGAGCCGCTGCTGCTCGTGCTCCACGTGCCGTACTGATTGATCATGCAGACCAAATTCCAGAGTGCCGCGGGACGTTGCGCCAGCTTGACCCAGCTGATGTGCCGCACGTGCTGGCTGTCCAGAACAAACGGCACCCACATGGCCCAGGAAACATAGATCGCCAGGGTGGCGATGGCTCCGGTAAGAGCTAGGCCGACCGTCTCATTACGAACCTTCCCCCATACCAGGCCGTAGCCGGCGGAAACGCCGATTAACGCGGCGAATGCCAACGTCGCGAAGAAAGCTAGGTGAACTTCCGGAATGAGAATAATGCCCCACGCATACATATAAGCTAACGACCAGCGATCCGGCGCCGCCCACGACCGCGGCGATCAGCAGACCGCCCAGGCTAAACCGTCCAGAATGTTTGTAGTACATGCGTGCACGCCTCCAATAGGGTGAACCCGAATTGTCGCCTGCCCGCGAGGAGGTTTGTAGGTGACGTAGGTGTGGTGGTTTCTTGCCCTGGAAATTGCTGGTCTGACCACTCTGTCCCGGCTTTTGCACAGGAAAATCCGCGCCAGTCGCGGAGATCAAGAGAAATCGTAGCGAAAAAATAGCGAAAGACCAAGACAGTAAACCACAATCCCTAGTGGTCCCCAGACTAGTTAACCACAAGGCATCGTATTTTCCAGAATCAGTGCGAGAGTGGGGTTCTCACCTTCAAGTTTCTGCTTGACAATAAACGACTTAGGGCTAGAATGTGGTACAAAGTGGTAAGAAGTGGTTGAGACAGTAGTGGCCGTGGGAGTTAGGAGCTGATAACGAGGAGCCGGTGGGAAACCGACCCAAAAGCACGACAAACAGCCCGAACAGCCCGAACCGCCCGAGTTTGACCATACGTTGTATTGCTTTTACCTCCCTTGTGGCTGTCGTAGTGAACAGAAAGAAAACATCGGTAGTGGGAATTGGCCTCCGTAGGGGCCTTACACATGTTTCGCGGCAATCATCCAACCCGAGTCGACGAAAAAGGACGCCTCAAGGTCCCGGCCGAGTTCAAGCGGGTGATCGACGAGAAATACGGAACACAATTCTACATCACAAGTCTGGATGGGAAGGTTGCTCAAGTGTATCCCTTCGAGGAATGGGAGCGGATCGAGCAGAAGCTGGCTGGGCTCTCCAATTTCAATCCTACGAAAAAGAAGTTTCTGGACCGGACGAACTATTACGGGCAACAGGTCGAAATGGACGGGCAGGGACGGTTGTTGCTGCCGCAATTGCTCCGCGAAGCGGGACAGATTAAGGGCGAGGTAGCGGTTCTGGGGCACTTGACCTTCTTGGTAGTCAGGAACCTGGAGCTGTTCAAGAGAGAGATTCAGGAAGAAAAGTTTACGCCTGACGATGAGAAGACGCTCGACGAACTGGGCATCTAGTGGGCGAGGGATCAACAGACACCCCTCAGGGGGTTGGGCATGGTGGTGGAAGAGCAGCGAGCCATGTTCCGGTTCTTTTAAAAGAAGCGATCGACTTTTTAGCCGTGCGGCGGGGTGGGACGTATATCGACGCCACGGTGGGTTTGGGCGGACACAGTTGCGAAATCGCAAAACGCCTCGGCGCACCGGGACATTTGATTGGCCTCGATAAAGATCCTGCAGCGCTGGAAATCGCGCGCGAAAGGCTAACAGCAGATTCCTCGCTTGTGCTCTCGGCCCCTAGCGGGACCGAAATGCGCACTCGGAATGACAAGGAGCTGGGGGATTGGCCGACGGTGACTCTGCTGCATCGATCCTTTGCAGAGATTGGCAAGGGCCAACGACCAGCGACCATCGACGGAATCCTGGCTGACATCGGAGTGAGCAGCCTGCAGTTGGACGATGCGGCGCGCGGATTCAGTTTTCAGGCGGATGGACCGCTGGACATGCGGATGGACCCGCGGTCCGAGCGTACCGCCGAACAAGTGGTAAACCACCTCGACGAGCGACAGCTTGCCGATGTGATTTACGAATTCGGAGAGGAAAGGAGGTCGCGGAGAATCGCCAGAGCCATTTGCCGGTCGCGGCCGATACGATCCACCGCACATCTTGCGGACGTCATATCAGCCGCGGCCCGGCCAATGAATCAGGCAGAACGTAGGATTCATCCCGCGACCAGAACTTTTCAGGCTCTTCGAATCTTCGTAAACCGCGAACTGGACGATCTGAAGGCGCTGCTGGAAGCGGCGCCCCGGATTCTGAAGCCAGGTGGGCGCGTGGTGGTGATCAGTTTTCACTCGCTGGAAGACCGCATCGTAAAGGATGCGTTTCGCGAGGGAGCAAGTAAGGGTTACTTCAGTGTGCTAACCAAAAAGCCGGTAACGGCAACTGAAGTAGAAAGCGATCGCAACCCGCGGGCACGCAGCGCGAAGTTGCGGGCGGCGGAAAAAGTTTAGCTCCGGAAAACCTGCCGGAGTTCCCGGCATTAGCTGTGATGGCAGTGCCGGGGCCTTAGAGATCAGGTGCAACAAGGCGGACGAAGATCCGCTGGGAAGAAAGAGCTGAAGGCTGATAGCCAACAGCTGGTTTTACGGGTTCCGTGGTAGGAATCCATTTTGAGGTTGTGGGCATGTACACAGGCACATTGATCAAAGAATTGATGGCAACGGTGGAGCGGGCGGAGCAGCAGGCGGAGCAGCAGCGAACCGCCGACGAGCGGGAACTGCACGCGATTTTTGCGATGCAGATTCTGTCAGTTCAGGGTGACCAGCTTCTGATGGGGGCGGCATAATGGCAGCAGCAGCGGCGACAATTTGCAGTACGGATCCGGTGACGGGGCGTCGTCCCTTTTGGACGGGAACACCCGAGATCTACTTCTCCAAGGCGATCGATAACTCCCGACTGGTCAAGGTGGAAGATCCGCGCCGCAACCGCGAGATGAAGCAATTTGGCACGGCGCTGGCTTGCCTGTTCCTGCTGGTCTTTACTTATGCGTGGCAGCACTTCAAGGCGATCGAGTACGGCTATCAGATCGAATCGGCCAAGCGGGAACTTAGCGATCGAACTGAGATGAACCATGCCCTTCGCCTGGAAGATGCTTCCTTGCGCGATCCCGAGCGGATTGACCTGCTGGCGCGCCGCATGGGCCTGGTGCCGCCGGAGCCTGGACAAGTGATCCGCATGGATGCCGCATCGTCCGATGGTCAGGGTCCGGTGATGGCGAGTGCGATTCCAGTGACGGTGATCCCGGGGCAGTAGATTGATTGCGTAGCGGCGGACGCCTTTCGTCCGCCCGCCGAGCGAAGCTCGGCTGCATCTCGGCGGCGGCCTGTCTGTAATTGGGCCGCCATGTTTGTCTGAGGTCGAAGGTGCGGAAGTAGTGGTGGAAACGCCTTTCGAGGTCGCGGGTATTACCCGCATGCTAGGGATCCTTCGACTGCGCATGCCGATTCGCTTTGCTCATCGACATGCTCCGCTCAGGATGACACGGCGGAAGAAGACGAACGACTGACGACCAGCGACCACCGACAAGGTCCCATGGCGACTAACTCCCATCCCGGTAAGAACTCCCGCCTCTACCTGCTGGGCGCCATGCT
>JADGNQ010000387.1 GCA_017883385.1 Candidatus Sulfotelmatobacter sp.
GGCCAGGGACGGAGTTGAACCGCCGACGCCAGCCTTTTCAGGGCTGTATTCTACCAAAGCTAATCCATTGAATCTAAAGCAACTAACTGGTACAACTGCACCCTTTTGGGTGCAATGTATTGGTACGCTAATGGTACAGGCATAGAACACGCAGGATTGGCCAATGACTGAATAAGCAAACACAACCAGAAACATATCGAGTAGGAACGAATATGCACGGATCGAGTAGCGTACTTTCCGATGGCCAAAGAGGCCGGCCATTGTTCGAAGGTACCAAGCGATGGCTTCAGCAACATTCAGTTGACGAATGTTGAAATCATCGACGCACATGGTCTGGCTAGCCCGAATGTCTCACAGAGGGGGAGGGGAGCAGTAAAAACCAGCTCGATCCGCCGGCGGAGCGCGCTCAATTTCCGGAAATCATGGTGCCGGTGTTCTCCGGCGGTCTTTCTTGGCGACCTCGGAGGGAGTTTATCGAGTTTTTGTCAGGGCAAGACACACTACTCCTTCAACTCAGCGTTTCGCCCAAATTCGTCTCGCTACTGCCTCCCTTTCAGCAGCGCAGAGTTGCAACCTGCAACTGCCGGTACACCCGGCGGAACAACTCGAGATGAGGATAGCCCGTCGACAGCGACACCCAAACCTTGCGTACGGTGATGCGAATCTGGGCTCCGATCTTGAGCAACTTCAATCGCACCGTGTTGCATTGCGCCTTGGCCAGTTCGGTACCTGCCAACCCCAACCGCCGCAGACCCTGCATCAACAGGTAGGCCACGGTGGAAAAGTAGAGCCGGATCTGATTGCTCCGCATCCAGGACGTGCTGCTGCGATCGGCAAACAACATCATCTGTTCCTTGATCCGGTTTTCCATGTCCCCGCGAGCGCAGTAAAACTCCTCATACAAGCTCTGCGCCCCCCAGCGGGAGGGGGCTGGGTAGATGGTTTCTTGAGAACTCAGCGAGGTGACCACGAAGCGTGGATTCGCCCCTTTCTCCAAGTGTTCCGCCTTGGCAATCACCCGCCGGGCTCGTGACCAACTGTCTTTGGTTTGATAGACAAACTCCGTGAACGCCCGCGCCGCTTTCCCGCTTTCCTGATACTGGCTCGCGGCTTGTGCGCTCTCCGCCGCAATCTCTCGCAGTAATCGCGGGTTTTGCGCCAAGCCCACGACATAGTCCACCCCATGGGCTTCGCACCAGCTCAGCAACTCGTCTCGACAGAATCCCGAATCACCCCGCAAAATGATCCGCACCTGCGGCCACGCTTGCCGGATCTGGCCCACGATTCGTTCCACCTCCGCCACGCTGCCTTTGGCCCCATCGATATTGGACGGCCGCAAGCGGGCGCACAGCACATACTCGCCACAGACGATGTACAACGGCAGGTAGCAGTAATGCCCGTAGTAGCCGTGGAAGAACCGCTCTTCTTGCTCCCCGTGCAGAGGAATGTCAGTGCTATCCAAATCCAAGACCATCTCTTTCAGGGGTTCGCGATGGGCTTGCAGAAAAATATCCACCAGCGTCCGGTCGACCGCGGCCTCGTCCAGGATGACCTTCTTATAGCGCTCTTTTTTTTTCAATTCCGCCGCCCCCAGTTCCATACGGTTGAGGGTGCTCTTGCCTGCCAAGGCGGTGCCCTGATCGCTGACGCGCCGCCGATTTTCCCCGCTCAGATCCTGTTTCTCAACCAATACCGCCAACAGCGGATCGCGCCGCAACTCGTCGTGATCGTTCAAATCCTCGTAGCCCAAAGTCAGTCCGTAAATCCGCTGCGCCACCAACTCCACCACCCCGTGTTCCACCAGTTCCGGATCCCGATAGTCCGTAAAGCAGCTGGCGAATTGGCGGATAATGCCTGTCCGCTTTTCCACTTCGCGCAACAGCAAACCCCCAGCGTCACTGGTAATGGCTCCGCCGTCAAACTGCCCGCGTACTTCCCGCTGATTTAGGGGATGAAATGGAAACGGTTCTTGCTTACACTCTGTAGTCATAAGGCTGTCTCCTTTCGTCGGCGTAATTGCTACTCGCAATAACACTTATGCCACGAAACGACAGCCTTTCCTATTTCTTTGATGAGAAATGCGGGCTAACTTCGCAAATCTTCCGCTTGTAGATGACGGTGCGAACAACCAAGTGCCCGTGGTTCTGGGGTGAGCGGAGACTGTAAAGCGGAACCCGCAGTTCGGTCTTTCGATCCAGCTACTGCGCGCCTGGGCTGCAATCTTTCAGGTCTTCCACATCCGAAACCACTTTGCGCCATTGCCCCGGCGTAGTGTGGTCAGGCTGGACGACGTGGGGACCTGAATAGAATGCCAGGATGTTTTCTCGTAGTGCGGGAGTGACCATGTCAAAGTGACGTTCCGCTAGCTTGCCGACGAGTTTGGCGTAAGTCTTGTCAGCCAGCTCGTATTCGCCAGGTTTTGTGGCCTCGCCGGTATCGAAGTCGAGATTGGGCAAAGAGAGCAGCTCTTCATCATTGAGCAGAGCCAATTTGCCCTTGTAAGAATCGACCGCGCTATTGACGCTCTTTATATAGAGGTCTTCGGTAGTACTCGAAGGCAGGGTGTAATCTACGGCCTTCAGCGGACCAATCCGTGGCAGAATTCGAATCACGAATGCGAGAAGCCTGGCCCCAGGGCCGGGCTGCTGATATTGCTTACCCCATTCCCGTTCGTATTCGGTACGCGAAAGACGATATAAAAACTTCTGTTTGCTGAAATCGGGGTTCTCTCGAACCAGGTCCGCGCGTTTGGTAAGGAGTGCAACCCGGGTCATTTCAGGGATTACTGTGCTAACGGAATGCCTGTAAGTCCCGAGCGCAAGGGGGACGCTTGCAAATACATCCCGGAGCTCGATGCCATAAGTCTCGCGAAACGCTTGCTCCAACAAGGGCTCGGAGACCTCAAAGCCGATGAAGTTGTGATAAGCGTCAGAGCTATAGCGGCTCTTGGCGACCTGGACCACATCGAAGCCGAACTCGGTCTTTATGTGCGCCGTGTGATTTTTGTCATACGTGACTTGGTCGCCGAACTTTGCTCTCAATTTCGGGTACTCCAAGGCGACCGCGCGGTTTACCGTGGGATGACCGTCGGTATCGGCCACATAGTGAGCCAGGGCCCCCAGCGCGAAGGCGTATTCGTCGAGGTCATCAGCGTCTCG
>JADGNQ010000388.1 GCA_017883385.1 Candidatus Sulfotelmatobacter sp.
CGCCGACAACACGAAGGGAGCCTCGGAAGCCGTGCGCCTGCAAGCGGCGCCAAAGTTCAGCGCCGTTTCGGCAGCCGGCCGCCCATTGATCGTCGAGCCATGGCAGGTACGGATCGAGCGAACTCTGCCGAGTCCGGAAGACATCATGGCGTTCGCCGCGGATCACCTGTCGCACCAGCTTCTCGCTGTGGCTGGTCTGGCGCACGATCTGCTTGATCGGTGCTCCGCTTTTCGACAGGGCTTCATCAGGGGCTTAAGCCTTGCTCGTGGCGCAGACTTGGGAAATAAGGTATACTTGCCCTTAGGTAACGGGGAGATGAGTCCAATGAAGGAAGCTTTCCTGGCTATTGTCACTATTGAAATGGCTATTCTCAATGTGGCAGCGATACCATCGTTGGCGGACGATCTTCCCCCTTTGAAGTCGCAGTGGCGCGAAACGCAACGCGGGTCGTGCTTCGAGATTAGCCAAATTTCAGATCCATTTCCTGGATCTGCCGGTTGCGTCCAGATTGCCGGTCGGATGAACGAGCGCGATCTGATGATCGGTTACGCGTGCAAGGCAGGATCGGATATTAGTTTCTTCTCTGGACTACAAACCGATAATTCAATAAAACCCGATGTTTTTGTTGGTCGGTATGACTCGGATTCCATTGCAGTTCAATATTGCACTAGAATTAGTAATGATTGGCCTCCGGAGTTTAATTGCGAGAGTAGAATGACATTCAAAAGAGTGAGTAGTTGCAAGCCCTAAAATAGAAGATGGATACGGGGCGGCGGTAAGCTCCCTGAAGAGAGTGTCCAGAATTTTTCGCACTTAAAATGCAAAACAACAAACCCGTGTGTCAGGATACAGATCACGGACTATCATCAAAGGAACGGCCCTGACTTTCCAACCACACTCAAGCACGTCGCTTTGGTTGATGGTAGCGCGAACTACGCCAACGTGGAGCCGCTTCCGAGAGAGCCGGTCCCGGAAATCTGAACAAGACGATAAGTGGAATTTCTGCCTGACAACGGCGATAATCGCCGTGCACAGGAGAAACCATGAGCAGACGACCCCGCCGGAACCACTCACCGGCCTTCAAGGCGAAGGTGGCTCTGGCCGCCGTCAAGGGCGACCGGACGATAGCCCAACTGGCGGAGCATTTCGACGTTCACCCCAATCAGATCACGGCCTGGAAATCGCAGCTTGAGGGCAGCGCTTCCGAGATTTTCGGATCAGGGGGCGGGACACCGGCCATCCCAGCGATCGATGTGAAGTCGCTCCATGCCAAGATCGGAGAGCTGACACTGGAGAACGATTCCTAAGAAACGGCACCAGCTCCCGGTTCCAACGGCTGCAGAACAAAGCCAAATGTCTTGGCACGTCGGTGCAAATTGTTAATCACTCGCGTACGGTAGCGTGTCTCGTAGGACGAGGCGCCGGGATCGACGTAGTCCATTCCGTGACGGACAGCGTTGTAGAAAAGGACTGCGATCTTGCGGGCCGTCGCGGTGACGGCCTTGGCCTTGCCGATTCGAGACGAAAGTCTTCTATAGAAGGCGCCGAGCGCGGTGTCGGTGCGCCCTACGGTTACGGCAGCAAGGCGCAGAAGAGCTGCAGCCCGACCGCCGGACCGGCGCGTTCGTGACGAAAGCATTTTACCCCCGGAGACCTTATTGTTCGGCGCCAACCCCAGCCAAGAGGTAAAATGCTTTGCACTTGGCCATGAGGTAAGGTCGTCGCCGCATTCTGCGATCAGCTTCAGCGAGAGATAAGGACCGAGGCCGTCGATGGTGGTGACGTCCTTTCCAAGCAGCCCAAACAACGACGCGCGGACGTCGAACGCCAGAGCGTTAGCTTGATCGGTTCTGTTCCGACGCCGCGAGACCGGCGGCGCTGATCCATGATCATGCCCCCTATTGATAGTGAGTTCCTTCAACACAGCCTCGATTCGGACGTCGCAGGCAGATGCTTTCTCATGGTAAACGTCGTAAAGGGCGAGTGCCTGATCGAGCGCAAACAGATGCTCCGCACGGTAGCTTCCGGTGAGCGCCTTCGCGATAGTCTCGACACTGGAGTGGCAACTGTAATGACGCAAACACGCCAGCGCCTCAGGATCGCGCTCGCCGGCTAGGATCGCGCGAATGATGCGCAGGCCAGTCGTGCCGGTGATGTCGGCCACAACGTGGTGGAGTTGAAGATTCATCTCAGTCAGTGCTTTTTGCATATGCTGGATGTGTGAGGCTGCGTATTCCAGTAGACGTTTGAAGTGGACCCCAAGCTTGGGACCATGGATCGCCGAAGTTAAGGTGTGATCGCGCCTGCCGTTTCCTTCAAATCAAAAGATCAAGCAGCTTGCTTCTGCTGCGTTTGCGTCTGCTGTGGGTATGTGGGCAACGCGTTTGCGTTGTCCAAGCGAAGCGGCATATCCACAGTCTTCGCCGCCTCGATCCTGTCCATGCCGGCGCGCCATGCCGCCAGGGGAAACTGGTTGTTCATCGCCTGGTGTGGACGGAAATGATTATAAAAGGTCATCCACAATCCGATGCCGTCTCGCGCTTCGCGCCCGTCAGCATAGGCCTTCAGATGTATCTCTTCATATTTGATCGAGCGCCACAAGCGTTCGATGAAAATATTGTCCATGAAGCGACCGCGTCCATCCATCGAAATCGCGATGCCCGCAGCCTCGAGCTTTCCGGTGAAGGCCGCGCTGGTGAACTGCGCGCCCTGATCGGTGTTGAATATTTTCGGCGTGCCGTGCCGCGCCAGCGCTTCGTCGAGCGCCGCGATGCAAAAGCCGGTATCCATCGTGTTCGACAGGCGCCAAGCCAGAACCGCCCGGCTGGCCCAGTCGATGATCGCCACCAGATACAGAAAGCCCTGCGCCATCGGAATATAGGTGATGTCGCTGGCCCAGACGTGATTGGGCTCGGTGATGCTGACGCCGCGCAGCAGATAGGGATAGATCTTGTGGCCGGGCGCTGCTTTGCTGGTGCCGGGGCGCGGGACCAGCGCCTCGATCCCCATCACGCGCATGAGCCTTTGCACGCGCTTGCGGTTGATGCCGTGGCCGGCCTGGTTGAGTTCGAACACCATTCGCCGCGAGCCGTAAAACGGCCACTTCAGATGCAACTCGTCGATCCGCCGCATCATGGCCAGATCGTCGGCGCCG
>JADGNQ010000389.1 GCA_017883385.1 Candidatus Sulfotelmatobacter sp.
TTCATCCACGTCCGTTCGAAACATGAAAATGCATTGCCGCTGATCGTCACGCACGGGTGGCCCGGCTCAATCATCGAACAAATGAAGATCATTGATCCGCTGACCAATCCCACCGCACATGGCGGGAGCGCATCGGACGCTTTTGATGTGGTGATTCCGTCGATGCCGGGCTACGGCTACTCCGGAAAACCGACCACCACCGGGTGGGATCCCACCCACATCGCACGCGCCTGGGTCGTGCTGATGAAGCGCCTGGGATACACGCAATTTGTGGCGCAAGGCGGCGATTGGGGTGCGGTCATCACCGAACAAATGGGTGTGCAGGCGGCTCCGGAATTGCTCGGCATTCACACCAATATGCCTGGCGCGGTTCCGGCCGACATTGACAAGGCGGCATTCACTGGTGCGCCAATGCCCGACGGTCTGTCACCCGAAGAGAAACTCGCGTTCGAGCGGCTGACATTCGTCTACAGCAAAGGCATCGCGTACGGCTACCAGATGGGGCTGCGACCGCAAACATTATACGGAATCGCGGACTCCCCCGTCGGCCTAGCCGCCTATTTTCTGGACCACGATGCGTGGAGCTACGCGCTGATCTCACGCGTCTTTTCCGGAGAAGCTGCCGGCCTCACCCGGGACGATGTCCTCGACAACATCACCATCGCCTGGTTGACGAACACGGCGATTTCCGGCGCTCGTCTCTATTGGGAGTATTGGGGCAAAGGAGGGTACTTCAACGTGAAGGGCGTCTCTATCCCGGTTGCCGTAAGCGCCTTTCCGGACGAGATCGATCTGTGCCCGCGCAGTTGGGCAGAGCGGGCGTATCCCAAACTGATCCATTACAACAAGCTCGCCAAAGGCGGCCACTTCGCGGCATTCGAGCAACCCCAGCTTCTTTCAGAAGAGATTCGCGTGGGCTTCAGATCGCTGCGGTCCGCTCAGGCGAAGGTGGCGTAATACCACGATGGTTAACGATTTGTGTCGGTGGCAGAAGGGCTTCGAATAGTAGGAAGCCTTTCTGTTCCGGCTCGGGTGGCAAAACAGTTTCGGGCACGGAACTTGTGGAGTGGTGGCAGTTCTTAAGGAGACAAATATGGAAGACAACACACTCGTGAAATCCAGTTTTTCAGCCACGATCCACGCTCCGATCGAGAATGTGGATATTCCCACCTGGTGCTTTGGCCTGTCGGAGTCGGAATACCAGTCTTGTTCCCCGGCTCATATTTCTGCCGCAGTAACCACGACACCCGATGGCCGGCGTATGTCCATCAACGTCGAAGTTCTCGGCGGAAACCCAATGGTCCAGCATTACGTCGAGGAAATTACCGAGCCGCACCACCTGCGGCTGGTTTCAAACTCAGACATCTTTACGCCAACCGGCCGGATAAAAGTAGGCGTGACCTGGGACTTGAGCGTGAAGAAGATCGACGACGACACCTGCGAGTTTACCAATCTAGTGCACAGCTCCTTCACGCCGGAGCTATTGGATTCTCTAGCTAAACAGGGCATTCCACGGGAGGCTTTCCAGTCCGCCCGCAAACCGATTTCCGAGGCGCACAACCGCCAGGAGACGCCTCTGTTTGCCAAGAGTATTGAGCGTCATGCATTGCGAAACAACAATTCCGCTCCGGTCGCGAGTGCAGCCTAACTTATAAAAGGAGAACAAATATGCTGAACAAAATCGATCACCAGAATGAAACACAGCTGGCTGGTTTTGAAATGATCGCTACGCGTAAAGAAGGCGGCGTTCTGTTCGCGGAAATCGCCGCCCCCCCAATGAATCTTCTGGGGCCGGAACTGGTCCGCGATCTGGTCTCTCTCATTCAACAGGCCGAGGCCGATGACTCCGTCCATGTACTCGTGTTCAAGAGTGCCGACCCCGACTATTTCATCTCCCATGTCGACGTAACTCGGATTGCGGAGTATGGCGGGTTGGCAGCAAAGCTCACCGGCGAACCTTCGCTTGCGACGGTATTTCGCTATCTGAGCGCAAGCCGCTTGGTCACGATTGCGCAGATCGAAGGTCGCGTGCGCGGTGTGGGCAGCGAGTTTGTGCTGGCTTGTGACATGCGCTTTGCTGCGCACGATTCCGCGATTTTTGGTCAACCGGAGGCAGGGTTCGGGCTGATCCCCGGCACAGGCGCCACCCAGCATCTCACCCGACTCATGGGCCGGGGCCGGGCGATCGAGGTGCTGTTGGGCGCGGAGGATTACGATGCGCAGATGGCGGAACGATACGGCTGGATCAATCGAGCGTTGCCCGCCGCTGAACTCGGCGATTTCGTCCAATCGCTCGCTCATCGGATAGCCAGCTTTCCCGCTTTTGGCCTTTCCGTAATCAAGGAGCGGGTCAACGCCGTCGCGCTCGCGCCGGCCGAGGACTTCCGCCACGATTCGAGTCTCTTCCTCGACTGTGTGCGCAAGCCTGAAGCGCAGAATCGGATCAAAGCCGCGATGAAACGCGGCTTCCAGACCAGAGAAGCGGAAATGGTCCTGCCGCGCATGTTGGATGACCTGGCTAGCTAGCGCAACGCAGAACTTGGGTGGGCGCACGAGGAAAAACATGACAAATCTAGAGTTCGACAAAGAGATCACGGCACTTCTCCTCATCGATCCCTACAACGATTTCATCTCCGAGGGCGGCAAACTATGGGATCGCATTAAAACCGTTGCCGAGGCGAATGACTGCGTCTCTCACATGTTGCAGTTGCTGACCGCAGCGCGAGAGACAGGGGTGCGGGTTTTCTATGCGATGCATCATCGATACCGTCCCGGCGACTATGAGACATGGAAGTACACTGCGCCGATTCAGAAGGCAGCCTGGTCGCGAAAGACGTTTGAATTTGGAACCTGGGGCGGCGAGTTCCGCCCCGAGTTTGCCCCTCAGCCGGGAGACATCGTGGCTCAGGAGCATTGGTGCTCCAGTGGCTTTGCTAACACCGATCTGGATTTGCAACTCAAAAGGCATGGCATCCAGCGGCTCATTGTCGCCGGTCTTATCGCGCACACCTGCGTCGAATCAACCGTGCGTTTTGCGGTTGAGCTGGGATACGACGTCACATTGGTAAAGGACGCGACCGCGGACTACTCAGAGGAGTTCATGCACGCCGCACTCGTCACCAATCTCCCAAACTACGCGAGCGCGATTGTCAC
>JADGNQ010000182.1 GCA_017883385.1 Candidatus Sulfotelmatobacter sp.
GGCACCTTTTGCGCCCAGCTTGTCTTGTACCAGGCACGCTGTGGACGGGAAAAACATGTCCGGGGTCACGGTGCCGACAATGATGGCATCGATGTCGGTCGGAGCAAGGCCACGCTGCGCCAGCGCCTTCTTGGCCGCTTCGACGGCGAGGTCGCTGGTGGCCACGCCTTTTTCCGCGATGTGGCGCTCACGAATGCCGACGCGGGCCATGATCCACTCGTTGTTGGTGTCGACCATCTTCTCAAGGTCGGCATTGGTGAGCAGGCGAGGCGGCACATACGTGCCCAGAGCGCTGATTTTGGCGCGGATCGGTTTCGTCAACAAATGCTCCTATGGATGAAGGCTCAAGTATTCTGAAGGATTGGAGGGAGAATGTCTAACCGACCTTTGTTATCCAGAGCGAATCTCAGGATGACAACGCAATAGAGACGTCTGCTCCTAGAACGCCCAACGCAGCAGCGTCGCTCCAGAAGTGAACCCTGCGCCGACGGCCGCAATCAGCAACAGGTCTCCCTTTTTCAATCTTCCCTCTTCCACTGCCGTCTGCATGGCGATGGGGATCGTCCCGGCCGTTGTATTGCCGAAGCGATCAATGTTGATGACCACCTTCTCCATCGGCATCCCCAGCCGATCCGCGGTCGCCGTGATGATGCGCCGGTTGGCCTGATGCGCGATGAAGCAGTCCACATCCTTACCCGTAAGTTTGTTCTTGTCCAGGATGCGCTCGGTCATCTCCGCCATCTTCTTCACCGCATACTTGAACACTTGCTTGCCATCCTGATGGATGTAATGCATTTTCTTTTCAACCGTCTCGTGCGTAGCTGGGTTCAGACTTCCCCCTCCCGGCATGTAAAGAAACTGTCCACCCATGCCCTCGATCTGGGCGACATGATCGACGATTCCGACTTCCCCGTCTTCCGCGGGTTCGAGCAAGACCGCGCCCGCACCGTCGCCAAAAATAATGCACACCGCCCGGTCGGTATAGTCCGTCATCGACGAATTCACGTCGGACCCGATCACCAATACTTTCTTGTATTGCCCGGACTCGACAAACTTCACGCCGGTGTTCAAAGCGTACAGAAATCCCGAGCATCCGGCGGAGACGTCGAAGCCCCACGTGTTCTCGATGCCCAGTTTGTGCTGCACCAGGCAGGCCGTCGACGGATACATCATGTCAGGCGTCACCGTGCCCACCACGATGAGGTCCACCTCCTGCAAGTCGAAGGGATGTGAAGCCAGCAAATTCTTTACTGCCGCAACAGCCAAGTCGCTCGCTGCCACCCCCTTGTCGACGAGATGGCGCTCACGGATTCCGACGCGTTCCATAATCCATTCGTTGGTTGTGTCGACCATTTTTTCCAGGTCGGCGTTGGTGAGAACTCGAGGCGGCAGGTAGGTGCCGAGAGCGCTGATCTTGGCGCGGATCGGTTTGGTCAATGAGGGCTCCTGAAATATGAAAACTGAGTATTCTGAAGGATTCGGAGCAGAATGTCTAACCGCATCGGAAACTCGATGGTCGCTCAACATGAAGATCTTTACCACGAGGGCACGAAGTATCACGAAGGGCGCATTTGTAAGCGTTCCTTCGTGTGACTTCGTGCCCTTCGTGGTTATTTTCTTCTTCCAGCGTCAAACTGAGGCAGACATCCGCCGCAGCCCTTCATGCGGCAGCGCGGTCCTTCTCGTGTTCCATCCACTCGCGGATGAAATTCGGGCAGAAAGCGATCCCGAAATCACGATTTTCGCCGTCGATCAGGTAGAAGAGAGCAAAGCGATCTATTTCCTCTAGCTGCGAGAGGTTCAGCATGGGCCACAAGCGGCAATCAACTGCGGAGTGAACCAGTTGGTCCAG
This sequence comes from Candidatus Sulfotelmatobacter sp., assembly GCA_017883385.1. Classification (GTDB taxonomy): domain Bacteria; phylum Acidobacteriota; class Terriglobia; order Terriglobales; family Acidobacteriaceae; genus Sulfotelmatobacter. The sequence continues at coordinate 1,853 of JADGNQ010000182.1, forward strand.
GTAGGGCAGATGTCCTTGAAACAACTTTCCGGATACCCGAATGGTGACATTGGGAGCGAGTTTGGGGGAAATACCGCGACTATTCATTTCTCTCCTCGCGGGCGCGGCAAATGGTTGCACCGACCCTACTACCTTGTGATGCACGAGGAATCGTTTCTTGCGCAAAGAGTCGTAACAGGAGTGTAAATCTTGGTAATCGCAAGGACAGGAACCACTCGGTCAGACAAGCCGAAAAAAATAAGCCAGGCACCGGGGACTCACTGCACACGCAAGAGCCCGTTACCGTTGCTTCCTTCCGGACCTGGCGGGGTTGGCGGGAGTACGTCGCGTAAGACCGATGCCTGACCTGAATCATTCTAGCATTCTGCAATTGCTGCTTTCGTAGTGCCGCGCGTACGCCGGCGGCCTGCTGGCCATGGTGAGAGCATCTGCCTCGCAAACCGTGTCACTAGCCTGCAAAACCGTATGTGACTTTTGGTGCAAGAATCTTGCTGCAAAGCCTTCCCTTCTGGTGACGGTTGTCGAACAATGGTTGTCTAAGGAAAGAAGTCTCGCAGCGGACGGTCTCGCATTCCCTTCTGCTCGCACATGAATGTCGCTTCACTCCTCACAATTCGGCGCGATCCCTCTCCAGCGGGCCATCGACCACTACTTCGACCTAGCGCTATATCTGCTTGTCCTGACTGGCTATGGCACCCTGGCAAGCACGGGTGGCCTCGACCTGCCTTCGATCACTCTGGTTGGAGTCGCTCTGGCGATTCGCGGCTATCTTCTGGTCAAGCGGCGTCAAGTGGTTATTTCCGAGCGATGGACGACTCCGCTCACGGTCGTCTACTTTGTCTTTTTCGCCGCTGACTATTTCATTTTTTCGCGGAGTTTCTTACCCGCCACGGTGCACCTGGCGCTGTTCGGCGTAGTAGTGCGCATGTTCTCGCTGCGTAAGGAACGCGACCACGTCACCCTGGCAATTCTCGCCTTTCTCATGGTGCTCGCCTCGGCCGTGCTGACGGTCGACAGCGTCTTCCTCTTCTCGTTTGCCGCGTTCATGCTGATGGCGGTGGCCACGTTTGTCCTGATGGAGATGCGACGTTCGAGCCACGCGGCGAGCATCCGGGCGCGGCATTCCAATGATCCTCAGGAGCACCGGCATTTGGCATTCTCCCTGGCGCGCGTGGCACCGGCGTTGATGCTGATGATTCTCATCTGCGGCGCCGCCATGTTCTTCCTCATGCCCCGCATGTCGGCCGGATACCTCGGCGAATATTCGTTCGGTACTGATTTCTCGTCCGGGTTCAGCGATCACGTGCAGTTGGGGCAGATTGGGCAAATCCAGCAATCGAACGCGGTCGTCATGCACGTGCAGATCGACGGCGACACGGTGGGCCGCTACGACCTGCATTGGCGGGGTGTGGCGCTGGCAAATTTCGACGGGCACGCCTGGTCGAATTCGCACGACCAGTTTGTACTGCAGAGACAGCCGGATAACAGCTTTGCTGTGCCACGATTTGGGAACGCCGTTTTAACGTCCTACGTGATGACGAATCAGGTGCGCGAGCAGGTGATCCACTACCGCGTGCTCATGGAGCCGATCAGCACTAACGTTTTCTTCCTCGCTCCCTGGGCTCGCAGTGTCAGCGGAGACTATCGCCAACTGGCGGCCGACTCCAGCGGGGCGGTGTATAACTTCGACACGGCACGTGGCATCAGTCGCTACGAGGCCGACTCAGACATCGCCGCGCCTTCGGCGGCCGAGTTGCGCACCGCTGGACAGAACTATCCGCCGCAGATCGCGGCCAGGTATCTGCGGCTACCGGCGCTCGACCCGCGCGTTCCGCGGCTGGCTGCCCAGGTTACCGCCGCCGCCAACAGCAATTTCGACAAGGCCGCTGCTCTCGAGAACCACCTGAGGACGCGTTACGGCTACACCCTGCAATTGCCCCGGACCGCGGTGAAAGATCCTATCGCGAACTTCTTGTTTGAGCGCAAGCGAGGGCACTGCGAGTACTTTGCATCTTCGATGGCGGTCATGCTGCGCACGCTGGGGATTCCTTCGCGCGTGGTCAACGGATTCCGCACCGACGAGTTCAACGACCTGACCGGAAACTATGTCGTACGAGCCAAAGACGCGCATGCCTGGGTGGAAGCGTATTTCCCCGGCTACGGCTGGCAGACATTCGATCCGACTCCCGCAGGCGGCACCGGAACGCCGCAGGGATGGGGCCGGGTTTCGCTTTATGTCGATGCCATGGCTTCATTCTGGCGCGATTGGATAGTCAGCTACGACAGTTCCCACCAGTACGTGCTCGGCCAGGCCGCGGTCAGCGGCACGCGCGGCCTGTGGGAGGGCGCTCGCGCCTGGGCGCGCAACCACTATGAATCCATGCTCAAGTGGGCCCGTCGCAGCCAGGATCGCGTGGAACATTCGCCCGTCAGATGGGTCATCATCGGTGCGGGCATCACGCTTGGGCTTCTGCTGCTTGGAAATCTGTCGCGGATCGCGCGCCTGCTGCACGAAAGGTGGTTGGCCGCGCATCCGGAGAGCTCTCCCGAACAGGCCGCCGCCATGTGGTACCAACGAATGGCCCGATCCCTGAGACGGCGGGGGCTGGAAAAACCTGCGGCGCAGACGCCCCAGGAGTTCGTGAAGAGAATTGAAGACGGCCGTCTGCGCGAACCAGTCGCGCGCTTCACCGAGGTCTATGAAGCAGCACGGTTTGGAAATTCCGCGAATGACGCACAGCGTTTGCCGGAATTGTACGAGGAAGTCGAGTCAGCCACCCGGAACCGCTGAGTTGCGCCGATGCTCCCGTTAGGCAGACCCAACTAGAAGCGCCAGAATGCTCCGCCGCCCACAAAAAAATTGTGCTGGCGGGACTTCCCGGTCGGGGCCAGAGGAAAATCCGGTTCGCCCGACCAGAAGTCGCGGACTTCGCCCCGGATGCTGAGCTTCCGCCAAGCTTTTACATCCAGACCGAATCCGCCTTGAAGCACAAATCCAGTCGTGGACTTGCCAGTGTTCGTGCCGCCATAGATCAGTTGCGAACTCTCGCTGAAGTGGCCAAACCCCGCGCCCAAGCTCACCCACGGCGAAACCGCAGTAGTTGGAAACAGATTCACCCGGGCCGCCGGGGTCACAAACAAGGACTTCATGTCTCCTGGCACGACGGAGAATCCGTATGCGCCAGCATTTAGATCGATGTCGCGGTTGTACATCAGCAGCGCTTCGCCGGAAACCGCGTAGATCGGCGTCACCAGAAACCGGTGGGCGTACTCCCCTTCGAAACTCAGGCCTTTGCCGAAGTGGATGATTGGGTCGAAAAAGGTCGAGCCCTTAATGCCTTGGTCGCTGATAAAGGTGCGGCCAATTGTGCCGCCGATCTCGTTCTTCTCATCCTGCGCAACCGCCGACGCCGCTAGAAGGCACGCTACCGACAGGACAGCAATCCAAAATCGTTTGCCAAACATTTCCCCTCCTGCGCGGTGAATCCTAAATTATTACGGCGGTACGAAATAGCCTAGCACGACATCGGCCCTTTTGGACCCACAAGTACTATCTTTTGTGGTCCCAGCCACGTGCGCTCTAATGTTGCCCACTAAAGAGACTGCGATGCAGGATGCCGCGCTGCGGGATGCTAAACTAGAAAGATTGCATGCCTGTGAAGGATCTCACTGTCAGCGGTTCCCCTGATCTCAAGCCTGATTCTAAGCAAGAGAAGTCTACGGAGAGTCCGCCAGCCGCCCGCCCCCAGAAGGTGGGCTTCGTCAGCTTGGGCTGCCCCAAAAACCTGGTGGATAGCGAAGTCATGATGGGCCTGTTGGCGCGGGCCGGTGCCGAACTGACCCAGCGCGCCGAAGACGCCGACGTCATCGTGGTCAACACATGTTCGTTCATCGAAAGCGCGCAGCAGGAGTCGGTGAACACGATCCTGGAAATGGCCGCGCATAAGACCGGCGGTAAAGCGAAGAAGCTCGTGGTTGCGGGATGCCTGGTCGAGCGCTTCCGCGACCAGATTTGCAAGGACATTCCCGAGGTCGATGCCGTCGTGGGAACCGGCGAACTGGAGAGCATTTTGGCCGCAACCGGCGTCGCTCCAGCGCCAGTGCGGAGTGCCTCGCCATTCGTGGTCCTGCCCTCGCGGCCCGAAGGCGATGCGCGCGCCGCGCAGGGCCGCTTCTCCCGCGAATCCTGGGACGGAGCGATTGGCGATCTGCCCAACTATCTCTATGATGACGCCACGCCCCGCATTCTCGCCACCCCGCGGCACATGGCGTACATCAAGATCGCCGAGGGCTGCGACCATCCCTGTACGTTCTGCATTATTCCCCAATTGCGCGGGCAGTTCCGCTCGCGCCGCTTCGAGTCGGTCGTGGCCGAGGCTGAGCGGTTAGCGCAAAGCGGCGTGCGTGAGATTACCCTGATCGGCCAGGATACGACCTGCTACGGTGAAGAATTTGGACTCAAAGACGGCTTGGCCTTGCTGCTCGAAAAGCTGGCCGGAATCGAAGATCTGCGCTGGGTCCGCTTTCTCTACGCCTATCCCAATAAGATCACCGGCAAGTTGCTGGAGACGATTGCTCAGCACGAGAAGATTTGCTCCTACATGGACGTGCCCCTTCAGCACGCCTCGGCCTCCGTGCTGAAGCGCATGAAGCGCGGCGGTGGTGCCGACGTTTTCCTTCGGTCCATTGCGAAGATGCGCCGGACGATACCCGACTTGACCCTGCGCACGTCATTCATCGTGGGCTTCCCCGGTGAGACTGAGAAGGAATTCGAAGAGCTGTGCGATTTTGTGCGCGAGGCCCAGTTTGACTGGATGGGTGCGTTCGCCTATTCCGATCAGGACGGCGCCGCAGCTTATAGTCTGGACAAGAAGCTGTCGCCTCGCGAGATCGAACGGCGGCGCAAGCACTTGATGGGAATCCAGCGCCAGATCAGCAAGAAGAAAAAAAAAGCGCTGGTAGGACGGGAATTCGATCTGCTGCTGGAAGGCGAGTCCGAAGAAACAGAATTGCTGCTCGAAGGCCGCACTCCCATGCACGCGCCCGAGATTGACGGCAAAGTCTTCGTCAACGACTTTCCCGAGGAAGTCGTGCCCCAGCCTGGTCAATTCTATCGTTGCCTGATCACGGAGGCGCACGATTACGATCTGGTGGCCAAGATCGTATAGCATCACTAGGCCACTACTTTTCAATCTGCAATCTGCAATCTGCTTTAGACAAGTTAAGAATGCTCTATGCCGCGCAAGCGTACTCTCAAGCTCCGTTGCCCCATTTGCAAGAAAGAGGTAAAGAATACTGATGCAGATTTCCCTTTCTGCAGCGACCGCTGCCGCTTGATTGACCTGGGCAAGTGGGCCAGCGGAGCATACGTCATCTCGTCGCCGGTGGCAGATGCGGAGGAGTCGATCCGCGACCGCGATCCGGAAGACCCCGAGGATGAAGCGTGACGGGCACGCCCGACCCGGACCGTAGCCCCCGCGGTCCTCTCTGGGCAACCCTCGTTGCGACTTTCTTCGGCATCGGCCGCCTGCGCCCGGGGCCAGGGAGCTGGGGCTCGGCTGCAACGGTAATTCTCTGGGCCGCACTCGCCTATGGGTTGACACCATCGCGGCGAACCGGTGTCGCCATCGCGTTGGCGCTGCTGGTCACGCTGATCGGGATTCCCGCCGCCACGCAGGTTTCGCGGGCGTCTGGCGTGAAAGATCCACAGTTTGTCGTGATCGACGAGGTTGCGGGTCAACTGATCGCGTTGATTGCGGTCCCCCTCGGGTGGAAGACCTTTCTAGCGGGTTTTATACTTTTTCGAGCCTTCGATATCGTCAAGCCGCCCCCGGTGCGCCAACTGGAGAAGCTTCCGGAAGGCACCGGGATCGTGCTCGACGATGTTGCGGCAGGAATTTACGCGCTGGCGGTGATGCAACTTCTGCTCCACTCTGGTCTACTAAGATAGTACCGAGTTGCGAGTATCGAGTACCGAGAAACAACTCGCGACTTGCCGCTCGGTACCCGGTACTCGCAACTCGGCACTCTTCATGGGATTCTCCGACCGTCTCCGCGGCAGGAAAAGCGTCAACGGCGGACCGCGCATCGAAGCGGTCGCGCCGGCTCTCGCGCTTGCCGGTGGCGAAATCCGGATCACTGGCTCGGGGCTGCGACCGCAAGAGTTGCACCGTCCCAAGGTGCGGTTCGGCGAGGTCGAGGGATCGGTCGTCGTCAGTTCTGAAGCATTCCTGGTCGCGCGCGTTCCCGAAGGCGCAACCTCCGGCCCGGTCGTGGTGGCAACCGACGGCCACCTCAGCAATCCACACGTCGTGAAGGTGGCGGTGCCGATCGCGGAGAATCTCCATCCCGTAACCAACCCCGCCCTCGACGCCGAAGGCAGCATCTACGTCACATTCTCAGGTTCGCGCGGCCAGAAGGTCCCGGTTGCGATTTTCAAGATTGACACCAATTACGTGGTGAAACCATTCGTGGCCGAGATGATGAACGCCACTTCCATCGCTTTCGACCG
>JADGNQ010000007.1 GCA_017883385.1 Candidatus Sulfotelmatobacter sp.
GTGGAAGATCACGTTTGATCTGGCTCGCCGCTACGACAAGCGCGTCGGCTTCCGAGTGATGCTGGAAAATCCTGACTTTCCCGATCCGGGGATGCCGGACTTTCTCCTCAACAAGGTTCCCTATGTAAAGCTCAAAGGCGAGTGGAAGGGCAACCCCGCGGAAACGCGCTACAAGAAAGATAACCGCGTGCCCCGCTACGATCACCCGGCGTATCAGGCTGCGTTTCGCGAATTGAATGAACTGCTGGCCGCCGAACTCAACGGTCATCCGCAAATCGAGTTCATGGACACGATGATGTACGGCTTTTGGGGCGAAGGACACACCTGGCCGTACGAGGGCAATCCCTTCCCCAGCCAATTGGTCGCGGAACAGACCTGGGCCACCATGTTCGAGATGCAACTCGAACACTGGACCAAAGTACCTCTGGCGACCAACACGCAGCCCGACTTCAGCAACGTGGGCAACGCCGATCTCGTGGATCGCACGATGCGCACTGGTAATTGGCTGCGCACGGATACGATCTTCATTGAGAACACCCAAATCGAGGCGTTGAGTTACCGTCCGCCCTGGGCCGCGGCGATCTGCGAAGTCGGCTTCACCACCGGCGATCCGAAGCAACTTCAGATCGACGAAGATGGAATTACCTACAACGAGCAAATCATTTCTCACGTGGCCGACGTCGGCGTCAACTATCTATCGGTTTGGAGCTGGCACAACCAATCGGCCCGCAGCATTACGAGTTACTACGAGAAGTTCCCCGGGCCGATCGATGAGATCGCCCGTAAGATCGGCTATCGCATCCGCCCCTCGTTTATATGGACCTTCAAGCGTGATGGAGCGAACGGCCTGGTTCTCGGATTGACGAACGACGGAATCGCTCCAGTTCCCGGAGTGCTGCGCCTTACCGTGTTCAGCGAAGACAACAAGATTCAGGTGTCGGGCTGCGTCGACGCCGGCTACCCGAAACCGACGGGCGTTCATCAAGTCATGCTGATGCTGCCTGCAGGCGTCGCATGGCAGGGGTTGCGGCTGAAAGCTGAGCTCGAAGTGAAGGGCGTGCGTTATCCGGTCCGTTGGGCCTGCCGACAGAAGGTCAACTCCGATGGCTCGCTAACATTGCGGCACAATTACAAGCCTGATCAGCCGCTGGTGTGAGGGCGTGGCGCTCGTGCTGCACAAACGAAAGAAAACGATATCGATCATCCGACATAAGGCGCCATCTCGCGCCAGGGAGTTATGAGCATGAAGTTTTCCACGCTCCTTATATTGCTGACTTGCGTCTCCGCCGCGTTAGGCCAGACAAACTCCTCCTTCTACGTGGCGACGACCGGGAATGATTCGAACCCCGGCACTCCAGCGGCGCCTTGGCGCACCATCCAACACGCCGCAGACACCGCGCGGGCGGGCAGTACGGTCCACGTTCGGGGCGGAGTCTACGAAGAACTGGTGAGCATCAACGCATCCGGGAACGCGAGCGATGGCTTCATCACTTTTCGAAGCTATCCGGGCGAAACGGCGGTGCTCGACGCAGCACATTTCACTCCCACTGACAGAACCGGCGTACTCACGATTCAAAACAAAAGCTACGTGAGGATCGAGGGCTTCGAGATTCGCAACTTCCGCACCCCCGAACATCGGCTCGCTCCCTTGGGCATAAACGTAATCGGGGCCGGCTCTCATATTGAACTGCTAAAGAACAACATCCATCACATTGAGAACAACTTTGAGGGCCGTGATGCTCCGGGATCAGGCGGCAACGGCTTTGGCATTGCCGTGTACGGTACCGACGCCAAAACTCCTATCACTGACTTGATCATCGACGGCAATGAAGTGCATCACCTCAAAACCGGTTCGAGCGAGTCATTAGTAGTGAACGGGAACGTCACGAACTTCCGCATCACGCACAATGTTGTCCACGACAACAACAACATTGGAATCGACGTCATCGGTTTCGAGCGCACGGCGCCCGAACCCGCCGTTGACCAGGCTCGCGACGGAGTTGTCAGCGGCAATCTGGTTTACAACATTACTTCGCGCGGCAATCCGGCCTACCGCAACGATGAATCGTCCGATGGCATTTACGTGGATGGCGGCACCAGGATCCTGATCGAGCAGAACGTCATTCATAATGTTGACTTCGGAATCGAGTTGGCCAGTGAGCACAAGGACCGCGCCACCAGCTACATCACCGCGCGGAATAACCTTGTCTATCATTGCCACACCGCCGGTGTTTCCATCGGAGGTTATGCGCCAGAGCGAGGACACACCGAGCACTCGAACGTGGTGAACAACACGCTCTACGAAAACGACACGTCCGCAACCGGCTCGGGTGAGTTTCAGATGCAATGGAACATGGCAGACAATGTTTTCGAGAACAACATCGTCTATGCGGGGCCCCGCTGCCTCTTCTCGGTAACCAAATCTCAGGTCGACAAGAGCCGGCCGCCCGCCGTGATTGATCACAACCTTTATTACTGTGCTTCTGGAGCGAAGGCGAGCAACTGGGCAGGCGCTTCCGCCACGGTGACAGGATTCGAGCAATATGTTGAGTCCACCGGGAATGATCGTCATTCGCGCTTTCTCGATCCGCATTTTGTTGATACTGCCGCGAAGGACTTTCACCTGCAATCCGATTCTCCCGCGATCGCTGCGGGCACGCTTGCCGGAGTGCCGGTTGGAGAACTGGACGTAGAAGGCACACCGCGAGTCAAATCAGGCAACATAGACATCGGCTGCTACCAAAAAAGATAGGAGTAGTCCATGTTGAAATCGGATTTGAATCGCCGGGAATTCCTGAAGATTTCCGCCGCAGCTGGCGCCGCCTTGGCCATGCCAAATTCAGGCCATGCGGCTGTCTCCTCCAGAATGATCGGCATCCAGGTCGGAGCGGTTTCCTTTGTAGATGAAGGCACGGAGAAAGTCCTCGATGTGCTTCAGGAACGTGCCGGCGTGAATACGCTGTTTCTCGCGGTCTTCACCTACGGTCGCGGCATCGCCGGAAGACAGATTCCGGGCCAGCCGCTGCCCGATCATGGCAAGCAGGAGTACGATCTCAATTTTCACGGCGGAAATTTCGCCACTCCTCATCCTCAGTACTACAAAAATACTGTTCTCAAAGACACTCGCGCGCCCGACCACCCGGACCTCGATATCCTGGCCGAAGTTCTCCCCGCAGCAAAGAAGCGCGGCATGAAGGTCATCTGCTGGCTCGAGGACGTATTTCGCACCGACCTGCCGAACATCGAGAAACTGCAGGAGCGAGATCTGCACGGGCGGAACGCCGACACGCTGTGCGTCAACAATCCCAACTACCGGAATTTCCTGACCGGCCTGGTAGAGGACTACGCGCGTTCCTACGACATCGACGGAATCATGTGGGGATCGGAACGGCAAGGCGCACTTTGCGACAGCCTTGGAGCCACACACGACACGCCTCCGGTCGATCCGGGCAACGTCACTTGCTTTTGCCAGTTTTGTCAGACCAAAGCGAAAGAACGCGGTATTAATGTGGAGCGTGCCCGCCAGGGTTTTTTGGAACTGGAAAAATTCGTTCGCTCCTCACGCAGCGGGAAGCGCCCCGTGGACGGTTACTACGTTCAATTCTGGCGTCTGCTGTTGCGCTATCCCGAGCTGGTCGCATGGGAAATGCTCTGGACCGATAGCCTGCGCGAGACCTACGCCGCAATCTACAAAACGGTAAAGACGGCGAAGCCGGCAGTGCCCGTGGGTTGGCACATCTGGCACAACAATTCCTTCAATCCGATTTACCGCGCCGAGCAAGACCTTCACGAGCTCTCGAACTACTCCGATTTCATAAAGGTCGTCATGTACAACAACTGCGGAGGCGAGCGCATGGCGTTGTATGCAGACAATGCCGGATCGACCCTATATGCCGATCTCTCAAAACAGGGCTTGCTCGATTTCAACTATGCCGTGATGGGATTGAAGGAGGGCGGCTACGATCAGATTCCGCACAGCGGGCTTTCGGCCGATTACGTCCACCGCGAGACGAAACGTGCGCTGGAGGGTGTCGCCGGCACGAAGACTCAGATCTGGCCCGGCATCGATATCGACATCCCGACCGAGCCCAGCAACAGCAAGTGCACGCCGCAAAGCGTGAAACAAGCAGTCCTGGCCGCTCTCCGCGCCGGCGCGCCGGGTGTGATTCTGTCTCGCAAATATTCTGAGATGCGGCTTGCCAACCTCAGTGGCGCTGGCGATGCCATTCGCGAGTTCAAATCATAGGGTGATCGCCGCTTCGCGGCGATTCGTACCGAGAAATCGGCTTTCTCTAAGCTCTGCTGGTGATTGCGGGTGGATCACGGGCAAACCTGAAGTTATCCGAAGCCGGACAACTGGATCGCATCGGTAGTTTTCGGCCAGCGAGACGTGAAGTTGTCTCGAAGTCGCGTTCGGGGACATCGCCGCTGATCTCCTCGAAGCCCGTTTCTGGACCAGGAGACAAATCCCTGAAGGGTTCCCGGATTACTTCCGCATTGCCGACCAGGGCTCGACAGCTAGTGCGCGACGAACTCTTGCACATTGATCGGCACTTTGGTGAGCGTTTCGACTCGCGTGCCGTACTTGCCCAGAGTGTTCTCCACTACGCAGAAATCGAAGCCGGGGATCACGACGTCGTGCCATCGGTCTCCGATCCCGCGCAACGCTACGTCCAGCATGGTGACAATCTGATTGCCTAGCGGTTCCTGGCTGTCGAGAGTGATGGCGCCAAAGAACTCCTGGCATTCAGTGTAGCCGGAGTTGTGCGTGCCGGTGTAGGGCTTCTGTTGCGCGAGGTTGATCTCCCGACCAATACGGCGTGAGATCTCTTGCGAGTGTCCTGCAAAAAAGTCCACGAGAGATTGCTCCTGCAGGCGCGCGGGCAATTGCTTGCCCGCTACTTCACGATACGAGTGCTCGCCGACGTTGTATCCTTCCTCGACCAGATCGAACCAGTACTTCTGCTCCGGCGTAACTTTCGTAGGCGAGTCGACGGCAATCACGGAGCGGCGAATGCAAGCGGTTAAGCCATCTCGCTTCGGCGCAACACCCAAGTGAACCCAGTCGCCCTCGTGAATTTGCCGGTTCAGTGCCGGACCGATCAGTGTGCGGTTGGCCGTGTTGGCGCCCACCATGATTTGGAAGCCGTCGCGCTCGGAGCCCAGCATGCGGCCGACCCACGCTCCCCAGGCCGCTACTTCGGTTTCGAGACGCCCCGGACGTAGTACCGCCAGCATGGCGCGCAACATCGCATCCGCGATGACGCAGGCATCGGCGATGAGGCGCATCTCAATCGCACTCTTCTCGTACTTCACGCGGTAGTAAAGTTCCTGCGCGTCGACCACGCCTTCGCGGCCGTAGATGTTCTGGAGGTATTCGACCAGACCTGCGGGGATCACCTGACGTGGAGTCAGCAGAGCAATGTGGTCGACGTCCTTGCCTGCGGCGGCTTTGATGACATCCTCAAGCCGCTCTGCCCGGATGGGGTATTTCTCGTCGGCCAACTGCAGTAGTTCGACTTTGTGCACCGTGGCCCCGGCGCGGTCCGCGAGTTGCTCGGCAACGTAGCCGCCCTCCAGGCCCGCTACGACATGAAATCCGTTTGGCCCGATAACGCCGGCCACCTGCTCGATGGAGATGTTCGTATTTCCGCCGAGATAAGGAACGTCGCCGGCATATTGCTCGTCGGAAAAGACGAGACCAACAGTGTGGCCGTAATGCTGCAATGCCTGGTTGGTGCGGCGAACTCGCGCCTGGAACTCCTCAATGGGGGCCATGTATTCGCGGTCAATCGTCGACGTATCCTGCAGGATGCGCAAAACCTTATCCAAGTCCTTGCGGTGTGCTTCGAAAGGTGGTCGAGAATTCATTGAATTTGGCCTTTGTTTTCCTGGTAAAGTTTGTGTTCTCGAAAATCTATTGCTGAATGTCAGCCGCCTTGGGGTTGACATTCCATCCATCGATTTCAACGCCTGGGGTCGCCTTACTCTTTTCGCCGAGGCGATATGTGGCGGTCACCTGGCGCGTCTCTCCGGGCAGCAAAGCGAAATAGTTATCCTGCCAGAGCACCGGCAAGATTTCATTGTCCGTCTCGCCTTCGCGGCTGACGCGGCCGCTCGATGATTTGTTGACCTTAAGGTGCACGGCAAGAGCAAGAGTCGATGTCGGGTTATGGACCGTAACTGTGGTCGAGCCTTCCTGGCCATCTTTTTTGTTCTGGGCAGTGACGTCCAGGTCGACCCGTGGGAGCTTATTCAGTTCGGTGTAGTCGGCAAAGGTCTTGGTGGGCGCCCAGGTCGAGATGTCATATTCACCGGTAGGATCTTCCTCCTGCCGGCTCCAGTCGATCGTCTCCGGCTTGGTGGAGAGCCAATAGAAATTTCTGCTCTTGATTTGGCCGGCCGATTCAAGGCTGAGACTGACGAAGTAGGTTGCGCTCAGCCCCTCGATTGCAGGCAGTGTGAACACTCGCGTACTGCTGTCCGCACCGACACCGATCTCGGAGTCCTTCGAGAACTTCTCCTGCATGTCGAGGTTGTACATCTTGGCTGTAACTTTGAGGTTGGCGAACGGTTGGTAATAGGAGTTCACAACCACGATCGAACGGTCATCGTAGGAATACTGCACGTGCAGCGGTTCACACGCCTTCTTCACCCCGAAATATGATCCTGCGGGGCGAAGGTACCAGTCGTACATGTGCCAGATCATGCTCGGCCAGGCATTGTTTAACATCCATTGAATGATGCCGGTCGAGGAGTACTTGTTCCGGCCGTAGGCTTCCATCATGGCGCGGTGGGCTTCATAGGCTTGCAGTTGCGCTTTGAGTGCGTAGTCCTCCACTGACTTCGCCGGCCCATAGCGTTCGTTGAGAGCCTCGGTGAACACGTTCAGAGTATGAGACATGCCGCCGGCGTGGTATTCCCAGACGGAATCGATGGGCCAGAGATGGTCCGGCGGCAGCATGCGCCGCAGGCTCGCGACGGGTGGAATCGCCGGTCCCGGACTGGTCTCGGTGTTGAAACCGAACGCGCCGCCGTGGCGTGTGTCGAGATACCAGAATGAGGGCGCGACGTATTCGTAAGGTCCCGTCATCTTCACGCCGCTGGGTCCGATGGTTGTGGTCCTGCCGGCCGCCGATGAGATTGACGGGTTCGGCCAATCCAACTCTTGCAGGATTCCCAAGTACAGTTTTTCGATTCGGGGCGGAGGAGCGAAGTCACTACCATACATCCAGCTGATTACGGAGGGATGGCGCTCGAGCCGCCGAATCTGATCGCGCAGTGAATCTCCCGCGATCGTTTCGTTTTCCTTGTCCCAGGCCGGCCAGTTTTCCCATTGATCGCAGCAGCACCAGCCCGGCATCACGAGAATGCCCATCTGGTCCGCCAGGTCGAAGAAGTGCTCGTTCTCCAGTTTGCCCTCCAGTCGCACTGTGTTGAGGTTGAGATCGCGCACGTACCTGAGTTCGGCCTGCTGCCTGTCCGGCGAGGACCGCAGCAGCAGATCGAAGCTGTAACCAGCTCCTCGGATGAGAATGTTTTTGCCGTTGATTTGAAAGATGCGGTGACCTTTCTCGTCAATGTTCGAAGTGACTTGGCGTACTCCGAAGCGAATATGCGTCGAATCGGAGACGTGTCCCTGCTCCTCGACCGTCAGGTCGAGCGGGTAGAGATCCTGCTTTCCAACCTGGGCCGGCCACCACAGGCGGGGATTGGCGATGGCGAGCTGCGGAAACTTCTCCGGCGTGAAGTGGACTACTTGAGTTTCTTTCGGGCCGAGGTGCACTGGCTGCTCGAAGGCGAGATTCTCGATGTGTCCCTTCAGTACAGCTTCGACCGGACTGTCGGAGGCATTGGTCAGCTCCGCTCGTATCGTCAACATAGCGTGGTCGGTGGAAGGCAGGTTGAGTTTGGTCAGCACAGCCGGATAACGCAGAGCGATCGGGCCAGTGGCGGTAATGTGCACATCACGCCAGATGCCCATCTCCTTATCTGGAGGCATTGGCGCCCAGTCGACCAGCGTGATGGCCAAGTCGCGCGGCTGAGGAGGAAATATTTCGACGGCGAGTGCGTTGGTTTGGCCGGGCTTTGCGGCTGACGTCACATCGAGGTTGAACAATCGCCAGGTACCCGCCAGATTTTCGGAGGAGGCGATCTGCACGCCGTTCATCCACACGTTCGCCCGGTAGTTGATGCCGTCGAAATCAAGCCACACTGTTCTTCCGCTGTATTCCGGCGGCAGCTTGAATTCGGTGCGATACCACCAGGACTGTCGGAACGGACTGGCCGGCGGCATCGGGACATTGGAGAAGTCCTCAAATATCGGGTATGTCGTGCCGGGGATGGAGCGCAGGTTCACGCCGGTGTACGGATCGGGGTAGACCTTATCCTCGACCAGCGCGCTCATTACCGTTGAGGGCAGCGTGGCGGGATACCAGTCGCGCGTGGAAAACCCGACGCTCGAGATCGCTTCCCCGTGTGCATGCACATCGGCTGAGGGCTCGATGAACCAATTGTCACGAAGAACCGTGGTGGCTGATTCGGTGACTTCTTTGGAGGACGCTGCTAGTGCGCCTACGAGGGAAATAATAACCAGACTGAGAAAACCCAGATTCACAATCCGAACCATCAATGACGCTCCTCTTCGAGTGAATTGGAACGCGACCCGAGCGCAGTGCCTTGATGAACCTTCGAAGCAGCGAGGCGCAAGGTTGCTGACCGATTGTAGTACCTGTCGAATGAGGTTGCCCCGGATCACGGGCAGACCCGGAAGTTACGCCCAAGGACGACGCTGGCCCGAAGTCGGCTTCGAGGAGATCGCTATTGATCTCCTCCAAGCCCGTTGCTCGACCCCGGAGCGCTATTCGAACATCGCTCGCTATCTGGGCACCAATGCCAGGCTGCGACGGAAGCCGTCCCTTTAGGGGACCTGCTTCTTGACTACTTGCTTCTCACGATCCAGCACCACTTGGTCAAAGGCGTGGGGTAGAGATTCGCAACGGGAGTAGGGACCGGGCTTATAAGCGCGAGACTTGATTCCCGCTTGCGAGAGCTCTGAGATGGCCCAATCTTCACGATTGGTAACATCCCAGAATTCAACCGCATCATCAGCTTCGAAGTCAGGCTTGACCATTTCATCAGGGTGGAAATGCCATTCGCAGATAACGTCAGTACGATCCACGGCACGCGGCCAGAGCGTGTGGGTCATCATGTAATCCGGATGCAGGCTGAGCAGAAGGTTAGGAAAAATCGCGTAGTAATAAACTCTGTCGCGTTCTTCTGCGTTGAGTCCGGGAAGGTAGTTGCGCCGCAGCTTGCCATCCTTGCTCATAGTCCTCGCGCCACCCTGAAACTCCATTGAACCGCCGATGTATCCGCGATGAGGACGGTCGTTCTCTCCGGAGAGGTAATCGGTAATGGCACTGAGCGCCGGATGAAGAATGGGACAGTGCAGGCACTCGTTGTAGTTCACCATGATCAGCTTCCAATTAGCTTTCACCGCATACTCAATGCGCCGATGGGTGCGTAGATCAGCCATTTTCCAATTCTGGAATTTCTGAGTCAGATCCTCTAGCTGACTGGCCAGCGGGGCGGGCTCCGAGCCAAGATTGATAAAGATGTGTCCGTCCCAGACGTCGGTATGCACGCGATTGAGGGGATAGTCTTCGCGGCAGAAGCCGTCATGTACGTGGGGGGCGCCGATGAGACTTCCATCGAGTCCGTAGGTCCAACCGTGATAGCCGCACTGGATCCGTCCGGGGAAATGCCCTTCGGCGCTGGCACAGATCCGGGTGCCGCGATGCCGGCAGACGTTGAAGAACGCGCGCAATGAGTCACTGCCATCACGAGTAACGATGATGCTTTCACCCGCAACCTCTCGCAAAAAAAAGTCGCCCGGTTTCGGGACTTGATCTGCGCGCCCGGCGCAAATCCAGGTCTGGCAGTAGAAGCGTTCGACTTCGTCGCGGAAGAGATCAGGATTCGTGTAGTAGCGGGCCGGTAGGGTTGTCGCAACGGATTGGGCGTTAGAACTCGACACTCAGCACCTGGGATGCAATCCGGCAGCAGTTGGCATTCAATTCACTGGGATCGCAGCGTAAGGATTTTACACAACTTCCGGTCGAGCACGAGGAAATGGCGGCGGAAGTGGGCAAGGCTTGCCGCCACATCCCGCCCCCTGTTAGTCTCAACGCCCGATGAAACTCTGGGTCTTGGTTCTGATTCTTGCGAGTTCCGTTTTCATGGGTAGTCAGGACGCCCCGACGTCCAAGACACATTCTGTTCTGGAGAAGAACGTCCCCGTGCCCATGCGTGACGGTGTGGTTCTTCGCGCCGACGTAATGCGACCACCCGAGGCCGACAAATTCCCCGTCCTCGTGTATCGGACGCCCTACGGGAAGGACACCGCGCAGCTGCAGTACACAACTTTCAAGCATGCCGTGGAGCGGGGCTATGCCGTCGTAATCCAAGACGTTCGTGGACGGCACCACTCGGATGGAGATTTTCGTCCCTACGAAAATGAAGGGCTAGACGGCTACGACACGATCGAGTGGGCCGCGGCCCAGACCTGGTCGAATGGCGATGTGGGAACCTTCGGCCTATCGTATCCCGGTGCAGTCCAATGGCTCGCCGCGGTTCAGAACCCTCCTCACTTGAAGGCCATGGTTCCGGCCATGACATTCTCGACGCCGCAGAATTTCTTCTACGCGGGCGGAACGTGGGACATGTCATGGATCGAGTGGATCTGGGACGACATTGCATGGGATACCCGCGCGAAAAAGAATCTGCCCGGCCCGCGCACTTACCGAGAAGCCCTCGCTGCCTGGAATGAAGAAGGGCCGAAGATGTTAAATACCTTGCCCCTGCTGGACGTGAAGCCTTTGCAGCAAGCCGCCCCGTATTATTTCGACTGGTTACAACATCCGCCGGAGGATCCGTGGTGGAACTGGAGCGAACTGCGAGACAAGTACTCTCACACGCGCGCAGCTATTCTTAACCTTTCGGCGTGGTACGACGACAACTATGGCCCGGAAGGCGCGACTACGAACTTTGCCGGCCTGCTCCTAGCCAGGAAGGCCGAGAAGGACCCTCGCACTCACCTGCTGCTTGGACCGTGGGTTCATGGCGTGGACAGTACCGCAAAAACGCGATCTGGAGAGCGTGAGCTTGGCCCGACCGCAGCGATCGACTATGACGAGGTAGTCCTGCGCTGGATGGATCACTACTTGAAGGGCATGGACAACGGCGTCGATCGCGAAAAGCCGGTGCGTTACTTCGTAATGGGGCGCAACCAGTGGCGGGACGGTGATCAGTGGCCACCGACAGCGAGAGAAACATCGGCTTTCCTCGCCCCCGCGAGCGACGGTTCAAGTGCAGGTCGACTGCAATCCTCGCCGTTCGACAAGCAGGACAGCTTCAGCGAATTCGTTTCCGATCCGTCCAATCCCGTCGTGAATATGTACGACTCTTCCGGCGCCCATGATTATCGCAAGCTGGCTAGTCGCGCCGACGTTCTGACCTTCGATTCTGCTCTGCTGCAGGAAGATACCGAAATAACGGGGCCGATCACAGCCCGCATCTTTGTTTCCTGCGACTGCCGCGATTTCGATCTTTGGACTCGTCTTCTGGACGTCTCGCCGGATGGAACGGCGATCAATCTGATGAGTCCAGGGCTGGATGTCCTGCGCGCAAGCTATCGCGACTTCAGCCGGGGCCGGCAGTTGTTGTCACCAGGAACAATCTACGAACTGAAATTGGAGAACCTGATTACCAGCAACGTGTTTCTGCAGGGACACCGGATCCGCCTGCAAATCTCCGCAAGCTTCACCCCGAACTTCTCTCGTAACCTCCAGAGTGGAAAATCGGAGGTGAACAGTGTCGAGATGAAAAGGGCGCACATTCGCGTATTTCACGATGCAAAGCACCTCTCGCAGGTAGTGCTGCCCATTATCCCAGTCGTCAGATAAATTGTTGATTCGGTTCGGGACGGTATAATCGGTCCTGTTTCCTGAGTTGTGGAGGGGCCTTGTTCCCATCCCGAATGATTCGGCTTTTCATCTTTGCTTTCCTGTTGTGCGCGAATTGCGTGGCGCAGCGTGAGCCGGTGCTCAAGCAGATTGACCTCCCGCACGCTTATTACTATCGTGAAATGTACCTGCCTCAGCTCACTACGGGACCAAGTGCGGCTGCCTGGTCTCCGGATTCCCGGACGCTGATTTACTCCATGGCCGGCTCGCTGTGGCGGCAGGATGTAAACAGCACGATCGCCGAGCAACTGACTGCAGGTCCGGGCTATGACTATCAGCCGGACTGGTCGGCGGATGGACGTTGGGTTGTTTTTTCGCGCTACAACCACGATGCCATGGAGCTATGGTTGCTCGACTTACACGATGGGCGGACGCGACAACTCACGTCCGGCAGCGCGGTTAATCTCGAGCCGCGGTTCTCACCTGACCGTAAGCGGCTGGCGTTTGTTTCAACTTCCTTCAAAGGTCACCTCCACATCTTTAGCGGAAGATTCGAGGATGGCGAACTGAGCGACGTCCAGCAACTCACTCCCGAAAACGTCAGTTCACTTCCTCGCTATTACTACAGCAACGTCGACCATGAGATCAGCCCGGTCTGGTCGCTTGATGGGTCAGAGATCTTCTTCATTTCGAATCGAGGGCACATTCACGGTACTGGCGGCTTCTGGCGGATGAAGGCGGAACCCGGCGCGACCGCCCATGAAATCCACTATGAGGAGACAACCTGGAAAGCCCGCCCTGACCTTTCGCCAGATGGCAAGCGCATAGTGTACGCGTCATATTTGGGACGGTCGTGGCACCAGCTTTGGGTGATGCCGGAGGCGGGTGGCGATGCATTTCCGATTTCGTATGGAGATTACGACAATATCAATCCGCGATGGTCTCCCGACGGCTCAAAGATTGCGTTTATTTCGAACCACACCGGCAATACGTCGTTGTGGATACAGACGATTCCCGGCGGTGCGCAGGACGAGGTTGTCGCTCGCGA
This sequence comes from Candidatus Sulfotelmatobacter sp., assembly GCA_017883385.1. Taxonomy (GTDB): domain Bacteria; phylum Acidobacteriota; class Terriglobia; order Terriglobales; family Acidobacteriaceae; genus Sulfotelmatobacter. The sequence goes on from JADGNQ010000007.1 coordinate 13,015, forward strand.
GCGAAAGTACTTGAAGCCAATGGGGAAATTGCTTCTGCGAGTTACCGACCACGGCGGGAAGGCGGTCGCAGCGCGAGTCTTCGTTACGGCGGAAGACGGTCGGGCGTATGCACCGGATGATGCGTGGATGGAAGCGGACGACAGTTTTGACCGCAAGGAGCGTCCGTTTGAGGCGCACTACTTCATCACCAAGGGAATCTCTGAGGTTCCGGTTCCAGCTGGAAAAGTGCAAGTGGGCGTCATGCGCGGCTTCGAATACCGGTTCGAAGAACTAAGCTCAGAGGTTCTAGCGGGTAAGACTTCGGAAGCTACGGTTTCGCTTCGACAGATCGAGTGGAAGAGTCCCGACACGCGGTGGGTCAGTGGGGATGCTCATGTCCACATGAACTATGCGGGCACGTATCGGAATACACCATCGCATCTGATTGAACAGGCCGCCGCCGAGAATCTGTCGATCATTGAAAATCTGGTCGTCAATAAAGAACAGCGCTTCCCGGATATCGCGTACTTTTCGCCGAAGCTTGATCCGGCTTCCGACGAAGATCGCTTGCTGCAACACGCGCAGGAATTTCACACCAGCTACTGGGGACACCTCGGGCTTCTGAACTTGACGCGGAATCTGATCTTGCCGGGATATACCGGGTACCCAAACACGGAAGCGGCGAGTCTATTTCCGGCAAATGTTAACGTGGCTGACCTGGCACACGAACAAGGAGCGCTGGTGGGGTATGTTCATCCGCTGGAAAGCGTACCGAATCCGGCGAAAGACGCGGTCACGTTAGAACTGCCAGCTGATGTGGCACTTGGGAAAGTGGATTACATCGAGGTTGTCGGCTTTTCGGACCATAAATCCACGGCAGAGGTTTGGTACAAGTTGCTGAACTGCGGTTTCCGGCTGCCGACCGCTGCCGGAACAGATTTCATGGGGAACTACGCCTCGTTGCGAGGTCCGATCGGGTTGAACCGCGTTTATGCGGAAGTTCCCGCTGGACCATTGAAGCTTGAGCCATGGCTCAAGTCCATCAAAGCAGGGCGGACCTTCGCGACGAATGGGCCGTTGCTGCGCTTTGAGCTCGGACGCGAGACGCCGGGGGGAGAGGTCCATCTCGACAAGAAGCAGGATGTCTTTTTTAAGGCGGCTCTGGCGTCCATTGTTCCAGTGGATTATCTGCAGATCGTCTGCAACGGGAAGGTGGCACGCGAACTCGAGCTCAGTGCAAATCACACGAGTGCTTACGTCGAAGGCAAGTTGCCAGTTGAAAGCAGTGGCTGGTGCCTTCTGCGCGCATTCAGTGACAAAGCCGAGTACCCGATTTTGGATCTGTACCCATACGCGACGACCAGTCCAGTTTACGTGGACATAGCTGGCTCTCCGCTGCGCAATACGGAGGATGCAGCGTATTTCGTGGCATGGATGGGAAGGCTGATCACGGCGGCGCAGAGCAGCAAGGCGTGGAATACCGAAACTGAGCAGCAGGCGGTGCTGTCGATCTTTCAAAAGGCCCGACAGAAATACGAGAATATTGCGAAGCTAGGGCCGTAGGGACCGTTAGGCCCGCTAGACCCAGTCCGCAAGATTCGCCAACAACATTCCTACAAAGTGGGTCAACCAGAAGTCGTGACACACGGCGGACTCCCGCCGATCAGGGCCATAAGTCGCCTTCGAGGACATCTACCGAACCAGGTCAAGTGCAATAGAGCACCGAGGGGCGATCTCCTCGAAGCCCGTTTCTGGATCGTTTCCGGTTGGCCGACAATTCGCTGGAACTTGCCCGACCGGGAGCTACCTTTTTATCCCTCCGGTCATTCCTCTTCAGGCAAGTTCTCTCATGCCAGCCAGTTCGACCGAAGTCTGAACAATTGCGACGGAAATCATGGCCCACAAAATTAAACCTTGACTGCCAAAACGATCTGTGTATACTCAGTATAGAGACATGCACAGCGACCTCGTAATCTCCCAGACTGATGGCCGTCCGATGTATCTGCAGATCATGGAGCAAATCAGGCAAAGGATCGCCGTGGGGGATTGGGAGCAGGGGAAGGAAATTCCCTCGATTCGCCAGCTTGCTGTATCGCTTCGGGTCAGCGTGATCACGGTGAAACGTGCCTACATGGAACTGGAGCGCGACGGCATTATTGTGACCCAACAGGGAAAAGGGTCGATAGTTGCGTCCGATCCCAAGCTGGGCGCCAAGCTTTACGATCAGGAACTAGATAAGCACATCGACCGAGTTGCCCAACTGGGGGAACTACTGGGCCTCACGCCTAAAGAACTTGCCTCGCGAGTGCGAGAAGCCTCAGACCGGCTGACGAAGGAGTACTCATGAATGACGTCTCCGTCCATTTCGAAGGAGTGAGCAAGATCTATCCTCACTTTACTCTCGACGACCTTAGCCTGGAGTTGCCCACGGGCACCATCATGGGCCTCATTGGGGCGAACGGCGCCGGCAAGTCCACGACGATCCGCATTCTGATGGGACTGGTTCATCAGGATCGGGGTCTAGTGCATGTGTTGGGCCGAGAGATGCCACGAGAACAGGCGGCAGCCAAACTAGATATTGGATTCGTATCGGAAGACATGCGTCTGTATGGATCGGCGACGCTGGCCTGGCACATGAACTTTGTTCGGTCGATCTACCCGCAGTGGGATCAGCCCTATGCCGAAACGCTGTTGCGGCGCTTTGACCTCAAGCCCCGGCAAAAGATCAAAGGTCTGTCTCATGGACAGCGGGTCAAGGCTGCATTATTGCTGGCCCTGGCACGGCGCCCGCGCCTGTTGGTACTGGATGAACCAACCACCGGACTCGATCCCGTGGCGCGTCAAGAGGTGCTGGGAGAACTGATGGCGGTGCTTGCGGACGAGGACCGAACGATTCTTTTCTCGTCGCACAACACTCTCGACGTGGAGCAGATTTCCGATCAAATCACGTTCATCGATCGTGGACGAATCATCGCCTCCGACAATAAAGAGGTATTTCTGGACCGCTGGCGCCGCTTGCGGCTCGTGCTTTCGCCGGAGGCAGACTTGCCTAGTCTTCCGGGAGTCGTTGAGATCGGCGGAAGCGGACGGCTTCCGGTACTGGTCACCAACCGTTTCGATCCTGCGATGGTATCGGCCTGCAATGACGCGGGTGCCACCGTTCAAGCCGTAGACCCAATGACGCTGGAAGAAATCTTTGTCGTCAATGTGCACAGCAGAAGGGAAAAACAAACCGTATGAATTACGCGATGGTGAAGCGACTCATTTTGAAAGACTGGTACTTGCAACGTTGGGCGATTCTCGCCTCCCTCGCCGGGGTTGTGGCAACTCTTGGCATCATCGCAACGGGAGGGAAAGTCGCGTTCCTTCTCGGCCTTATCCTGCTCATCACGGTGATCATCGCCATCGGGGCGCAGATGGCTGTGTCTACAATCGTGACGGAACGGAAGGAGCAGACGCTCCCGTTCGTTATGAGCCTGCCGATCTCCTACCGGGAATACACCGCCTCCAAGATTTGGGGCAACCTGCTGATTTTCCTAGTTCCCTGGCTGACGATGGTGCTGGGCAGCTTCGGACTGCTCCTGTTGTCGCCAAGTTCGCGTGGTTTGCTTCCCTATGCCGCCATTATGTCGACTGAAATACTGCTGAGCACTTGCCTCATTCTAGCGTTGGCTCTGATCACCGAGTCTCAGGGCTGGACCGTCGCCGCCATCATGGCAGGCAATCTAGCTGTGAACGGAATTGGGTATGTCGTCGCTCACATACCCGGCATCGCGAAGGGAATGTGGGGTTCGACTATTCAATGGAGCGGAGCGGCCTCGGCTGTGCTGTTGGCGGAATTCACCACAATTGCTTTGCTGCTGGGCCTTACCTTCTTCGTGCAGGCGAAGAAGAATGATTTTCTGTGAAGAGCTGATGAGTAACGGACAAACCAGAAGTCATTTCGGGCCAAAAGTCGCATTGGGGGAAGTTTCACCAGATACCTTATGGGAAACGCGCTTCTAGTCTTCTACCTTCTCGTGGGTGATTCCAGCTCCGGGTGCTTACTCGGGCTGACCAGTCTCCTGGAGAAGGCGCGCTGGACCTCTTTCAGGATTCTCTTCAATAGACCCAGCAGCCTGCGCGTGAGGTGTCGTTCTTCCTTGAGCCTCTCCGACCTGCTGAGACGAGTTTGACGAGTTTCACCAGGTTTGTGTTGTGCGTCCGTTGTAATGCCCAGCTTCCTGGTTCAGGGGTTTGGAACTCGGGGCGCAGCAGCGAACAGTAGGCCGCAGCGTGATTAGATTAGCAGCTTGGCGGTGGTGCTTACGCAGATTTTTCCGGGTCATCCTGCCAGTGCTCGGTCCCTCCGCCTGGCTTTAGCGATCAAGCGGACCCACGCTCTAGTTCGAGAAGACGCCGTGAGGATCATCTCGAAGTTCGTCGATGTGATCTTATCAGTACACGAAGACGATTAAGAGTCGCTTCCGCCGCACTTTGTTAGAAACTGGGCTTGCAGGATACCCACCCCGCCTTTGTTGTACCTCCCAGACCTTGCCCCAACTTCGTCCGAGGCAAACTTGGAGAACCAAAGTCGGCCGCCTCGAAAAAGCCTGTCGTACTACATCCGCTCGTCATCGGCTTGCTGAAGAACTGGCGGGAGACGACGACGGCGTATGCCGGGGACGAGGATTTCATCTCCGCCTCCGCCCGACTCAAAGGCAAAGCACCGCGCGTGCCGAACATGCTGGTGGAAGACCATCTCCGACCAGCGGCCAAGCAGGTGATCGAGATTCCAGATGGCCACCGTTTCGGCCTCCACAACCTCCGGCATGCGTTAACCTCGTTCCTGGTAGAGATCGGAATCGACTCCAAGACTATCCAGGACATGCTGCGTTGGGCAGACCCTTCAATCCTGCTCACGGTCTACGCGCACTCGCGCATGGACAAGCGCATGGAGGCTCAGGCGAGGATGATCGAAGCCATGGGTCTAAACGAGAAAACCGTTCGGCTCATCCAGTAAGCGTGGGTGATCGACCGTGGGTGATTTTGCCAACTTCCAACCACGTGATTCTCAGTAAGTTCCTTGGAATGATGGTGGCCAGGGAGGGAGTTGAACCCCCGACGCCAGCCTTTTCAGGGCTGCGCTCTACCACCTGAGCTACCTGGCCACGTTTCGAAACCCGCACTCCGCGGACTGCGAGCAGTCTTCGCTTCACGCTGATTGTAGCGGGATTACCGGCCGTACGAAACTGCTCAACGGCGTAAGCGTGCGGGACGCCACTGATTATAACAACCGCACGGATTTCACTCAACGCTCACCCTGCCTATTTCTCTGCAACCATCTTTACGTCGAAGGACAACGCGCCCTCGAGCCCGGCCATCTAACCACTTGGTAACGCAAGATACTCATCCAGCGCGGTGAAAACATTATGAAAAGCAGGCCTCGTGTCATTCTCGCCATCACAATTATGCTCGCGTCCGCTGTTGCCATGGCTGCGTCCAACCCCAAGCGCTCGCCGCAAGATGTTCCGCCATTTCCTGGCACGTTGGTGAATGCACGGTATGTCTACGTCACGAGCTACGACGGAGACCAGTTCGATCCCAATCTGCTGCCCGAAGATCGCCAGGCGATCGGCGCCGTGCAGGACGCGATCCAGAAGTGGGGCAAATTCGCGCTCGTCTACAAACCGCAAGAGGCGGACATCGTTCTCATGGTAACGAGCCGGGCGAGCGAAGACATTCTGGCGGTATACGACGCCCACGGCTGGCGACACGATGGACAGTATCTCTGGCGGATGACGAGCCGCAACGGGCTCCAGCCTAGCGAAACCCCGCTGGTCACGAATCTGGAAAAGGCGTTCGAGCAAGCAGTAAAAAAATAAACTAAAGCCAGGCACCGGTTTTCGCGGATCGCCTGTCAGAGACCATATCTGTAAGATCCGCGCCAATCCGCGGCTGGGTCCTCATCCCGCGAAGCTCTTCACGAACTCCACCAAACTGCGCAGGGCGATCCCTGAAGGACCCTTCGCGATCCACGGCTTTTGCTCTTCCGTCCACGCTGTTCCCGCGATGTCGAGATGGATCCACGGCGTGTCTTCGGCGAATTCTTTCAGGAACATGGCGGCGGTGATGGCGCCGCCCCAGCGCCCGCCGGAGTTGACGATGTCCGCGATCGAGCTGCGTATGTGCTCCTTATATTCGTCGTCGAGCGGCATGCGCCACATCTTTTCGCCCGCCTTCGCGTTGGCGCTGTGGAAGCGGTTGTACATGTCGTCATCGTTTGCGAAAATTCCCGCGTTGTTGTAACCGAGAGCGACCACGACCGCGCCGGTCAAAGTGGCCGCGTCCACCAGATGCGTGCAGCCGAGTTGGCGCGCGTAATAAAGACCGTCGGCGAGAACCAGTCGGCCCTCGGCGTCGGTATTGATGATCTCAATTGACTTCCCCGACATCGCGATCTGCACGTCACCGGGCTTCTGCGCTTTTCCGGAGGGCATATTCTCCGTCGCGCACACGATGCCGATGACCTTGACTTTCGGCTTGAGGAGCGCGATGGCGCGCATGGCGCCGATCATGGTGGCACCCCCAGCCATGTCGTATTTCATCTTCTCCATGCCGTCGGCGGGCTTGATCGAGATGCCTCCCGTGTCGAAGGTAATTCCCTTCCCCACGAGTCCCAGGACGGGCTTCTCGGGTGCCCCCGGCGGTTCATATCGCATCACGATCAGCGCGGGCGGCTCGTCGGACCCTTGTGCGACGCTCCAGAACGCACCCATCTTCAGTTCTTTGATCTTCTCGGCGCCATAGACTTCGCATTTCAAGCCGACTTCCGCGGACATCTTCTTCGCGCGTTCCGCCAAAATTGTCGGCGTCATGCGGTTCGAAGGTTCATTCACCAAATCGCGCGTGAAGTTCTGCGATTCGCCGATGACTTGCGCTTCGCTGGCTGCCCTCTCAAGTGCAGTCTTGTCGCCGCTTGCGACAATGGTGATCGCGTCAATTTTCTGGTCTTTCCGGTCGCTGCGGTAGTAGTCAGGGTCGAAGTTTCCGACGTAAGCACCTTCCACAATCGCGCGCACCGCTTCTTCCGCGGGAATGCTGGCCGGAGCGACGAAGGCAAAGCTGCGGATTCCACGTGGCTTCAGCGCGCGCACGGCGGCTCCGGCAATGCGCCGCAGGTCGTAACTTGAGAATTTCTTCGCACTGCCTCCTGAAACCAGCAGCAGGCGTTTGGCTTTCAATAGGGCGGGGTTGTGCAGCAGATTGGTCTCAAATGGCTTGCCCGCCACCTCTCCGCTGGCGAGCAGATCGGCAGCTACCGACTGCACCGCGGGATCGGTGGTCGCAACTTTGAGCTGCGGCTTCTTGTCCTTCTCCGTCGGCGTGGGTTCTGCGTGGTCCAGCACCACGGCAACCAGTGACTCGGTTTCCAGTTCTGCGGGTATAGAGAGAGAAATTGTCGTCTTCATAGTTGGTTATGCGGTTTGCAGCTTATTTGTTCAAGTATCGTCGGCAGGGAGGGAAAAGCGCAAGCGGCGCGCCTGGACCTCGATTGGACTCCGACTAGCACCTATGCCGCCGACATGGACGGAACAATGTGCAGGACGCGCCGTACTATCCTTCACCCGGTGGCAGCATTCGAACTCCTGCGATATGATTCAAGCCGCAGCCCATACAGGTGAGGTTTTTCATGCAGATTCGCTGGAAGATTGTCTTTATCATCGCCGCATTGGCTCTAGGACTCACTGCACTGATGAACCGCAAGACGGCAACGGCAGCCGCACCGCAGGCGGCCGCTCCGGCCGTCAAGACCCCGCCCGTAACCAGGAATGCCGAGGATGCGGCAGCCTCAGGGTTTTCAATCCCTGACACGACCCTTGCCATCAATTCGTCCACGCCCATGTCTCAGCGCGTAGTGCACTACGAGATCGATGCCAGGTATGACGCGGGCAAGCACACCGTCGACGCAACCGAAGTGCTCACCTACCACAACCTGACCGGGCAACCGCTCGACCACTTCCCTTTCCATCTTTATCAGAACGCATTTCAGCCCAAGGCGACTTTTGTCCGTGAATCCAAACTCGAGGGCAGCCGCGACACCGCCTACGACAAGTGGGAAGAGAAGGAATACGGCTCGGAAGATATCAAAAGTCTTGAAGTCGTGGGCCAAGGCGACCTGACCGGACAATTGCAGTTCATCGCGCCCGACGACGGCAATAAAGACGACAAAACTGTTGCCGACATACACCTGCCCAAGCCGATTGCCCCGGGCGCGTACGTGCAATTCAAGATTGCGTTTCAGACCAAGTTTCCCGAGACGCAGGCGCGTTCCGGATGGAAGCGCGATTTCGTCCTGGGCGGACAGTGGTTTCCAAAGGTTGGCGTGTGGTGGAACGGTGCTTGGAATTGCCATCAATATCACGCGACCACCGAGTTCTTCGCCGACTTCGGCGTCTACGACGTGAAGCTCACCGTGCCGCAGAATGAAGTTGTCGGCGCGAGCGGAGTGCTCGTCGAAGAAAAGAGCAATTCTGACAACACTAAAACCCTGACTTACCACGGCGACGACATTCACGACTTCGCCTGGACCGTGAGCCCGCGCTACAAAGTCCGAGAGAGTGTCTACCAGTCACAGATGGGACCGATCCAGCTTCGCTTCCTGATGCAACCCGCGCACTGGAGCCAGGCAGAGCGGCACGACAAAGTAACGAGGGAAACGCTCGATCACTTCGAGAAATGGTACGGTCCGTATCCGTACAAGACACTTACGGTGGTCGATCCCGAGCCCGACTCGGCAGCCGGGGGGATGGAGTATCCCACGTTCATCACTGGCGATTCGAGCTGGTTTATGCCTGACGGCCTCTACCTGCCGGAATTGGTCGTGGAGCACGAATTCGGACACCAGTACTGGTACGGCATGGTGGCCACTAACGAATTTGAAGACGCCTGGATGGACGAAGGCATTAACAGCTACACAGAAGTCAAGGTTATGGATTCGCTCAAGGGCAAGAATTCTTCCATCTTAAACATGGGGGGCGCGACCGTCGGCGAGCGTGAGCAACAGCGGCTGGGTTATGTCAGCGTGGCCGACCGCGATCCCATGGCGCAGAAGGCGTACGACTACTACAGTTTCGGATCTTACGGCGGCATCACCTACGGCAAGACGGCCAGCGTACTGCTCACGTTAGAAGGCATCATCGGCGAAGACACGATGGCGAACGCAATGCGCACGTATTTCATGAAGTACCGCTTCACCCATCCGGTTAAGGAAGACTTCCTCAAGACGATCGAGGAGGTTTCCGGCAAGGATCTGAAGTGGTACTTCAGCCAGGCCGTGTACGGATCGCAGGTGATGGACTATGAAGTGATGAAGGTCGATTCCTTCCCGGTGAACTGGTACGAAGAAAAGAAAGACAAGAAAGACGCCAAAAAAGATAAGGACGACAGCGACACAGTTTACCAATCCTACGTGTCACTGCACCGCAAAGAAGACTTCGTCATGCCGGTCGAGGTGGAAATCGTCTTCCGTGATAGCAAGAAAAACGTAGAGAAGATCCGCGAACACTGGGATGGAAAGAGCCGGTGGGTGCGGTTTAGTTATCAGAAAAAGGCGAAGGTCGTGTCGGCGGAAATCGATCCCGACCACACGGTGCTGATCGATCGCAACAATTTCAACAACAGCTACACGGCCGAACCCAATGGAAAGCCCGCCCATAAAGTGGCAAATTACTGGCTGTTCCTCACCCAGTTCCTGAGCCAGGCCCTGGGATGGTGGGCGGTATGAACCTGCTGAAGCTTCGGCTCTCGGGCGCCGCGCGTTGCTTGTACAAGGTTGGTCCACGGGTTGGATTGAGGGCAATTACGCATGAGTGAGAACAAAGGTCTTTTGAGCGGCGGCCTGGGCATGGTGCTGCGTAACAAGCGCTATATCGTCTGGTTCTATGTGCTGAATATTTTTCTTGGCTTGTTCGGCACCGTGGCTTTCGTCAATCAGGCAGGGACAATTCTGGACCGCAGCCTGGAGTCTGAACGCCTGTTACACGGCTTTTCGTTCGGCACGCTCATCGAGATGGTTGCGCGGCCAGAATTTGGGCCAACCATCGCTTCCAGGGGGCCAGCGCTGTTTTTTGCACTGCTCTTCATGGTCGCGACCGCGCTCTTCCTCCCCGGAGTCTTTCAGGGATATGCCTCGACCTACCGGCTACCGCGCGAGGATTTCTTCCGCGCCTGCGGGCGAAACCTCTGGCGCTACATCAGGCTCATGATCGTCGCCGGCATCGTGATGATAGTCGCCACTATCGTGCTGTTCGGTATTCATGGCGCGGTGGAGAAGAAAGCCGCAGAGAGCACGAACGAGTTGCTGCTGCCCGAGGTGCGCCTCGTGGGCCTGGCCTTGATTTTCCTGATCATGGCTGCTTTCCGCATCTGGTTCGACCTGGCCGAGGCGGACATAGTTTTGAGTGACCAGCGTGCCGTCCGCAAATCCATCTGGGCAGGCCTCCGGCACATGCTCAGAAGTCTGATACGTTTGCTGGCAAGTTATGTTGTGACCACAATCGTGGCGGCGGTCGTGCTGGTGGGCGGCCTTTGGGCGTGGATCCGGTTCGTGGCGCCGGAGAGTGTTCTCGGGGCGTTCGTCATCAGCCAACTCATCTTGCTGTTCCTGTTGATCCCGCGTTTCTGGCAACGCGGGGTGGCGGCGACCTACTGGCAGCAGAACATGCTCGTTCCCGTCGTTGCCGTCTCACCCGTACCGCTACCCGTGGCGCCCGCTTCTCCCGCAATTGGTGAGGTCTAAGAGGTCTGTCGTCGCCGCTCTGAAGTTCAGTGGGAAGTTCAGTGGGACGCGGGAGGCGCCGGGTCCAGTTTCTGCCCGGCCTCGGTCTTTTGATGACCAAAGTCCAAGCCGAAGTGCGGCTCCGAGCGCGTTCCCGTCACTTTGAATGGAACCTCGGTCCCCGCACCATTCTTGCTGAAGAACGGGTCAACCGGCTTCAACAGCACCGATTTCCAACCCGTTGTCATTTGAGACAGCTTCGCGTCCAGCCGCAATCGTCCATGAAAATCAAAGGTATTCCCATCCACGCTGTACCTGCCAGAGATGTCAGACCGCGCACCGGGAACCGAAAAGCGTACCTGGGTGAAGGTGAACATGCCATCGTCGAGCCGGAAGGATCCGTCCAGTTCCGACAGAACATTCACGTCCACGTGTTGCTGCGCGAGTTTCGCCTTCCCCTGACTCCGAAGACTGAGCCCGTCGATGCGGTCTTGAATCTTATCGTTGGAGAACTGTCCCTCGCGAATTTTGAAACTCCCGTCAAGTTTGAGCCGATCCGCGACATCCCCGGAGCCGGGCAGCAGACTCATTCGGGTCCGCATGGCAACCGGTCCGCTCATGACCGGCGGTTCCGTCTTCACCCCCAACCGCAGCAAGTCTTCAATTCGAGCTTGATCGAGGACGACACTCAGCTCTATGTCGTGGCCCGGAGGATTCTGCTGTCTGATTACTTTGCCCTTCGCCGTAAAGGACGAATGCAGAAACCTCGCCTTCACCGGCTCCAGATATGTGTCGCCGTCAGTACCATCGACGATGGCATGAAAATCGGTGTGCAGGTCCACAGAATGGCCGCTGCTGGCCACGCGGAAATCAGGCGTGTCCGTCGCACCATCGACTACGATCTTGCCCAGCGTGCCCTGATATCTTCCCGCGGAGGAGAGTATCCCGCTGATGCCCTTCAATGTACCCAGATCGGCGTGGGTGAAGGCATAGTCCCCCGCGACCGGCGTTTCGCGCGGTTCCGTTTCTCGAAAAGGACCGAACCTCCCGCTCGACTGAATATTTCCCACCGGCTTAGGATTGACCAACGTAGCTTCGAAACGCATCGGCTGATCGGGGCCAACATCTTTCATCTTGAGATTGCCGATCTCGAAATCGATTGGCGCCTTGCCCGGCTTGCGAGTGTTGATCAGCAACTGCGTGTCTTCACACACCAGTTCGTCAACGATGATCTTCAGCTTTCCCGATGACCGGCGCATATCATTGACCTGCCCACGATCTTCTTTCGGAGGCAGGTTCAGCGCCATGCCTTTCACGTAAACCGTATGCACATGCATCGGCGATCGGAACAGACTCCACGTTCCCGTCTGAAAAGTAAACTCCTGCACGGCGATCAGAGGTTGAATGCCCGGCTCGGAAGGATTGGGGTCGGTTTGGCCGAATATCCTCAAGCCCTTCCCTTGAACCCGCAGACCGTTCGCCACAGAGACATCCAGTTCAGCCAGTTCGACCTTGCTCCTGAAACGAGCCGAAAGCGTCTCAATGACGCGGGCCCGCAAGATGGGTGTGGCGTGCGAAATTGCGTAGCGAACGCTCACGATGCCCACGATGACCACAACCAACAGGATGGCAATCGTCCAGCGCCACCGTCGGCGCGGGTGATCCGGCATCTTGAGAACCCGGCCCGAAACGCGGCGGTCCAAACGGTTCGGAGCAGGTGGGTGCGCAGGAGTGGCCATGCCTTTCCATTAGCAATGGCAGCCGGAGGGAAGTCAATCAGGGTATTCCTGCAAATGCGTGATCCGGAAGTCATGAGCCCGGGCCTTGGCGCCAAGCGCCAATGATCTCAGGCACACATGAGTACAACGCTAATCCCTTTGTTGCCGCGGCCGAGATCGGGATCGCTCTTCAACTCAGGTTGGACTTGAAGTAATCGCCAGGTCACGTCGTCCGACTTCGACCAATTCTCTCCGAAAATGCAGCCTCGAATCTTCCCAGCTTCCGCCAGTTCGTACAATCTCTTCTGCACCGCGATGCGAATGTCGCCCCCAGCGCCGCTTGAGCCGTACCCGTGCACAATCTTTAAGGTAGGAATTCGCTCTTGGCGAGCCACGGCCAGTTCCCGGTCGAGACGCGACAGAGCCTCGCGGACCGAAGGCAGATCAGACTTGAGGTTTACCGTCTTAATTTGCCATCTCTTTCGCGGCAGGCCCTGCTACTTTCGATCACGGCCGCGGGCAACGGCCTCCCGCGCTTCCTTATCCGCGGTGCGCCGCCTCTCCGTTTCGCGCTTGTCCCAGAGCTGCTTGCCTTTGGCCAAGGCTAATTCAAGCTTTACTTTACCGCCTTTGAAGTACATGCGGACAGGGATCAACGTCAGGCCCTTCTGTTGGGTCTTGCCGATCAGCTTCCGGATTTCTTCGCTATGCATCAGAAGTTTGCGGGTGCGCAGCGGTGCATGGTTATGGATGTTGCCGTGCTCGTAGGGGCCGATGTGCGCGTTCAGGAGCCAAAGCTCGTTGCCCTTGATTAAGCCGTAGGCATCCTTGAGGTTGGCGAGGCCGCCCCGGATGGACTTCACCTCGGTACCGGTCAGAACCACCCCGGCCTCAAATTTTTCCAGCAAGAAGTAGTTATGTGAAGCGATCCTATTAACGGCAGCGTCCCGCTGGCCGGAGGCTGTGGGATCACGGCGTGGCGATTTCTCCGGGCTGGGTTTGGTCTGGTGGCTGGATTGACGGGCCATGGCGTTGGGTGGCTTTTATCTTAGCAGCAGGTGGCGTCGGACTTCAGGCGTCGGTACCTCACACGCTGAACGGCGTGTGGGGCGAGTGCTAAGTTCGACGTCCAAGGTCTGAAGGTCCGCAGGTCGGGCTTCCGCCACGGGTCTTACGACCAAAGAGTGTAACTCCCGAGCGTGCAAGCACTTCGGGCGCTGGAAAGGGCGATGCTATAATCGCCAGAACGAAGCTGTATCGAGCACATTTCCCTGGCGAATTGCCGGCAGGACGCGCGCCGAATGCGCGATACCGCTTGTCCGGCAAAGACTGTATTTAAGAGGATCATCTCGTGAGGATTATCGAATGAGACGCCTGATGCGCCCGGCACTACTCTTGTTGCTGGTCGCGGTTCTAATACTCCCAGCCATCTCCGCCGACAAAGCCAAGGATGTGTACCTCAAGGGGCAGGACGCGGAGGCTCGCCAGAACTACGAAGTGGCCTACAATTTCTACAAACAAGCCTACGACCTGAAGCCGAAAGACCTGCGCTATCGTGCGTCATTCGAACGCATCCGTTTCGAGGCTGCGGCCTCGATTGTCCATCACGGACAAAAGCTGCGCGAGGACGGGAAGCTGGACGACGCTTTAGCTGAGTTCCAAAGGGCTCTTGCCATCGATCCTTCCCTGTTCATCGCCAAGCAGGAACTGAACCGCACGCAGAAGCTCATCAATGACCAGAAGAACCCTCCACCCCAGGCGGCTGGACCTCCGAGCAGCCTGGAGCGCAGGATCCATGAAGCCGCCGGACCCGTCGAACTGGCGGCCATCTCGAGCGTCCCCATCACGGTCAAGATGCTCGCGACTAAATCCGATGTCGTCTACCGCACCGTCGGACAACTGGCCGGAATCAATGTGCTATTCGATCCCGACTACACCGCCAGAATCATCAATGTTGACCTCAATGGAGTGACTTTGGAAGAGGCGCTGGAGATCACGGCGCTGGAATCGAAGACCTTCTGGCGTCCCGTCACGCCGAACACAATTTTTGTGGCCCAGGACAATCCCGCCAAGCGCAAGGAACTGGAACAGAGCGTCCTCAAAACTTTTTATCTCACGAATCTTTCCCAGCCTACTGAGCTACAGGACGTGGTGAATGCAATTCGCGCCGTGCTGGATGTGCAGCGCGTGCAGCAATTGCTTTCCCAGAATGCCCTGGTCGTGCGCGGAACGCCCGATCAGATCGCGCTGGCCGAAAAGCTCGTGGAGGATCTGGACAAGGCCCGTCCGGAAGTAATCGTCGACATCGCGGTCATGCAGGTGAGTAAAGACCGGTCGCGCACGCTGGGGTTGAGCCCGCCCACCAGTGCCACCGTGACGCTGCAGAGCAATATCAGCAACACCACAACCACAACCACCACCCCGGGCACGACTACAACTCCCACCGGCACGGGCACCGACGGCATCAACCTGAACAGCCTCGCCAACCTGAACGCGACGAACTTCCAGGTGACAATTCCCTCGGCGAATCTGTCGACGATCATGTCCAACAGCGATACCAAGCTGTTGCAGAATCCGCAGATTCGCGCCCTCGACGGCCAGAAGGCTTCGCTGAAGATCGGCGATCGCGTGCCCGTGGCAACCGGTTCGTTCCAGCCCGGCATCGGTGGCGTCGGTATCAACCCGCTGGTCAATACCCAGTTCCAGTACTTGGATGTGGGCGTCAACATCGACATCACGCCGCGCGTTCACGCCAACGGCGAAATCACCCTGAAGATGACCATGGATGTTTCGGCGGTTACCGGACAGCAGAACATTGGCGGCATCAGCCAGCCCATCATCGGACAGAGAAAAATTGAGAACGAGATTCGCTTGAAGGACGGCGAGGCCAATCTGCTCGGCGGAATCATGGAAGATCAGCAGACGAAGTCGCTGAGCGGAATTCCCGGGCTGGCGCAAATTCCGATCCTCAAATACTTGTTCGGGCAGACCCAACAGGACCACTCCGAGAACGAAATCATTTTCGCCATCGTTCCCCACATCATCCGCGGAGCCGATGTAAACGAAATGAATCAGCGCCAGATTGACATCGGAACGGCGAACACCATCGAACTGCGGCATGTGAGCCGGCCCGCCGTGGCCCCGGCGAAAGCGGACTCTCAGGCCGCCCCGGCGCCGCCTGCGATTCAGCCCTCGATTCAACCTGCGAATCAACCTCCAGCTAGCCAGCCTCCTGCAGGTCAACCGACCGCCCCGAATTCTGCGGCCGTGGGCGGGACCCCCAGCTTCCTGTTCGATCCGCCGACCGTTCAAGCGACGAAGGGCAACACCTTCGTCGTGAACCTGTTGATTTCCGGTGCTCAGAACATACATTCCATCCCCGTGCAGCTAAATTACGATCCGAAAATGCTGCAACTGGTGAACGTGTCGAATGGCGGCTTCCTCTCGCAGGATGGCCAAGTCGTAGGCATAGTTCACCGCGAGGATGAAGCCGTCGGGCAGTTGCAGATTACAGCCTCGCGGCCTCCCGGCGCTGGCGGAGTTTCCGGGCAAGGCTCCGTAGTCACGATGACTTTTCAAGCCAAGACAGACGGACAGACTCCCTTGACCATCACACGAGGCGGAGCGCGCGATCCCGGAGCCCAGGGCATCACGGTGAACGGGGCGCAAGCATCGGTGACCGTCCAGTAAAGGTGAGCAAAGTTCCAGGTCCCAGCCGCGAAGTGGCGACATGAGAAAGCCCGGCACGGAAGTGCCGGGGGAGAGGCGGGAAACCCTCATGAGTCCCGCAGGGACGGCACAGGTTCTTACGCACCGAGGAACATCGCCGCGATTACATGCGTTCGAGCGAACAAGAAGACGAACTATGACGCTACCGAGCTTCCAACCCGGGGTGAGCGCGAAGCCCGAACGGGGCTTTACGCTCCTTGAGTTGATCGTCGCCGCGACGATCCTGTCGATTCTCACGCTCATGGCGTTGCCCCTGGCTCGGGTCACGATTCAGCGCGAACGGGAGAAACAACTCCGGCAGGCGCTGTGGGAGATGCGCGACGCCATCGACCGCTATAAGGACGCTGCCGATCGGGGCGCGTTTCAACCCAAGCTTGACAGCCAGGGCTATCCGCCCGACCTGGAGACGCTGGTCAAGGGCGTTGAAATCCAAGGCGGCAAGAAGGTCCGCTTTCTGCGTTCTATTCCTACTGACCCCATGACCAAAAGCAAGGAGTGGGGCTTGCGCTCCATGCAGGATGATCCTGACTCTGACTCCTGGGGCGGGCAGGCCGTCTTCGACGTCTATACCAAGTCGCAGGGTACCGCGCTCGACGACACGAAATACAAGGACTGGTAAATGCCAAGGGCCGCGAACGAACTGGGGTGCCGCGTGGACGGGTCCGGAGGAATCCGGCAGTCGGCGCTGCGCGCGCTTGTACATCGCAAGCGACGAAACCGCGCCCACGGTTTTACTCTGCTCGAACTGATGATCGTCATCAGCATCGTCATGATCCTGATGGCAGTCGCCGTCCCGATGTACAACCAGTCGATTGTGCAGGCGCGGGAGTCGGTTCTACGATCCAACCTGAACACATTGCGCAACGTCATCCAGCAGTTCACTCTCGACAAGCAGAAAGCCCCGCAGTCGCTCGACGACCTGAAGCAGGCGGGCTATTTACGCGACGTTCCGACCGATCCCATGACCCGGCTTCCCAATTGGGAGGTGGTGCAGGAAGACGTGATGATGGCCGTGGACCAGCAGGAACCCGGCATCACTGACGTTCACTCAGCCTCCAGCGGCACCGCGAGCAACGGAGAAGCCTACAGCACCTGGTGATTCAGGTCGAGTCCCTCTGCACGCAACCTGTGATCACTTGACCCTCCGAAGCGCCTGCTGCAAACCCTGTCATGCTGAGCGAAGCAGTTGCCATCGCGAAGCGAAGGCAACTGCGCAGTCGAAGCATCCCTACCCGCGCGCCGCCCTCGAATCCCCGCTGAGGTAGAGTCAGAATCTGCCAAAATGCCAGCCGCGCAGCGGCGATATGTGAAAGCCCGGCACGGCAGTGCCGGGTGGCGTAGGGAAGGACATCGCGAGTCCCGACAGGGACGGCACAAGCTGACGCACGCCCTCACTTGCCCTTCAAGACTTTCCACAGCCCCCATGTGACATCTGACCTTGTGTCTCGCACGAGAAGAGCAGATCATTGCCAAGGCGGATGCGGTGTACGCACCTACCGCGAAAAACGGTGCAAGTCCTTTGTTGTCAAGATTTTGACCTCTAAACCCTTGGGGCTCAAGATTTTGCAGACCATTTTTGCAGACCCCGCCCCAGTCAAGGGTTTTCAAGGGGTGGGGGGAAGGGGGGGGTACCACCAATTCACGCCAGATTCCCTGAAATCTCCCCAGACACAAAGGCGCGTCTATGGCCCTCCTCAGACTTTTTTTCGCAAGAGATTCCCACAGCAACTCAGAGAGCGTTCGACCAGGCAACAACTCCATCCAGAGAGGCTTGAAATCCTAGAACGATAACCTTGCACTCAGCTGAATCTGTCTGCCCGGAGTTGTCGTCTCCGTGATGGTTCCAAACTGCGGCGTGTTCACGAAACGGTCAGGCGTCCCCAGGTTGGTGTGGTTGAGAGCGTTGAAGAACTCACCGCGGAATTGAAATTTCGCGCGCTCCGACAGGATGAAGTCCCGCACCACCGCGAAATCGAGCGTCTGCATCCCCGGACCATACACCGAATTCCGGCCCACGTTGCCGAACGTGTAAGCAGGAGGCGCGGCGAATGCTGCCGTGTTGAACCAGCTCGTGGCACTGCGTGTGCCGGACGGGAAGATCGGCTGTCCCGTGAGGTTGGCGCGAATTGGATTCTCTCCCAGCACCGTTCCCGAGTTCGCCGTGTCCCCAAACACGGAGATCGTGAACGGAAAGCCGGTCTGCACCTGATAAACGGTGGAGAGATGCCAGTCTTTGCTCACGGCGCGCACCAGACCCGCGTGATCCCATGCCGGGATTTCGTAGACCGCACTGAGCGCAAAGCGGTGACGCACGTCGCAGGCCGGACCGCGCTCCGCCGCGAGATTACTGCTGTTCTGCGGGATTGAAGATTCGAACATCGGCGAGCGGAAATCCGGCGCGTTGCTGAGATCCTTCGCCCAGGTGTAGTTTGCGAGGAAGGTAAGCCCCTTGGAGTAGCGACGGCGAACGTTCACGTATCCCGCGTCGTACCAGCTCTGCGCCGTGTCTTCCAGCAGGTTGATCGTGCTGACGGGAAAGCACATCTGATCGGTTGGGCAGCCGCTCGCGGGCGGAGCATATATCACACTCGACGGCAACACCGAGCCAGGCACAAAGCTGATTTTGGGAAAGGGACGCCGGGGCCCAATCGCTCCTGGTCCCGGAGGCGCGTTGTTGATCAGATGCGCGCGCTGCAAGTGCACGCCGTGCGATCCAAGATATCCGATCTCAAGCGTAGTCTGATGGCCAAGACTCTTTTCCACGGAGGTGCTCCACTGCTCGATGTATTGGGACGGAGCGTGAGGATCCATCGCAGTGAAGCTCACCGTGGTCTGGCCCAACACCGCAGGACCGAAGTTGAGTTGGTTCGCCAGGATCGAAGCCGCGGGCGTGAAGTTATCGCTCTGCTGGGTCTCCGGAAAAACGTACGGGACATTGTGCCGCTGGTTGCACCAGGTATTCATGTCAACGGGCGTGAAGAAGATGCCGTAGGCTCCGTGCAGAACGATGCCCCGATCAGGAAACGCCTTCGAAATACCGAAGCGTGGAGCGAAGTTGTGCGGGTTGGCATACCTCAGGCCCTTGGGAAATCCATTCTGTCCCCCGATGAACACCGCCGGCGTTCCGTTCTCGAAGGTGAGGTTGGAGTTCGTGTAGCTGATGTCGACCAGCGGTTTCATGAATTCGTAACGCAGTCCCATCTCAATGGTAGTCGTGGCATTCAAGTGAAAACTGTCTTGCACAAAGCCATCCGCATACCACTGCCGCAGTTGCATCTGCGGAATACCTGCCTGGCGCTGCTTTACTGCCGGCAAGCCGAGTAAAAAACTCGCCAGGCCCGAGCCAGTCCCGTCGTTCGTGCCATTGTCCGTGGTGAATCCATTGGTGAACTGGTAGTAGCCCCGGTTCTGAAAGAATCCCCACATCGGCCAGATGTAGCGCCGGTAGCTGCCGCCGAACTGGAGGGTATGACGTCCGTGCTGCCAACTGAGCGCGTCGCGGCCTTCCGCAAGCGTGTCCCAGGCCTTCATGGGCGTCGCCGAGTAGTTGTCTCCCATAGGAGAGTAGCCTTGCACGTTGAAGAACGGAGCGCCGAACGCCCCCGGACCACCGAAGCCGACTCCCTGAATGTTGAGTTGCGTCACGATGTCGTTGGTGTACGCATTCTGGTCGTAGCGATGCATGGCTAATCGTGAGGCCGTGAGCGACGCGGTGTTCACCAGGCTCGGGCTCAGGACGCGCGTCCAGGAGAGGTTGCCTTGCTGCGCGAAGTTGTCGTTGAAAGATCCGAAACCGGGCAGCAGCGTGCCTACGCCTCCGGGAGGCATTTCTCCCGGCATGAATCCGGTCTCAGCACTAAGCGAGTAACGTCCGGTGATGGTATCGCCGCGAGCCAGAATCTGATCCACACGTATCGTCCCCTGGTTGTTGACCTCGAGTTCGTTGCGCGCGTCCATATAGTTGTTGCAGTCCAAACCTGCTCCAACAACACCCGGACTTCCCATCGACGCCGCGCCGCAGGGCATCGCCATCCCCATCATCAGGTTCGGCTGCGGCACGAATCTCTGCAGGAATGTCTGCGCCGCGGTGTTGATGCGGCTCTGGGGAATCTTGTTGAGCGTACCACCGTCCTGGAACTGGGCGCGGCTGTTGGTGGGGTCATAGATATTCACGCCACTCATGGAGAAATCGCCGTTGATTTCATCCGGAGTTGGAACCGTATCAATCATCGTGTCGGTCATCGCATGGCGGAACCCCTCGTAGTTGGCAAAGAAGAAGGTCCGGTCATGGCGGATCGGTCCGCCGAACGAGGCGCCGAAGTTGTTCTGCACCATGTGGTTGTTGCCCATGGAGTCGAAAGTCGTGGCATCCATTGCGCCATTGCGCAGAAACTCGTAGACCGTCCCGTGAAACTTGTTTGAACCGGAGCGTGTGACGATGTTGACCTGGCCGCCTCCAGCGCCTCCCATAGCCGCGGAGTAACTTCCGGTCTGGACTTTGAATTCCTGCACTGCGTCGGGTGAAGGGCTCAAGTTCAGAGTATTGAAAGTGGGATCAGTGTCGGTGGTCCCGTCGAGCAAGAAGTAGTTCGCGTTCGGCCGGTTGCCGCCGATGCTCACAGCAGAACGCTGTCCCGGACGCCAGTACAGCGGATTCATGTTGCCCGTTTGTGCGCCATGGCTGATATGCGCGCCGGGGACGGTCAACATCAGGTCGATCAGCATGCGACCGTTAAGCGGAAGGTCATGGACCGCGACCGGCTCAATGACTTCTCCCACGGACGAGTCTGTGGGATGGAGCGCGGGCGCGACTTCGCTCACTTGGACAACGTTCTTTACGGAGGCCACTTTGAGGCTGAGGGTAAGCACCATCTGCTGCCCGACCTCAAGCCGTAAGGTCTGGCTGAGTGTCGAAAATCCGGAGGCCTCCACCTTGAGCTCATAGTCACCCGGAGGCAATCCGGCGATTTCAAAAATCCCCTGGCCGTTGCTGGGAACATGGCGCACGGCGTGCGTACTCGAAGAGGTGAGTTCTACTTCGGCGCCGGCGAATGCCTTGC
This sequence comes from Candidatus Sulfotelmatobacter sp., assembly GCA_017883385.1. GTDB lineage: Bacteria > Acidobacteriota > Terriglobia > Terriglobales > Acidobacteriaceae > Sulfotelmatobacter. Next base: position 34,261 of record JADGNQ010000007.1, read on the forward strand.
CCTGAGGATCGGAAATGGTTCCGCCCAGAACGGCATAGTTGCTTTGGCAAAAGGCCGACGCAGAGATCAGGCAGAAAACTAACACTAACTTGCGCACACCACACCCCCACAGTAACGGCTAGTACGACCCAGGTCGCGATACAGCCCTCGGCGCGTAGAACACGCCGAAAGCTGTCAGACACGTCGGTCGAACATTGAACCGTAGAGAGGATGAGTGGGGCAATAATGCAAAAGAACTAACATTGGTCCACAGCACTTCGGCGCTACGCTGTTACCCAGATCCACCTCGACGGCCGTTGCAAGTTGTACGGATCTGCGCCCAACAAGTAACATTTATCCATGCCCGTCGAAGCTGATCTCACCCAAGCCCCCGCGTCCATTCGCGCGCCGCGCGGCAACACCATTACTTGTAAAGGGTGGCAGCAGGAAGCTGCCATGCGCATGCTGATGAACAATCTCGACGAAGAGGTCGCCGAGCGTCCGAAAGACCTTGTTGTCTATGGCGGAACGGGCCGTGCGGCGCGGAGTTGGGAAGCCTACCGTGCCATCGTCGAGACCCTTAAGAAGCTGGAGAACGATGAGACATTGCTGGTGCAGTCGGGCAAACCCGTGGGCGTGTTTAAGACACACGATCACGCGCCCCGCGTTTTGATTGCGAATTCGAATCTGGTAGGACACTGGTCGAACTGGGAGAAATTCAACGAACTGGAGCGCGCTGGGCTGATGATGTACGGGCAGATGACCGCCGGTTCATGGATCTACATCGGGTCGCAGGGAATTGTGCAGGGTACGTTTGAGACTTTTTCTGCCGCAGGCGAGAAGCATTTTGGTGGAGATCTCGCCGGCAAGCTGATTGTCTCGGGTGGAATGGGCGGGATGGGCGGCGCTCAGCCGCTGGCGGCGACTATGACCGGCGCGGCGTTTCTAGGGATTGACGTCGATCCGGAACGAATTAAGAAGCGCCTGAAAACTGGATATTGCGACTTCATGGTGACCACGCTCGACGAGGCGCTGCGCATTCTGAAGAATGCGGTGCGCAAGAAGGAGAATGTTTCCGTCGGGCTGGTTGGGAATTGCGCTGACGTGATTCCGGAACTGGCCGAGCGCGGCGTCGTCCCCGACATCCTGACCGACCAGACTTCGGCGCACGATCCGCTGAACGGGTATGTCCCCAACGGCATGACGTTCGAATCGGCTCTGGAGCTACGCAATCGCGATCCCCATGCGTATCAGGAAAGATCGCTCGACGCCATGGCGCGGCACGTGGAAGGCATGTTGCGCCTGCAGAAGATGGGCTCAGTCACGTTCGACTACGGCAACAACATCCGGACGTTTGCATTTCAGCGAGGCGTGAAGAATGCCTACGACTTCCCCGGATTCGTGCCTGCGTATATTCGCCCGCTGTTTTGCGAAGGGCGCGGACCATTCCGCTGGGTGGCGCTGTCGGGCGAACCGTCGGACATCCATGTAACGGACGAGTTGGTCTTGGAATTGTTTCCCGAGAATCGCATACTGCGTCGTTGGATTGATCTGGCGCGCAAGCGCATCAAGTTCCAGGGCCTGCCAGCGCGCATCTGCTGGCTTGGCTATGGCGAGCGCGCGCAATTTGGCCTGGCTATGAACGATCTGGTGAAGAAGGGCAAGATCAAGGCTCCCATCGTGATTGGCCGCGATCATCTCGATTGCGGCTCGGTGGCGTCTCCGTACCGCGAAACCGAAAGCATGAAAGACGGCTCGGACGCCGTCGCCGACTGGCCGTTGCTCAATGCTTTATTGAATACAGCTGCGGGCGCGTCGTGGGTTTCGATTCACAACGGCGGTGGCGTGGGCATCGGATATTCGCTGCACGCCGGACAGGTCACCGTAGCTGACGGTACAGACGAGATGGCCAAGCGCATCGAGCGCGTGCTGACCACGGATCCGGGCATGGGCGTGATCCGGCACGTGGACGCGGGGTATGACGAGGCGAAGGAGTTTGCGAAGAGAACGGGTGTTAGGGTGCCGATGGAGACTGCTGGTCGTTAGTCGTTGGCGGATGCTTTCGACTTTTCGTTCTTCCCCGGGCTTTGCCTGGCTGGACAGCCGAAGGCGGCTGTCCCCACATGAGTCGCTATTTCGCGAGCGCGTCGTGCACGGCTTCGTACGCCGGCTTTTTCTGGTACTTGTCATCCCAAAGCAGTGCCCATCCTTGCCCTTTGTAGAATCCCGGAATCCACGAGTGCTTGTCGGTGAATCCCCAGGTCTGTACCAGCTTGCAGGCGGGTTGCTGGACGCAGAGCGTGGTAACTTCTCCGTAGAGCTTTGCTTGTGCAGTGAGGGAGGCTGGGTTCGAGTCGATGAGCCGAATGTCCAGTTCGGTGATGTGCAGTTCGAGGCCAAGCTTGGCAAACCGTTCTAGATTCGCTGCGAATGACGCTAGTTTCGCTGGGTCGTCGAACTTCAAACTGACGTGCGCCTGAAAGCCAATGCCGTCGAGCGGCACTCCGCGTTTCTTGAAATCCTTCGCCATAGCATAGATGGCGTCTGATTTCTTGTTCATCTCTTCCGCGTCGTAATCGTTGTAGAAGAGTTTGGCGCTGGGATCAGCTTCATGCGCCCAACGAAATACCTGCTCGATATATTGCGTCCCCGCGCCCGCGATGATTCCCGGCTGGTCGAACCAGATGGTATGGCGCATGGTGCCATCGTCATTGAACGCCTCGTTGACGACATCCCATGCGTAGACCTTCGACGCATAGCGCCTCATCACCGTCTCGATGTGATCGTGCAGAATCTTCGCGAGTTGGGGCGCGGAGTACTTCCCTTCCTTGACCCACGACGAGACCTGGTTGTGCCAGACGAGAGTATGCCCGCGCACAACCATATTGTGACTCTGGGCGAACGAGACCAACGCGTCCGCTCCCCGGAAGTCGTAGGGGTTGGGATCGGCGTCAGACCGCGGATGAATGACCCCGAACTTCATTTCATTCTCCGCCTGCAATTGGCTGAACTCCGTTCGGAGAATCGTGGCATAGTCTGCGTCTGTGAGATAAGGGGACGCCGCAGCGGCACCGATGTTGATCTTGCGGACTGCGGCGGCTTGCCGCAATGTAACGGTGGCGGGAGGAATAGGTTCAGACTGCGGAGACGCTGCGCCAGACTGAAGAGCGATCACGCACAGAAACACCGGCACGGTCGCGCGACGCCAGACTGACCTGACAAACTCGACCTTCGGCGTGTGTTGAAACAATGCAATCCTCGCAATCGGATCTTTCGGTCAAATCTTAGGCCGCCCGGGGCTTTGAGCACAACCGGCGGACCGCAAGGCTAACCCCCAAACCGTTAACCACGAAGGACACGAAGGATCACGAAGGGTTTATTTATAGCATCTCGTTAGTGATACTTCAGTGATACTCCGTGTCCTTCGTGGTCGCAGCCTCTTCTTTTGCAGCACCCCGGGCCTTGGGGTGCTGCTAAACTAGGGCACACGCGTGACTGCCACGAAACGACAACCTTCACCCTTGAATTCCCTTCTTCTGGTCAACATTGGCCAGCTACTCACCGTTAGTTCAGTCGCCGGGAATCACGGCCCGCGGCGCGGGTCTGATCTCACGCAAATCGGCATCATCGAAGACGGCGCTATTTTGTGCCTCGGCGGAAAAATTGTTTCCGTCGGGAGAACGAAGAATGCCCTGCGCGATCCTTGGCTGAAGAAGAATCGCAAGAAGATCACGGAAATCGACTGTGCGGGCGAGGTGGTTCTCCCCGGTTTTGTGGATTCGCATACCCACCCGGTGTTTGTCAGCCCGCGGCTGGTGGATTTCGAGAAGCGGATCGAGGGCGCTTCCTATGAAGAGATCGCGACCGCGGGTGGCGGAATCCGTTCGAGCCTCGAGGGCGTGCGCAAGGCAAGAAAGGGCTCCTTGGCGGGGAAGGTTATGGCCGTGCTGCTAGAAATGGCAGCGCACGGGACGACCACGGCTGAAGCGAAATCGGGCTATGGGCTGACGACCGAGTCGGAACTGAAGTCGTTGGAGGCGATCCGCGAGGCAGCCTCCCGCTGGCCGGGGACGGTTGTAGCAACTCTGCTCGGCGCCCACGTCGTTCCAAAAGAATTTCAGGGCTGCTCACAAAAGTACGTAGAGATCGTCTGTAAAGAGATGATACCGGAGGCGGCAAAGCGGAAGCTCGCCCAGTTTGCCGACGTGTTCTGTGACAAGGGAGCGTTTACTCCGGAAGAAACGGAGCAGATCTTTGCCGCTGCGGAAGAGCACGGGCTCAGGGTTCGTGCGCACATGGGGCAGCTATCAGAGACGCATCTTTCGCCGTTTTTGCGTTTCAATCCGGCGTCGTTTGACCACATGGACCACGTGAGCGACGACGACATCGCGCAACTGGCCAAGCGCGACACAGTCGCTACGCTGGTGCCTGGGGCGAACTACTTCCTGGGGCTGAAAGAGTATCCGAATGCGCGCAAGTTGATCGATGCCGGTGTTCCGGTTGCCCTGGCGACGGACTACAACCCAGGAACGTCGCCGACGATGAGCATGCCGATGGCGATGTCGCTCGCATGCACGCACATGAAGATGTCGCCGGCAGAAGCGGTCGCGGCGGCTACGATCAATGGCGCGTGGGCTCTGCGCGTCGCCGATCGCAAGGGGAGCATCGAGCCGGGGAAAGATGCTGATTTGGCGGTATTCGCGGTAAAGGACTACCGGGAAATTCCGTACTGGTTCGGGGCCAACCACTGTTCGATGACGATTCTAAACGGAGTGGTCGCGTCCCGCGATTGAACTTTCGCGAGGTGCACCGCATATCAAGCTGGAGTGGAGTTGTGCGTCTGCGTTCGGGGCACTCCAGAAATATCAAGATCTATAGCAATGAGGCAATCCGATTCAATCTCCTGAGGGAAACCTATGAAGCGAATCTATGCGGTACTGAGCTTTGTTGTGCTGACACTGTCGCTGGCTAGTGCGCAGCGGCTGCCCGAGATCGCAAGACCAGAGAATTACAAACTCACATTCACGCCCGATCTCGAGAAGGCAACATTTGAAGGCGACGAGACGATCGCGATTCGCGTGCTGAAGTCGACCTCGGAGATCACCTTGAACGCGGCCGACATCGACTTCCACGAAGTCAGCATCACGAGCGGCGGCGCCACGCAGAAGGCGAAGGTCACGCCGGAGAAAGAAAAAGAAATGGTTGCGCTATCGGTTGAGAAGCCGCTAGCCGCCGGCCCGGCGATCGTGCACATCACCTACACGGGCATTCTCAACAGCGAGATGCGCGGCCTGTACCTGGGCAAAGACGATCAGGGACGCAAGTATGCCGCCTCGCAGTTTGAAGCCACGGACGCGCGCCGCGCCTTCCCTTCATTTGACGAGCCGGACTACAAGGCTACTTTTGACATCACGGCGGTTGCGGACAAGGGGCAGGTCGCAATCTCCAACTACAAGGTATTGTCCGACACGCCGGGTCCGGGAGAGAAGCACACCGTTAAGTTTGCCACCACGTCGAAGATGTCGTCTTATCTGGCGGCACTGGTGGTGGGCAACTTCGAGTACATCGAAGGCTCGGTGGACGGCATCCCGATTCGTGTCTACAGCACGCCCGGCAAAAAAGAAATGGGAAAGTTCGCGCTGGAGGCGGCGGAGCAGGTCGTCGGCTACTACGACAAATATTTCGGGATCAAGTATCCCTACGGAAAGCTGGACTTGATTGGCCTGCCGGATTTCTCCGCGGGCGCGATGGAGAACGTGGGTTGCATCACCTTCCGCGAAGTGATTCTGTTGATTGACGAGAAACAAGGGTCCATCGATCTCAAGAAGACCATCGCCTCCGTCACTTCACACGAGATTGCCCACATGTGGTTCGGCGACCTGGTCACCATGAAGTGGTGGGACGACGTGTGGCTCAACGAAGGGTTCGCCACTTGGATGTCGAGCAAGCCCCTTGAAAAATGGAAACCCGAATGGAATTTCGATCTGGATGACGTGAGCGGAACCGGCGGCACGCTCAATGTAGATTCGCTGGCGAACACGAGGCCGATTCATCAGGCAGCCGAAACTCCGGCTCAGATTCAGGAACTGTTTGACGGCATCGCCTACGGAAAGGCGGCGTCGGTGTTGCGCATGCTGGAATCCTATCTGGGAGAAGAGACCTTTCGCGCAGGCGTGAACGCCTACGTCCAACAGCACCGGTACGCGAATGCGACCGCAGACGATTTCTGGGATGCTCAAGCCAAAACGTCGAAGAAGCCTGTCGACAAGATCATGCCCACATGGGTCAAGCAAGCGGGCGCTCCGATCGTCAACGTGAAGGCGCAATGCTCAGGGAATTCAACGAGCATCGCACTCGCGCAGCAGCGGTATTACGTCGACCGGTCGAAGTTCGAAGCGGCCAACGACCAACTCTGGCAGATTCCTTTGTGTCTGAAGGGGTCGGCCAGTGGCAGCGCTGCGAAGTGCGAGTTGATGACCAAGAAAGAGGAGACCTTTACACTGCCGGGTTGCTCAACCTGGGTTCTGACCAACGCGGGCGCGACCGGATACTACCGCACGGGCTACCAGCCGGATGCGGTTCGGGCTCTGGCCAGCGATGCGGAAGCCAAGCTGACTCCCGCGGAGCGGATCGCGTTGCAGAATGACATCTGGGCCTCGGTACGAGTCGGGCGGGAACCGGTGGGCGATTACCTCGCGTTCGCGCAGGGTGTGCAGTCAGACCGCAACCGCGCCGTGCTGGAAGATGTGCTGGGACGGATCAATTACATCGGCCAGTATCTTGTGAACGACAGCGATCGGGATGCGTTCCGGGGGTGGCTGCGGCAATATCTGGCTCCGGCCATGAAGGACGTTGGATGGGAACCGAAGCAGGGCGAGAGCGACGAACAGAAAACGCTGCGGTCGCGGCTGTTCAACGCGCTGGGGTACGACGGTCGCGATCCAGAAGCTTTATCTCAGGCGCGGAAAATCGCGGACAAGGCCTTGGCTGATCCTTCCTCGGTCGATCGTGAACTGGCCGGCGGAGCCTTCGCGCTGGCCGCGCTGAACGGCGACTCCGAGTTTTACGACAAACTGATGGCGGGATTGAAGAGTCCAAAGTCGCCGGAGGAGTACTACATCTACTTCTTCACGCTGCCCGCGTTCAGCGATCAGAAGCTGTTGCAGAGGACACTGGACTTTGCGATCTCGCCGGACGTGCGGTCGCAAGATGCACTGCAGTTGGTCACCGGAGTTCTGGGAAATCCGGCAGGCGAAAAATTAGCCTGGGACTTCATTCAGTCGCACTGGGACGCAATTGCCAAGGCAGGAGGCCCGTTTGCCAGCGCCCAGGTTGTAGGAGCGACCAGCGTGTTCTGCGACTCAGGAATGCGCGATCAGGTGACGGATTTCTTTACCGCTCACAAGGTCGAAGCGGCGGAGCGCACCTACAAACAGTCGATTGAACGCATCAACAACTGCGTTGACTTGAAGTCGCAACAGGAATCGCAGTTGGCGTCGTGGCTAGGACAGCACGGGACTGCGGGCGGGAAGTAGCAGAACCTGATGGGAACCGGGCCCGGGAATTTCCCGGGCCTTCCTTTTTAGGAGGACTCTACGGCTTTAGGAGGACTCTACGGCATGACCGGCAGCACCAGATGGGAAGGTAGCTCTGGCGAGCAATAGATCCGTTGCGTGGCCGAAACGAAGTCGGAAGCAGCCGCCTTGTAGATGCTCGGCACAAACTTCTGCGGATTGCGGTCGATCACCGGAAACCACGTGGACTGAATCTGCACCATGATGCGGTGTCCTTTCAGGAAGACGTGATCGTGATCGCGTAGAGAGATACTCCACTCTGCCGGTTTGTCCGGCGTCAGCGGCGAGGGCTTCTCGTAGCTTGTGAGGTAGCGCCCCCGGCGCACTTCCATGGCGATGGGTAGCTCGTATCCATTCAGAGACTGCGCGTACTGCCCGGGCTTCGGCCCTTCGTCGGGATTCCAGGCGTTCTTCTGCGTGTCCTGCGGATAGACGTCGAGCAGTTTGACCACGAAATCGCTGTCAGTGCCGGAAGTCGAAGCGAACAGATTCGCCGCAAGTGGGCCGGTGACGGTGAGGTCGTGGTCGAGCGGTTCGCTCACGAAAGAGAGAACGTCTGGCCGGCCATCGACAAAGCGCTGGTCGGCAACTTCCCACGTGCGCCAGTCGCCGGCAGGATACGTCGGCGAGATTGGCCGCTGCCGGTAGGGTACGGGATTCGCGGGATCGGAAACATATTGACGGTACTCCTTCTCGCTTTTGAGCGCATTCGGTGAGGTAAACGAAAGCGTACCGCCTGCGTGCAAATAGAGATTGGTGGGTTTCGCCTCCTTCGGAGGCCACACAGCATAGGTGTGCCACGTATTTGATCCGCTCTCAAAGGTGCTGGCCTGCCACGCCGGCTTGTCACCCTGCCCGTGCAGGTAATAACGGAAGAACGGCGCTTCGATGTTTTCGCGAAATTCGCGGGCAGTCTCGTGCCCTCCGAACGGAATCATGCCGATGCTGTCTCCCTTGGGAGTCTGCCACTCGCCGTGAAACCAGGGGCCGGCCACGATGAAGTTCGTGCGCTGCGCATCGTTTTCCTCGGCGTGGCGAAAAATCTGCCACGGGCCCCATGGGTCTTCCTGATCCCAGAAGCCTGCAACGTTCAGGTTGGGAACGGTTGAGGCGTGAAGTTGGCTGACCCATGCTTCCTTCTTCCAGAAGTCGTCGTAGTCGGGATGGTCGACGCTCGAGTTCCAGTACGGAATCGAGCCGTGAAGATACTTCGCGTTGATGTTGGAGAGCGGGCCGAGGTCGAGATACCACTGGTACGTATCGTAGGTTTCAAAATCGAAGTGCGTATTCTTGTTCTTGTCGGCCTGCTCCATGACGGCGTATTCAAAGTCGTAGCTTTCGCGCAGCGCGCCGAAGCGGTGGTCGTCGTCATTCATCCATTGATCAACGGGCGAGGCCTGCTCGCTGATGGCTTTCAGCGCCGGGTGCGGGTGAAGAAGCGCGAGCGCGGTCGTCAATCCGTCGTAGGAAACGCCGTACATCCCGACCTTGCCGTTGTTGTTGGGGATATTCTTTACCAGCCACTCGATCGAGTCGTAGGCGTCGGTGGTCTCGTTGGTGGCCTTGGGGTCATTCAAATCGACCCAGGAGGAAAGGTTGAACACTCCCTCGGACTTGAATCTTCCGCGGAGATTCTGGATGACAAAGATGTAGCCATCCTGCGCGAGTTCTTTCATAGAGGCAGGCATCTGGTCGGGGGGCTTGTCGGGAACTCCATAGGGCGTGCGACGAAACAGAACGGGCAACGGCGCTTGCTGGTCGACGGGCGTGAGGATCGCGGTCTGCAGATGAACTCCGTCGCGGACGGGAATCATGACTTCCTGGAGCTTGAACAGAGGCTTCGCCGCCGGCTGCGGCGGAGTTTGTTGCGCACCCGCGCAGATTGCAAGCAGCAAGGGCAAAACAAGACGCAGATTGGAAACGCGCACCAGTTGCCTCCAAGGGCTTTTTTGGAATGAAGCGAGGCGCGAAGTATATCAATCTGGCGTAGACTCGGGAAACTGCCAATGTAGTTCTCGAAAGTTCAGCCTGTATTTGCGAAACCAATTATCACAATGTTCATCTATAGAGTCATTCGTCCAACATTTCCTGATTAGAAAGAGCAATCATGAGCAAGAGTAAAGGGTATGCCGCATTTACCGCCAAATCACCTCTGGCGCCGCATTCGTTCGAACGCCGCGAGGCGCGCGAGCACGATGTAGTCATTGACATCAAGTATTGCGGAATCTGCCATTCCGACATTCACCAAGCCCGCGGTGAATGGAGCGACTACCAGGAAGAATCGATCTTTCCCATGGTGCCGGGACATGAAATTGCCGGAGTAGTGACGGCAGTTGGCAGCAAGGTTACAAAATACAAGGTGGGCGATAAAGTCGGCGTCGGCTGCTTCGTCGACTCCTGCCGCACCTGCGCGGAGTGTCAAAGAGGCCTCGAGCAATACTGTTCCGTGCAAACCGTCTGGACCTATAACGGCCGCGACAAAGAGGGCGCTCCAACCTACGGGGGGTATTCCGACAGAATCGTGGTCGATGACAATTACGTCCTGCGCATGCCAAAGAACCTGCCCCTCGATGCCTGCGCGCCTCTGCTGTGCGCGGGAATCACGCTCTACTCCCCGTTGCGGCACTGGCAAGCGGGCCCGGGGAAGAAAGTAGCCATCATCGGCCTGGGAGGGCTTGGACACATGGGCGTCAAACTGGCGCACGCCCTGGGAGCTGAAGTCACCGTGCTTAGCCAGTCCTTGAAGAAACAGGCTGACGGCAAACGTCTGGGCGCCGATCACTTCTACGCCACTTCGGACCCAGCCACGTTCACGAAACTTGCGCGCTCTTTCGACCTGGTGATCAATACGGTTTCGGCGCAGATGGACTGGAATCAATACTTGTCTCTTTTGAAAATCGACGGAACCATGGTCGTCGTGGGCCTGCCTGAGAAGGACATTCCCATCGGAGCTTTTTCACTGACTGCGGGCCGGCGCAGTCTGGCAGGCTCCCAAATCGGCGGAATTCGCGAGATACAAGAGATGCTGGATTTCTGCGACCGTCATGGAGTGGCCTGCGACATCGAAGTCGTACCGATTCAGAAGGTCAACGAAGCGTACGAACGCGTTCTGAAAAGCGACGTGCGTTACAGATTTGTCATCGACATGGCAACTCTGGCCAAGGACTGACCGAGGCCGGTAGTGAGCTGACCCTCTCTTAAAACGGGCTCAGAACAGGCGTCCGATTGAGAAGTTCACCCGGCTCTGTCCGGTGGGACTGGCGCTCGCGGCCAGGGTTATGGGGCCGACGAAGGTGTCTGCAATCACGCCGAGGTTGAATGTGCCTCGGACAACAAACGGGCCGGGATCATTCGCCGCGCTTCCGAAGGCGCTGCCCGCCTCGTACCATCCTCCCCAGTAGATCTTTTTTCCCACAATCTGTGGGAGGCGGTAGATTTCGCGGCGAAACCCGAGCGACGAATACGCGTAGTGATTGCCCAGAAATTCCTGTGGAAGGTAAGCCCCGAGGCGGAACGGTCCTCCGAGGGCAAAGAGCTGAAAGGGACCTGCCGAACCGCGGAACGTCGTCCCGCCTGACGCGAGGAAGAACAACGACGTCTTCGCACTGACCGGGATGAAGTTCGAAGTCTGCACATCCAGTTGCCCGATGGGATGCGCGAGTCCCGGGCTTTGCAGTACGCGCGAGAGCGTTGCAACTACACGCGTGCCCCGGCTGGGAATGGTGGGGCTGTCCTGCCCGTCCCAGACGTAGCGCGTGCGGAATTCGCCAGTACTGCCGTGGACAATCGGCAGGCCCGCACTTCCAATCAGGGGGCTGAGCCTGCCGCTGAAGATCTCGTAGCCGATGCGGATTTCGCTGCGCCGTCCGGAGCGGCCGATATCGAGGCCTCCTCCGGCGCGCTCGTCGCCGAAGACCGCGACACGCGTCAGGCCACTGAACGAATTGCGGGATGACTTGGATGCGAAGGCGTATGGCGCAACAAAAAATCGCGACATGGCGAGAGGCTGGTAGAACTCGGTTGCCGCCAAATTGCTGGAGCCGAAAAGAAGATCGTTGCGCCATTCGCCACCGCGGTGGGCAATATCCATAAACGTCACGCGCGCTCCCGCAGAAAAATCGAAGGCAGCCACACCAGAGCCATCGACGTTAACGGCAAGGTCCACGAAGGGCGGGCCGTAGGATTTGTCATGTGTGGTCACGCGCAGGGTGGGCACTCCATTCTGCGTGAAGCCCTCATAACCAAGCCAGTCGAACTGACCCTCTCCAGCGATGCGGGTCAATTGGGTATCGAGGCGGGCGAGGTTGAGCGGTCCGCGGAGGACCTTGCTGAGCCGCTGCTGAAGTCGGCCGTCCGTGTCCGGATCGGCGCCGGTGACTTCCACTTTCTCGATCTTCTGGGGCTGCGGATGTCTGCGCGCTTTGCGTGCGGCCAGGTACTGCTCCCACTCCGCCGGATCCTGGATGGCGTAGGGCCGGAGGGTGGCAGACTGGCTGGCCGCGCTCTTGTAACCAAGAGCGATGAACTCTCTGACGCGCGCGTAGTCCGTCACGGAAAAGCCGCTCATGTCCACGCTCACCGTGGCCTGAGCCGATGCGAGAGAGCGCTGTTCGTTCTGAATGATCATGACGTCAACGGCACGGGTGAGCACGCCAGTGAGAGTCTCCAGTTCAGCGCGGTCGCCCGGCGGAAGATGCAGTTGAACCGCGATGATGGCGTCGGCATCCATTTTGTGAACGGTTTCCACCGGAATGTTCTGCACCATGCCACCATCTGCCAGCACTCGGCCATTGATTTCAACTGGAGTAAACACGCCGGGGATGGCCATGGAGGCGCGCACGGCTTGGGACAGCGAGCCGTCGTGAAGTACAACACCCTCGCCACTCATCATGTCGGTGGCCACGCAGCGGAATGGAATGGGCAGATCGTCGAAAGTCGAGAGATTGGATTCGGGAAAAGCGATGCGATCGAGCAACAGTCCCACGCCCTGACCGGAGTTGAAGCCGTTGGGGCCGCTCAAGCCGTGTTTCACGCCGAGCGGGGCGTTGATCAGGAAGTCACGGCGATCCTGCTTGCGGCGGTAAGAGAGTTGGGTATAGGTCGGTTCGCGAAGAAAGGCTTCATCCCAGTCGATCTTTTCGGCAAATCGCTGCATTTCAGCGGGCGACATGCCGGTGGCATACATCACGGCAATGATGCTGCCCATGCTGGTCCCGGCGATGCGATCCACCGGGATGTGGTTTTCTTCCATCCACTGGATCACACCGATCTCGGCGAGACCGAGCGCCCCACCCCCGCTCAGCGCCAGCCCGATGAGCGGTCGACGTGGTGGAGTGGGTGGCAACGGATTGGTGGCGGGCGGTGCGAGAGGGGGCATCTCCTGCGTACGAGCAGCATGCGGCACAATTGCGCCCAACAGAAGAATCCCTGCGAGCCGGACGCGGAGTGCGAGGCGATGAGCTGAGGTCATCTTGTGCTCCTGAGGTTCCGAAGCCAAAACTTCGTGTAAGCGTGAATTCCGGGGTGAGCAGAAAAGGTTAGCAGGTTTGGACAGCAGGAGTCAGACGTGCAAATTCCTTCACACACGGCCTGTTCATGCTCGAACCCCTTGACGAGGCAACGCGTCAGAGGCATAATTCACTACCGTTTTTGTTGCTTGCTCTGGCACGCTGCCCCCCAATAGCCAGACATGTGGACCAGCAAGGAACCTTAAAAAACTCAACCGGAGGTGTGTCTGTGAGTCAAAGGATGTTGACTCTTCTTTCGCTGTTCGCTTGCTTTCTGGGGATGAATGCGTCCCTCATGGGGCAAGACGCGGACGCTGCGCGCGGGATCATGGGATATCTGGATCCGCGCACTGGCGTCTTTCGTTCCGATCCACAACCGGCGCAGCCGGATGCAACACCGCCTGCGCTGACCACGTTCGCTGGCAAGTTCGTATTTCACTTTACGCTCACGGTAAATGCCAACATTGCGGCGACCGCCAAGATCATGTGCGTAGCAACCGCCCAAGTAGAGGATAACTTGACCGGCGGCACCCTAAACAGCTTTTCAGAGACCGCAGCCGCTCTAGCCGTGCGAAGCGGTAGTACCGCACGGTGTACGGTGAACATCCCTTACTCGTGGAACCTGGCAACAGGGGCCACAGACGCTGTCACACTCGGTTACCACATTCAGGCGCCCACGGAGATCACCTCCGTGACAGCCGCGCTTCCCTTTCGGAACGGCATCATGAGCGACATCGCCACGATTCCAGTTCCGACTACGGGAACCACCACGAACAAATCTGTTGCGGTGACATTCTGACGACGAGCTTTGCTTTTCGGAGCCGCTCAGGATCAGCGAAAAGATCTAACCTTTTGGAGGGTTTTGTGAAGAATCGAGTTTTGAATGTTCTGTTGGTTTTTGCCTGCCTGATCGCAGGCGTGCCGCTCTGGGGTCAGAACGCGGCCGCTGCACGCGGGATTCGGGGCTATCTCGATCCCCAAGGCGTATTCCACACTCTCAAACCGCAGGAGGCGGCGGAACCGCCCGCCTTAACTAAGTTCGGGGGCACGTTCGTGGTCAACTTTACGATTACGGTGGCAGCTACGATCTCGGCGTCGGCCAATATCGAGTGCGTGGTTACCGCCTCGCTGATTGACAACTTGACCAGCGGAACCCCGAACTTTATCGACGAAACCGCAGGAGTGGTTGCCACACGAAGCGGCAGCACAGCGACCTGCTCCGTCAGCGTTCCTTATTCGTGGGCCCTAGGGACGGCTAGCACGGACATGGTCACACTCAGTTACACCATTCAGGCGCCCGTGGAGTACACCACTGCGACAGGTGCGCTTCCGGCCCGGGGTAGCAGCGTCGGAAACCTGGCCACGATTAAGGTTCCGGCTAACGGAGCGACCACTACCGAAACGGTCACGGCAACGTTCTGATTTCGGCGGATTCTCATGCCAATTTGCGGGCGGACCGGAAAACGGTCCGCCCTTTCTTCGTTCAGGGTTTTGGCGTACCGGGCTGCACCTGCCGAGTTTGCTCAACGACGCTACGGACAGCATCGATTACAACGTCGGGACGGTCGATCTGGATGTAATGCGAGCTGTTTTTCGCGATCGTCTGCGTCCCCTTGCTTGAGAGATGAGCCAATTCCTCCTGCATTTTTTCCCAGGCATCATTGGTAGGCTTGGCGAGGTCCGCGGGAAGGTCGTCCGAGGGCTTGCCAGGATCGTGCGAGAGTACGGCCAGAGGCATGTCTCCCAGGGCGCCAGTCGCCGCGGTCTGAGAGGCGCTTTCGGGAAAAGCTTTCATTTCCTCAACACCTTCGTGGGCAGCGTGCCAGTCGCATTCCGCGGCGCGCTGCACCGGGTCCTCATCACAAAGCCCAAGCAACCGGGGAACACCGAAAGGCATGGTGTACTCGAGGAACTCGGCCTCGCGCAGCCAACCGCCTTCCATGTTCTTGAGTTCGGGCGGGAAACGATTCTCCTGTTCAGGATAAGAAGCATCGACCAGCACCATACCTGTGACCTCGCTGCGGTAGAGGCTGGCGTAAAGACGCACATCGTATCCGCCCATGGAGTGTCCGACCAGAACATATGGCGGCGCGATGCCCGCAGCCTGCAGCAACGCGTGCAATTCCGAGGCGATGATTCTACTGGTGCGCGGCTGGGAACTGGCGTCGCTGTAGCCAAGTCCGGCGCGGTCGTAAGAGCAGACGCGGGTGAATTTCGCGATCTGCGGCTGCACCTTGCGCCAGGAAACGTAGCTGTCTCCGAGGCCGGATTCGAGGACAACCGTGGGGCTTCCCTCCCCGGTGCAGTCAATGTGCATCCTGGAGCCACCCACGTTCACGAGTCGTCCAGGCATGGGATTCTGGCGACGATCGCGAGTGGCAGCGATGTTCTGGTAAAGAATGCCGGCCGCGGCCAGGACCAGAATGAACACGAGCACGACGCGGACGATGCGGCGAAGCCACAGGTGCGACGGCGTGGATCGGAGCGCGGCTTGATGCATGAGGGGACAGGGTTGCGCGGCCCGAGCGCCGCACCACACTGGCGGCATTTTACATGACTGGCGGCACGGTGATGCCCATGACCGCAAGGGTGCGGATCAATTCGCGCCGGACCACGGCCACTGTCGCCAGGAGGAACTGCTTCCTCTTCTCATCTGGTTCACTGAGGATAGGATGCCGATGGTAGAACGTATTGAAGAGTTGCGCGAGTTGGAAGACGTGCTTGGCCAGGTACGCAGGTTCCGTGGTGGCAATACTCTGGTCAATCACGTATGACGTTTTGGACGAGGCGAGCCAGAGTTCCCAGATCTCGTTGGCGGCCTCTCCGATCAGATTCTTGGCAAGGTCCGAGGCTCCGACGCTCCCCGCGTCTTTGCAGAAAGTTTCAGGATCCGCTCCGGCTTTTCTGAAAATACTGGTAGCGCGGACGACGGCATATTGTGCGTAGGGCCCGGTTTCTCCTTCGAAGCTGAGGGCCTCTTTGAAATCGAATGCGATCACGGACTGCTTGGTGTACTTCAGCATGAAGTAGCGCAGGGCGCCGATAGCGATCTGGGTAGCAATCTGCAGACGTTCGGGATCGCTGACCTGAGGATGGCGGGAGTCGACTTCCTTCTTAGCCGACGCGATGAGCTGATCGAGTAGATCGTCGGCCTTCACGCCGAATCCCTTGCGGCCGCTGACCTCAATGTAGGAACGGGCCTTGTCTTCCTCGCTCAGGGTGTAGCCGAGTTCCGCGGCGCAGCGCGGGGTAAGGGCGACCATCTCATAAGAGAAGTGCGTGTAGTGGTCGGCGGCCTCATTGTGTCCGAGCCCGCGGAGGGCTTCAATGACTGTGTTCTGTGCCTCAGACTGGCGGGCGTCGATGACGTTGTAGATCTCGGCGACGTCGCCAAAATGGGGGTGGTCCTTTTCGCCTTCGATCGAGGAAATCCAGCAATCGTGCGTATGTGGGTAGCGGTAGAACTTGCGGTATCCAAAGTCGCGACCGAGCAGTCCGAACTTCCACATGTGATACGCGATGTCTTTGCCGACGTAGCCCACGGTGCCGTTGGAGCGGACGATGACTTTCTGGTCTTCCTCTGTGATTTCCTCTGTGTCCCCCGTGTCCTCTGTGGTGGAACTTGCCTTTCCGGTGCCGGCACGCCGCATGACCCAGCAGCCTTTATTCTTGCCTTCGCCTTCGAACGTAAGCACGCCACTCTCTTTCAGCTTGGCAAAAGCCGTATCCCAGAAATGCAAGTGCAGAATTTCACTCTCGCGCGGAAGAAAGTCGTATTCAATGTCGAGCCGGTCCATGGTCTCGAGGTGGCGGCGCAGCACCGCGACCGAGATCAGTTCTGCCACGGCGGCGGTATCGCTCGCGGCGTCTTCAATGGCATGGAGTGTCTGCAGGCGCGCTTGCAGGTTTTGTTTGTCCTCGGCGTACCACTGCGAGACGCGGGCGTAGAGATCCCAGCAGTAGTAGTCGAAGCGTGGCTGGCGGGTGAGCGCTTCAATATCGGCCCTTGATTTCTTCTCGATATGCGTGAAACCGACCACCACATCGGCCACCTGCACGCCGGTGTTGTCGATGTAGTTCTGAATGTCGACTTCCCTGCCTGCGAAGCGCAGCAGGCGAACAAACGTGTCCCCGAGGATGGCGTTGCGCAGGTGTCCGATGTGCGCCGCTTTGTTCGGATTAATGCTGGAGTGCTCGACCAGAATCTTTCCCGGAGGAATGGCGGCCGGCGGTTTCTGGTCGGCGGCGAGGGCGGCGGCCATCCACGCACGATCGATCCTGACGTTCAAGTAACCGGGAGGCGCAACTTGCATTTCAGCAATGCCTTCGATCTGTCCGATCTCGGCACGGATTGCTTCTGCAATCTTGAGGGGAGCCGAGCGCAAGGGCTTGGCAAACGGAAAGATCGGAATCGCGAAGTCTCCGAGTTCGACCTTCGGAGGCTGTTCGATGACAGCGTCGGGCAATGCGACCCCGGGGTGACGGCGCTGCAGACACTCCAGCAAACGCTGGGCTAGACGGTGTTCGAGATGACGATACAAGAAGTCCCTCTAAGCTATTGAAGAAACAGTGATTTTAACAGAGTGGGCTGCGGGCGCACGTTTGACGGAGAAAGCAGGGTTCCCTATGATGAACGTTCCGTCGTTGGTCGCTGGTCTTTGGTCGTTGGCCCGGACGTTTCAATCTACTTTGACTGCCAGCTCCTTGGTTGTTTCTTCGTTCTTGTCCAACGACGAACGACTAACGACCAACGACGGTTTTCCCTATGCGCATTGCCTACCTAGAGTGTTTTTCCGGCATGAGCGGCGACATGTTCCTGGGCGCGCTCGTGGATGCCGGGGTTCCGGCGCAAGTACTGGAGGAGACCGTCGCGGCGCTGAAAGTGGGGGCGCGGCTGGAAGTTTCGCGCGTCGTGCGCAGCGGGATTTCTGCTACGAAAGTGGATGTATGGGTGGACGGCCAAAAGGATATGCCGCGGGAAGAGTACTGGGCGAAGCAGGGCGAACACCAGCATCAGCATGGGCACCCCCATCACAACCAAGATGAGCATCACGGCCATTCGCATTCGCATGCTGGTGAGAGTTCGCGGGCAGAGCCTACCCCGAGCCTGCCGAAGGGAGTGCCCGCGCCACCCGTGCCTGCGCCACATGTTCACGAGCATTCTCACGGGCGTGGCTTAACCGAGATTCGCCAGATCATTGGCCATGCCGGAATCAGCGAAACGGCGAAGAAAACAGCCATCGCCATCTTTGAGGCCCTCGGAGAGGTAGAGTCGAAGATTCACGCCATCTCCATCGAGAAAGTGCACTTTCACGAAGTCGGAGCCGTGGATGCGATGGTCGACATCGTCTGTGCTGCGGTCGGAGCAGAAGCTTTGGGAGTGGACGAGATCGTCTGCTCACCGTTGAACGTCGGCGGCGGGACGGTAGAGTGCGCACATGGAACGATTCCGGTGCCGGCGCCAGCAACGGTCGAACTGCTGAAAGGCGCGCCGGTGTACTCGTCTGGACTACAGGCCGAGTTGGTAACGCCCACGGGAGCGGCAATTGTGAAGACGCTGGTCCGGCGCTTTGCCGCGTTTCCGGAAATGAAGATTGACAGGTCGGGCTACGGCGCTGGTTCGCGGGAATTCCCGGGGCATGCGAATGTCGTGCGGCTGACAGTGGGCGAGACCGCCTCGACCTTGGCAGCGAAGACGGCATTGGAGACTCTGACGGTTTTGGAAGCGAACTTAGATGATCTCAATCCCCAGGTGTTCGGGTATGTGATGGATCGTCTGCTGGAAGAAGGCGCGCTCGATGTGTTTGGCGTACCGGTACAGATGAAGAAGAATCGTCCGGGGACATTGCTGACCGTATTGTGCAAGCCCGAAGATGCAGGCAAGTTGACGCAGTTGATCTTCGCAGAAACCACGACACTCGGCGTACGGCGGCGCGAAGAAGTGCGGCAGACGCTGGCGCGGCGCTGGGAGAATGTGCGCACCGAGTGGGGCGAAGTGCGGATCAAGATTGCGAGCATGAACGGAACCGTCACCAACTATGCGCCGGAATATGAAGACTGCCGGCGGATTGCCGCCGAGCATCACGTGCCGCTGAAGACGGTGATGCAGGAAGCTTCGCGGGCTTATCTCGGCAAGAGCGAAAAGCTCTAACCACAGAGGACACTGAGGAACACAGAGAAGTCCCGTGCGACCTCTTTGGCTAAGAACATTATGAGCAGAAAGTTTTACATCACGACACCGATTTACTACGTGAACGCGCGCCCGCACATCGGGCACGCTTATACGACCATCACCTGCGACACGATTGCGCGGCGGCAACGCATGCTGGGTGCAGACACGTTCTTTCTGACTGGCACTGACGAGCACGGTCAGAAGATCGAGCGCGCTGCGCAGGCGGCTGGCAAAACCCCGCAACAATACGCCGATGAGATTTCGGCGCAGTTCCGCAAGCTCTGGCAGCGGATGGGTATTTCGAACGACGACTTCATCCGCACGACGGAAGAGCGGCACAAGAAGCGGCTGCAGGAATTGTTCCGGCGCATTCGCGACAACGGATACATCTACAAGGGCACGTACACCGGACAATACTGCGTTTCCGACGAACTCTACGTGGACGGCGCGCAGCCCGGCGATCCGTGTCCAACCTGCGGACGAATCACCGAAACTGTCCACGAAGAAAACTATTTCTTCAAGCTCTCAGCGTTTCAAGACAAACTGCTGGAGCTCTACGCGAATCCAGAGTTCATTCGTCCCGAGACACGGCGCAACGAAGTGATTGCGTTTGTGCGCTCAGGTCTGCGCGACCTCTCGATCAGCCGGTCTACATTTTCGTGGGGCGTTCCCGTGCCGGACGATCCGAAGCACGTGATCTATGTGTGGCTCGACGCGCTGGCCAACTACATAACCGCGATCGGCTACGGCTCCACGCACGCGGGCGCGCAAGATGCGTTCAAGAAGTACTGGCCGGCCGACGTGCAGATGATCGGAAAAGAAATTGTCCGCTTCCATTGCGTGTACTGGCCAGCGTTCCTGATGGCGGCTGGATTGCCTGTGCCAAAAGCCATTGTCGCGCACGGGTGGCTGCTGTTTGAAGAGAGCAAGATGTCGAAGTCGCGCGGCAATATTGTGCGCACGGAGACAATTTTGGATGTCCTGGGTGCGGACGCGTTGCGTTATTTCCTGCTGCGGGAGGTCGTATTCGGTCAGGATGGATCGTTTTCCTTCGATGCTCTGGTGCAGCGTTACAATTCCGACCTCGCTAACGGGCTGGGCAATCTGGCCAGCCGCACGTTAACCATGATTAACCGATATTTCAAGGGCGAGGTGCCGTATCCCTCGCACGCGGCCTCGAAGACGGCTGCCGATGACGCGATTGCCGAGACGGCGCGCAGGACTATACGCGAATTTGGAACACTCTTCGATCAATTCCAGTTTTCGCGCGCGCTCGAAACGGCGTGGGGACTGGTGGCCGCGGTCGACAAGTACATTGTCGAGAACGAACCCTGGTCGCTGGGCGAAAAGAACGACGACGAGAGTCGAGCACGACTGGCTACGGTGCTTTACACCTCGGCTGAGGCCCTGCGCATTGCTACCGCGCTGGCGCACCCGGTCATGCCGGAGGCAACGGCCAAGATCTGGACGCAGATGGGGTTAGGCGACATCAAGAAGCTCGCCTTGGCCGATCTCGCCTGGGGACAGTTGCCGCTGGGTACGAGGCTGGGCGACGTTTACCCGGTATTCCCGCGTGCGGATAAGAGCGCAATCGAAAGGATGCAGCAGATGGAAGATCAGCAAAGAGTTCCCGCCGCAGAAGAGAAGCCGGCGGCAGAAGTAAAACTGGTGGCGGAGATCCCAGCACCGATTGCAGCGCAGGTTGCTCCTCCGGCGACTGCGACGCCCGCTGTGAGCGACAAAATTACCATCGATGACTTCGCCAAGATCGAACTGCGAGTGGGCGTGGTCAAGGTTGCCGAGCGCGTCCCTAAGGCCGACAAACTCCTGCGGCTCGAGATTGACATCGGCACCGAAGTTCGCCAGGTTCTGGCGGGGATTGCCGAGGCCTATGCGCCCGAGACTCTGATTGGCCGCAAAGTGGTCATCGTGGCGAACCTCGCCCCCCGAAAACTGCGCGGACTGGAGTCGAATGGCATGATCGTGGCCGCATCGCTGGAGGGCGGGAAGCCGGTCCTGGCGGGCTTTCTGGAAGACGTGCCAGTGGGGGCACGGCTCAAGTAGGAGATCAAAACCTGGCCTCGCTGCGCTCAGCCGGACGGGCGAAGGCGCCCGTCCCCACACAGGCTTCACTACACAATCATGTTCGTCGATTCTCACGCACATCTCGATGGCAAGCAGTTTGACTCGGATCGCGAGGACGTGATCGCTCGCGCGCTGGAAGCTGGAGTGCGGACTATGGTCGCTATCGGCAACGGAGACGGCCCTCCCGTTCTTGATGCCGGGATTCAACTGGCGGATAAACACCCGTTCATGTTAGCGACGATCGGGATTCATCCGCACGAGGCAAAACTCGCGGACGAGGCGGCCTATCAAACGATGGAGCAACTGGCGCGGCATGCCAACGTGATCGCGTGGGGCGAGATCGGACTCGACTACCACTACGACCACTCTCCGCGCGAGACGCAGAAGGTGGTTCTTGCGCGGCAAATGGAATTGGCAGCGGCTGCCAGGCTGCCCATCGTGATTCATTGCCGTCCGTCGGACGGCAGCGACAACGCCTGGGAAGACTGCCTTGGATTAATCAAGGATCAGTGGGCTCCAAACGGGCTGGGCGGAATTCTCCATTGCTTCACGGGAAGCTGGTCACAAGCCAAGCGCGGCCTCGACATGGGATTCATGATTTCATTCGCTGGCAACGTCACATTTCCCAAGGCTCAGCAGATTCGCGACGCGGCGATCGAAGTTCCGCTCGACCGCATGCTGATCGAGACGGACTCCCCGTATCTGGCTCCGGTACCGCACCGTGGCAAGCGCAACGAACCGGCCTTCGTCAAGGAGACTGCGCGCCGGCTGGGCGAATTGCGCGGGCTCTCCATGGACGAGGTCGGCGAGCGCACCTCCCGCAATTTCTACAATTTTTTCAAATTGGCTGAAATGGCTGAAAGCAAAGTATCGGCCCGCTGAAACCCGCAATTCTGGTAGTCTCATCAGCAAGATTCCCTTATTTCAGAAAGATTAGAAATGTATGCCCGATAACAGTTTCGACGTAGTGAGCAAGATCGATCTGAACGAGGTCGCGAACGCCATCCAGCAGGCACTGAAGGAGATTCATACGCGTTTCGACCTGAAGGATTCGAAGTCGAATATCGAACTGGAAAAAGACGCTATCGTGATGCATTCCGCTGACGAGTACAAACTGAAGGCCGTAAACGATATCCTGCAGCAGAAACTGGTGAAGCGCGGCGTGTCGCTCAAGGGACTGACCTACGGCGCAGTCGAAGCGGCCGCGGGCGGAACGGCTAAGCGCCGCGTCACCATGCAGCAAGGCATCGCCATTGAGAAGGCGCGCGAGATCGTGAAGCTCGTTAAAGATTCGAAGAAGAAGGCGCAGGCTTCGATTCAGGGAGACCTGGTCCGTATCAGCAGCAAAGACCGCGATACGCTTCAGGAGACTATTGCCCTGCTGAAACAGCACGACTTCGGAATTGACTTGCAGTTTACGAATTTCAGAACGAACTAACCACAGCGGACACAGAGAGCACAGAGCAATTGAGCGCACCGGCCACCATTAACGGGAAAGAAGTATTTGACCTGCTGCGGGACGATCTCGTCGCGCTGGAGGGCGAGTTTGGGCGGGACACCGTCTCGGGCGTTCAGGCCATTACGGAAATCAGCGAATATCTCCGCGCAGGCGGAGGCAAAAGAATCCGCCCGGCGCTGCTGCTGCTCTCGGCGAAACTGTTCGACTACCAGGGGCAGGGCGCGGTTCGACTGGGGGCGGTGGTCGAGATCATTCATACCGCGACACTGGTTCACGATGACATCATCGATGAGGCCAAGACGCGGCGGGGACGGCCCGCGGCCAACACGCAATGGGGAAACTCGAAATGCGTGCTGGCCGGCGACTGGCTCTACATGCAGGCTTTCAAGATTGCCGTGCAGGAGAGGAACTTCCGCATCCTCGACACTCTGATTGAACTCACGCAGCAGATGGTTGAAGGTGAACTGCTGCAGATGGAAAAGCTCGGCAAACTGATCACCCTGGACGAACACTTCGACCTCATCTTCCGAAAAACGGCCTGCCTGTTCTCGGTTTGCATGCGCCTGGGGGCGATTCTCGGCGGGGCCACCATCGAGCAGGAAGCCGCTCTGGGCAAGTACGGGCACGATCTCGGCATGGCGTTTCAGATCGTGGACGATGTACTCGATTTGACTGCTTCCGAAGATGTGCTCGGCAAACCGGTGGCCAGCGACCTGCGCGAGGGCAAGGTCACCATGGCGGTGATCCACGCCTTGGAACGCTGCACACTCGAAGAACGAGCCAAGATCGAGACTATTCTGCGCGAAATGTGCTTCAATGGCGTAACCCACGCACACATTCTGGAGATCCTGCAACGGTATGGATCGCTGGAAGCCGCCACCACTCGCGCTGCGCGCTACGCGGAGTCAGCGCAGAAGGCAATATGCACGTTCCCCGATTCGGAGATCAAGCGCGCCCTGCTGTGGGCGCCGGAGTTTGTGGTGGCCAGAGAGAAGTAGGAGCAGTTCGCAGTTCGCAGTTCGCAGTTCTCAGATTTCAGTCTCTTCTCACTCGTCGCCCGCGCCGCATCATCTGCGACCACAAGTAAGAGATTCCTTAGCAGCGGTTGGCGGCAACCTCTTCCCTTGCCGCCATTTACTCTGATGATCCCGGTCACAACGACCCGTGATTCCGGCCACAGACATTTCTCTCCTCTGCGGACAGAATGCAGGCGATTGGTGGGAGTGTCCGCCGGAGTGGAAGGCTAACGAGACGCACTGGCATGCGATGAGGCGCGAGTATAGCGACCTCAGTCCTCTCCCCCTGGCACCTGAGAAAGGCAGGTCGCCGAGGGTCCTGTCCGCTGCGGGCAAACCATCAACGAGAGACGGCGGCTTCAGTCGAAGCTTTAGACGAAAGGCGCCTTGGTTTTTCGACGCGCCGGCCCGGACAGGGCCGGAAGAGACTTCGAGTGTAAGCCGCTGTCTTGCTCACCCTGACGGGGAAGTCCTCCTGAGAGACTTGGTCCCCGAAAACAGAACCGGGCGTCAGTCCTTCGGACCCGCCCGGTTTTGTTTATACTGAACCCTATCGTGGTTCTGTGAATCAAAGTCCTGCCGAATCATAGCTGTGTCAAATCACGGTTCTGCGAATTCAAGCCTGTTCGTCCAAGACTGCGTATGAATGACTGCGTATGAATGACCTTTTCTCCATGATGGCGCGCCACGGCTATGCCCTGACATTCGCTGTGCTGCTTGCGGAGGCGATCGGACTTCCCCTGCCCGCCGCGATTGCGCTGGTGGCGGCCGGTGCCGCCGTCGCGTCGCACACCCTGTCCGGGCCGGGGATGATTTTCACCGCCATGACGGCGCTCATGATCGGCGACATTGCACAGTTCTGGCTGGGGCGCTACGCGGGCTGGGCACTGCTGGGATTCCTCTGCCGCGTGTCCATGAACCCGGAGACCTGCATTCTCCGATCCGCGGAATCTTTCTACAAACGGGGCAAGGTGACTCTCGTGGTCGCCAAATTCATTCCCGGAATCAACACCATGGCCGCGCCGCTGGCCGGCAGCATGAAGATGCGTTTCGGGCAGTTTCTTCGCCTGGACTTCGCCGGAGCTCTTCTGTACTCCGTGACCTATCTGATGGTGGGATATTTGTCCCGCGATTTTCTCGCTGCCACATTGAACGGATTCCACGCCGCTGGGCGGGCCATGGAAGTAGTCCTTACCGCCGCACTCGTGGTCTACGCGACCTACCGCGCCGCGCAATTCCGCAAGTATAAGAAGTATCGCATCGTGCCCCGGGTACAGGTGCAGGAACTTGCCGCGC
Source organism: Candidatus Sulfotelmatobacter sp. (assembly GCA_017883385.1). Lineage (GTDB taxonomy): Bacteria > Acidobacteriota > Terriglobia > Terriglobales > Acidobacteriaceae > Sulfotelmatobacter. The sequence continues at coordinate 59,349 of JADGNQ010000007.1, forward strand.
GTCTGGCCTCGGAAGAAGCCGACCGGGTACAGATTGTTGACGTGCGCAGCCACGGATACTACGACATTGGGTCCGAGCGCATCCACGGCTCTATCCGCATCGAGCCCAACAACCTTGAGGAAGAGATCAAGAACCTCTCCAAAGACAAGGACATTTACCTGTACTGTACTTGAGCACGCGAGGCGACCAGCGCCCGGGTGGCGCATCTGCTGCGGGAAAAAGGATTCAACACGTTCGTGATCGTCGGCGGGCTCACCGCCTGGCGCAAAGCCGGGGAACCGCTTGAGTCTGTGCCCAAGGATGATCTCGTCAAACTTCCAACATTCAATTAGACCTGGTCGGGTAAATGCTCGGGTTGATGCGGCGACAGCCCCGTTATGGTTTCATCCCCTGAGGGTATCCCTGCGGCGCTCGCTAGCCCCCGAATTGCCGCAGATGGTGATCCAGATGTTTGTACATCCCGCGACTCCACTGTTGCGGAGTAAGCGCACCGAAGAACGGATGCGGATGCCGGGTGCATTGGGCCTCCCCTCCATCGTGGAATTGCCGAACCTTTAGCTTCAGTTGCTCCTGCTCTCGGTGAAATTCCCGCTGGTCCAATACCACGAGCGTTCTATCGGTGGGATTGTTACGCGAGAATGGCTTCTCGTTTGTGTAGATCGGCTTGACGAATGGTCCGATCAACCTTCCGACGAAGATACGCGGAGGATTGAGCCGTCCGGATGCCATATCCAGGGCTGCGGAGCAATGTGCCAGCATTTGCGCCACGTCCATCTTGCCCCACTGCCGTTGCGCAGCAGGCTGCAGTTTGTCGACGCGCGATATCACGTCATCGACTGCTTCTCGTTGGAATAGGTTCGTCATAATCTCCTCCAAAAACCTGACGGGCCTCGTTGACCGCGGAAAATGATAACACTCGCAAGGCCCGGGCCCTTTTCAGTATCCCTGGCAGCGGGAGTGTACAATTGGGGCGTTTTGCCCCGATGAACACCCCAGCCAGTCGCGAGGAAAAACCGTTGCGGCCGGTGGTCCTGCAGTCTCCGTCCGCAGCCACTCATCCCGGGATGAACCGCGTGCTTTTCCTTTTGGGGCTGTCGGTTCTTATCAACTACATCGATCGCAGCAATCTCTCGATCGCTGCGCCACTGATTAAAGATGAGCTGGGAATTTCCGCATCGCAGCTGGGCACTCTGCTGTCGGCTTTTTTCTACACTTACGCGTTGCTGCAGATTCCTGCTGGCTGGCTGGTGGACCGCTTCGACGTGAAGTGGGTCTTTGCCCTGGGATTCTTTATCTGGTCTGCGGCCACGGCAGTTACCGGCATCCTGCATGGATTTGTGGCGTTGCTCGTCATCCGCGTGATTCTCGGCGTGGGAGAATCTGTCGCTTTTCCCGCCTATGGCAAGATCCTCGGAGGTTACTTCGATGAGAGCCGACGCGGTTTTGCTAACTCCGTGGTCATCGCCGGTCTGGCCCTGGGGCCTGCAGTGGGCATGCTGATCGGAGGAACCGTCGTCGGACGTTTCGGATGGCGGCCATTTTTTGTCACTCTGGGTCTTGGCGGTTCGCTTTGGCTCGTGCCCTGGTGGCTATGGATGCCGCGCAGAACAACCAGTTCTCCCCGCGCATCGGATCAGCAAGCGGGAGTTCTCGCCATCCTGGGACAGAGGTCGGCATGGGGAACGTGTCTCTGCCAATTCAGTTTTAACTATTCTTCTTATTTCCTGGTGACTTGGCTGCCCTTCTATCTGGTGCGCGAACGCCATCTCTCGATGAATCAAATGGCGAGGGCGGGAGGACTCGTCTACCTGCTGTTTGCAACTTCCTCCATGGTGTTCGGAAAGCTGTCAGACCGGTGGATTGCCTCGGGCGGTTCTCGAACGACCGTTCGCAAGACATTAGCTGCTCTGGGGAAGATTGGCATGGGAGTCTTCCTGGCAGCGTCGGCGGTGGCGCCCGACGCCCTGTTTATTGGCACGCTAGCGCTGGCGGGCGTGTTCATGGGCATGTCGGCCTGCAGCATTTGGTCCATAACGCAGACCCTGGCCGGACCACGCATGGTGGGCCGCTGGACGGGCGTACAGAACTTTGTGGGAAATTTCGCCGGCGCGGTCGCGCCCGCCCTCACGGGAATCCTGCTGGACAGAACTGGCCATTTCTACTGGGCGTTCTTTATCGCGACGGCGGTTGCCTGGATCGGCGCGCTCAGTTGGATCTTTGTCGTCGGTGCGGTTGTAGAGGTGGATTGGGAGAAGTATATCCGGGGAACGCGCACGATTCCGGCTGTTCCCGCACAGGAATCGTCGCCGCCGTAATACACTCCTTGCATGCCGCAGGAAGTCGAAGTCAAATTTCAAGTTAAGGACTTGCAGGCGCTGCGCCGCAAGTTGCAAGCGTCAGGCTTTCGTTTGGTCACGCCTCGCACTCACGAAATGAACACGCTATACGACCTTCCCGGCGGAGTGTTGCGAGCGCGAGGGCAACTGTTACGCCTGCGAAAGTATGGTCAGGCCTGGACGCTTACCCATAAGAGCGGCGGCAAGAAAGCGCGGCACAGCAGCCGTATCGAGCTAGAGACCGGCGTCGTCGACGGAAAGCAGATGGACGCGATCCTGCGAGGATTGGGATATGCGCCGTCGTTCCTCTACGAGAAATTCCGCGCGGAGTGGACCGATGGCAAGGGTCAGGTGGTCGTGGACGAAACTCCTATCGGGAAGTTCTGCGAGATCGAGGGCCCGCCTCGATGGATTGACGCAACCGCGAAGAAGCTGAGAGTAAACGCAGCGGATTACATCACGAAAAATTACGCGACGCTATTTTTGGACTGGAAACAGAAGACGCAAAGCCCTGCCGAGGAAATGACATTTAGAGCGGTGCGTAAGTAGAGACGTTGCTTGCAACGTCTTCACCGGCGCCCTCTGACCTCTCCTAGGCCCCGTGGCACTTCTTGTACTTCTTGCCCGACCCACAAGGGCAAGGATCGTTCCGCCCAACTTTCTCCTGCCCGCGGACGACCTGCTGCACTGGTTGCGCGTCGCCCGCGCCAGCCATACGCGCTTGTTCGAGTTCCCGCCGCTTGCGGCGCATGAAGGCTTCTTCCAGTTCATCGGCGGAAGTCGACACCATGCGCGAAGGACGTCGCCCGTTCCCATCCCCACCATGCTGAACTGGAACTCCTGAGTCCGGCGCTTGCCCGGCAGGCGCATTCGGGGGCGGACCACCTGCGCCCGCATCCGGCGGCCGTTCCAGAATCTGCATCAGATAGAGATAGCGGACCGTGTCTTCCTGGAAACGCTGCATCATCGCTTCGAACATGTCGAACGATTCTTTTTTGTACTCGACCAGCGGATCGTGCTGGCCATAGCCGCGCAGGCCGATGCCCTCCTTGAGGTGATCCATGCTCAGCAGGTGATCTTTCCACTGCTGGTCGATGACGCTCAGCATGATCATGCGCTCGTGGTGGCGCATTGCCTCCGGCCCAATGAGTTTTTCTTTTGCGTCGTAACGCTCTTTGAGTTTCTCGAAAACGGCGTCGCCCAGTTCCTGCCGGTTCAGATGCTCGGCCTTTACGCCCTCGGCGAGGAAGTCGACGCCGAATCGCGTGAACACTGCGTCCTTCAAGCCCTTGAGGTTCCAGTCATCGGCGTGCGCTTTGGCGGGACAATACTGCTCCAGCAGCTCCGCGAGAATGGCCGAGACGTAATCCTCGAGGATCAGATCTTTCTGATCCATCCCTTCGAGCAGCCGGCGTCGCAGACCATACACGGCTTCGCGCTGCTTGTTCATCACGTCGTCGTATTCAAGCAGGTGCTTGCGCGATTCGAAGTGCTGCCCTTCCACCGCTTTCTGCGCCGTTTCAATACGCCGGGTGATGAGCTTTGACTCGATCGGAATGCCTTCTTCCATTCCCAGGCGTTCGAGCAGTTTCGAGACCCACTCCTTGGCGAAAATGCGCATCAGGTCATCTTCCAGCGCGAGGTAGAAACGCGACGACCCGGGATCGCCCTGCCGGCCGGCGCGCCCGCGGAGCTGGTTGTCAATACGGCGCGACTCGTGCCGCTCCGTGCCAAGGATATGCAAGCCGCCGACGGCGGTCACTTCGTCGTGTTCTACGTCGGTCTGGGCTTTGTAGCGGGTGAGCGCCTCGGCCCACTTGTCGGTCGGAACGGTGTATTCGTTGCCGTTGTAGTAGAAGATGGAAGTCTCGCCATCCTCCTGCGGCCCTTCAATCTTGCCCTGCGCCACGCGCAACTGCTGCGCGATTCCCTTCTTCACCATTTCCTGCTTGGCCATGAATTCAGGATTGCCACCCAGCAGGATGTCGGTACCGCGGCCGGCCATGTTGGTCGCGATCGTGACCATGCCCTTGCGTCCGGCCTGGGCGACAATCTCGGCCTCGCGCTCGTGGAATTTGGCGTTCAGCACGACGTGCTTGATGCCTTTCTTCTTCAGCAGGTCCGACAGCCGCTCGGATTTCTCGACCGACGTGGTGCCGACCAGCACTGGCTGCCCCGTCATGGCGAGCTGCTGGATTTCGTCAGCCGCAGCAAAATATTTTTCTTTCTCCGTGCGGTAAACAACGTCAGGATTCTCGACGCGCCGCATCTCCTTGTTGGTCGGAATCACCACAACTTCCAGCTTGTAAATCTTGTCGAATTCAGTGGCTTCCGTTTCCGCCGTTCCGGTCATCCCCGCCAGCTTCTTGAACATGCGGAAATAGTTCTGGAACGTAATCGTCGCGAGCGTCTGGTTTTCACGCTCGATCTTCACGCCTTCCTTGGCTTCAATCGCCTGATGCAGGCCGTCGGACCACCGCCGCCCCGGCATCATGCGCCCGGTGTATTCGTCGACGATGATGACTTCCCCATCTTTGATGACGTATTCCACGTCCTTGCGATACAGAGCGTGCGCCTTGATCGCCGTCTCGACGTGATGCTTGAGCGGCCAGTTCTCCGGATCGGCGATGTTGCCGATGCCGAGCAGTCCCTCGACTTTCACCCAGCCCTCGTCGGTCACGGTAATGTTGCGGTGTTTCTCGTCGATTACAAAATCCCCAGTTAGCTGTGCGGGCTCCCCGGGTGCGACTTCGAGTTCTTCACCCTTCTCTAACTTAGGGATAATGCGATTGACTTTGTAGTACTTGTCGGTCGATTCTTCACTGGCTCCGGAAATGATGAGCGGCGTCCGCGCCTCGTCGATCAGGATGGAGTCGACTTCGTCGACGATCGCGTAATTGTGCCCGCGCTGGACACAATCTTTGGAATCGAACTTCATGTTGTCGCGCAGGTAATCGAAGCCAAACTCGTTGTTCGTGCCATAGGTAACGTCGGCCGCGTAGGCGGCGCGGCGCTCCTCGTCGTCAAGATCGTGTACGATCACGCCGACCGAGAGGCCAAGAAAACGGTAGAGCCTCCCCATCCACTCCGAGTCGCGTTTGGCCAGGTAGTCGTTGACCGTGACCACGTGCACGCCTCGTCCGCTGAGCGCATTGAGATACACAGGAAGGGTAGCGACCAGCGTCTTGCCTTCGCCGGTCTTCATTTCCGAGATCGTGCCCTGATGCAGCACCATGCCGCCGATCAATTGCACGTCGAAGTGGCGCATGTTCAGCACGCGCCGCCCGGCCTCACGCACCACGGCAAAAGCCTCTACCAGGATCTCCTCAAGGACCTCCTGCAAAGCTTCGTACTCCCGCTTTTCAATCTGCTTCTGCCGGTCAACGTCGGGCTCCTCGTCGGCTGCCGGTACGGCAACCTCGGCCTGCGGACTCTTAGCCATACGGCCCAGCCGTTCCTGGATGCGCTGGCGGAATTCCTCCGTCTTGGCGCGCAATTCCGCATCGGTGAGCTTCTGCGTCTGAGCTTCAAGCGCATTGATGGCCAGGACCTGCGGCATCAGCGCCTTGACCACACGCTCGTTCTTGGTGCCAAAAACTTTCCCTAGTAGCTGATTAATCAACCCGAAATCCTTCAGAGGGCAGCACGCCCAAGACTATCCTTAAAAGCCTAGCATATTAGATGCAGAACAAGGGGGCGTGGCGCCAAAACCAGAACCACCGTTCACACACCGGGTATAATGGCGCGAAGTTGTTGTTCCGGAGGCTCCTATGACCACGCGCCTCTCCTCGCTGATCCTTTTAGCCGCGCTGCTGGCCAATCCAGCCAATGCGAAGGACAAGAGCAAATCTTCCCTACCCGAATACGTTTTGAGAGCGACCACGGTTCTGGTCATAGTGAGCCCGGATGCGGGAGAACCACTCGACCAGCCTATGGCCAACGCAAACGCCCGTGAGAACGTGGAGAAGGCTCTGATGCAATGGGGCCGGCTACGCCCCGTGCTGGACGGCCAGGAGTCCGACTTGGTGATTGCAGTCCGTACCGGGAGTGGGAAGATGGTGCGGCCCACGGTAAAGGGTGGCCCCATCGACAATCGCCCCGGCGTCGCACAACCTGTGGACGGCGGCATTCGAATCGGCGGGCAACAGGGTCGTCCTCCTTCCGTGAGCGATCCTGGCACGGGTTCGCAGAACATCGGCCCACATATCAGCAACGAGGTTGGTGCATCGGAAGACACCTTCGAGGTATATCGCGGCGGTGTACAAGATCCGCTGGACTCGCCTGCGGTCTGGCGCTACATCGCAACAGATTGCCTGCGTCCCCCCAAGGTTTCCGCAGTAGAGGAGTTCCGCAAAGCAGTAGCCGACGCGGAGAAGCCGCAGCAACCCAAGAAGCCCTGAGGTCCCTTCCACGTTCGTACACTGCGGCCCAAGCCGCTTTTCGTGTATATTCCCCACGACGCATGCCCACGTTCTACGATCGTTTTATCGAATGCTCCCAGCGCTGGCCTGACAATGTCGCGTTGGAACTCCAGCGCCACGACCACATCGAGAGCTGCACGTACGCCGAGCTTCGCCGCATGGCGGAATCCGTTGGGCGGTGGATCACCGAAAACGGCTTCGCGCGCGGTTCTCGTCTGGCCATTCTTGCCGACAACCATCCACGTTGGGTCGCGGCTTATCTGGGAATCATCGCCTCGGGCTGCGCCGCCGTGCCGCTCGATACCGCGCTGCACGACAACCAGGTCTCCAAGTTGCTGAAAGACAGCGGCACGTCCGCGGTTTTCTGCGATGCGCGCCACGTTCCTGTGGCGCGGCCCGCGGCCACCGAACTCAACATCGGCCTCGTCCTCATGGATCCGGACCGCATGACCAACCATTCCCCGCACGATCTATGGTTGGGCAATCTACCCGCGATCTTCGACGGTGGCCCGGGCAAGTTCAAGACCGCTGCCGCAAACAGTGCCGATCTTGCCTCCCTGCTCTACACCTCCGGCACTACCGCCGACCCCAAAGGCGTGATGCTGACCCACGCCAACTTTCTGGGCGAAGTCGAGGCCGTCTTCAACTGGATCGACCTCGGCCCCTCGGACGCGCTGCTCGGCGTGCTGCCGCTTTTCCACGTGCTGGCGCAGATGGCAAATCTGCTATTGCCTCTGGTCAAAGGTTCGCGCATCGTCTATCTCGAGACCCTCAACACCACCGAACTGCTGCGCGCTCTCAGCGAGCGCAACATCACGGCCTTTGCCGTAGTGCCGCAGTTCTACTACTTGATTCATGAACGCATCTTCCAGGAAATCGAGAAACGCGGCGCCGTCACGAAGAAGATATTTGCCGGCATGGTGGCCCTCAATCGCACACTGCGCAAGGTCGGTATCAACGCCGGCCCTCTCCTGTTCAAGAAGGTTCACCAAACGCTGGGACCGAAGATGCGTTACCTGGCAACCGGCGGTTCGCGCTTCGATCCGGAAATCATGCGAGACTTTCATGATCTCGGGATCGACGTGCTGCAAGCTTTGGGACTGACGGAAACGACCGCAGCCATCTACGTAAATTCGCCCAACGACAACGTGATTGGCTCAGTGGGCAAGGCGATGAAAGGCGTCGAGGGTAAGATTGTCGACCCGCAGCCGCAGGAGGACGGCGGCCCCCCTGTCGGTGAACTAGCTGTGCGCGGAGCGGTTGTAATGAAGGGCTATTGGAACCGTCCCGATGCCACAGCTGCCGTTCTCCGCGACGGCTGGTTTCTGACTGGAGATCTGGGCTATTTCGATTCGCAGGGCCACCTGTTCCTGACCGGGCGCAAGAAAGAAGTGATCGTCCTCAGCAACGGCAAGAACGTTTATCCCGAGGAGATCGAAGCGCACTACCTGAAGTCGCCGTTCATCAAGGAAATGGCCGTCATGGGGCTCGAAGGCAAGCCCGGCGAGGGCGGCGACCGGCTGCATGCCGTGATCGTTCCCAACTTCGACGTGCTGCGGCAGCGCAAGATCGTCAACACGAAGGAAGTCATCCGCTTCGATATTGAGGGTCTGTCGCCGCAGATTGCCTCCACCAAACGCATCGGCAGCTACGAGATTTGGCAGGAAGATCTGCCCCGCACTACGACCCGAAAAATCAAGCGCTTCGAAGTGGAGAAGCGCGTCAAAGCAAATCAGTCGAAGAAACTCACAGACGATTCGGACCTGCCCTCGGAAAAACCTCTCACGGCCGACGAAACCGCATGGCTTGAACAGCCCGACGTCCAGCGTGGCCTGGAGATCGTCCGCGAAACCGCGCGTACTGCCCCGCCCACTCTGCGGCCCACACTCAACCTGGACCTCGATCTTGGCCTCGACTCCATGCAGCGCGTGGAGTTGCTCAGCCGGCTCGAAGAAGGACTCGGCGGTAACGTTGAGGAGTCGCAACTGACCGAGATCTACACCGTGCGCGAACTGCTCGATGCCGTTCTGCAGAGCGCGGCCAGCGGCGCGGGCGGCCCGGGAACGCGAGTAACCTTCGCCGGATGGAAAGCAATTCTCGCCGACGATCCAGACGACCCTGACGTCCTTGCGCTGGCCCGTCCCAGTCGCGTCAACGATGCATTCTGGTACCTGGTGTCACGGCTTGGGCAAGTCGTCGCCTCGGATCGCTTTCGTTTACAGGTGAGCGGGATCGAGAAACTCCCCAAAAGCGGTCCCTACATCATCTCGTCAAACCACCAGAGCTATCTCGATCCGCTGATCCTGGCGAGCTTACTGCCGTCGGACGTATTTCTGCGGACCTTCGCGGTGGGCACCAGCGATATCTTTGGCAAGGGATTCATGCGCCGCCTGGCGCGCTCCATCAAAGTGGTCGTGCTCGACCCGGATGCGAATCTGGTCCCCGCCATGCGCGCCGGGGCGTTCGGGCTGAGGCATGGGCTGGTGCTTATTCTATATCCTGAGGGCGAGCGCTCCATCGACGGCAAGCCGAGAATCTTCAAGAAGGGCGCGGCCATCCTGTCGATTCACTTGCAGGTACCGATTGTGCCTGTGGCGATTGAGGGCTTTTATGATGCGTGGCCGCGCAACCAGGCATTCCGGGGTTTCGCGCCCTTGAAGATCGTATTCGGTGATCCGATCTTGCCGCCGCCTGAATCGGAAGCGTCAGAAGCCATCTACGAGAAACACACCGCTGACTTGAAAGCAAGAATCGTCGAGATGTGGGAGAAGCTGCGCAAACCAGAGTGACTCGGAGTTATCAGACTCCGGCCGCAGTCGCGTGTCCGCCAAAAGCCTTGGTGAATCGTTCAGGACGAGTGAGTCATAACGCTCCTCCGCTCGCTTGATCACTTCCTGCCCGCTGCCGCGAATTGCAGTCAGAGAACCCCAAATTTCCGACCTAATCGGAGGTGGAATCTTTGGCTACTTTGCTCGGGGATGCGTCTGGTCGTAGACCTGCAGCACATGTTTCATGGAGAGCTGCGTGTAGCGCTGGGTGGTCGCCAGGCGTTCATGGCCCAGCAATTCCTGGATGGCCCGCAGGTCGGCGCCCTCTTCCAGCATGTGGGTGCCGAAGGCATGCCGCAACGTGTGCGGGTGGACGTCCGACGAAAGACCCTTCGCCACCGCGATCTTCTTGATGATGCGCCCGACGCTGCGCGTGGTCAGGCGGCCACCGCGGTGATTGATAAGCAGGGCTGGCGTGCTCTTGCGCGTTTCCGCCAGGGCCGCCTGCCGCGGAGGAAGGTAGGCAACCAACGCACTCTTCGCCGAACCGCCGAACGGAACGTAACGTTCCTTCTTCCCTTTGCCGCGAATCAGGATCGCTTCCGCACTCAGCCGAATATCGTCGAGATTGATTCCCGTCAGCTCCGAGTTGCGGATGCCGCAGCCATACAACAATTCAAGCATGAGCAAGTCGCGCTCGGGAAAGGCCGCCGCTTCGGGCATTTTCCCGTCGAGCACCGAGTTCATCTCTTCAATGGTTGGTACGCGCGGAAGTTTCTTGGGTAGTTTCGGCGTCGCTACAAGTTTCGCCGGATTCTGCTCGACCACTCCTTCCTGCGCCAGCCACCGGTAGAGCGAACGCACCGCGGCCAGCGACCGCGCCACGGAAGTCTTCCCTAATCCCTTTTCGTAAAGCTGCGAGAGGAATCCTCGGATTGCGATGTGGTCGATCGATTTCCATCCGCGAGAACCCGCATAGGCCGCGAAGTTTGCCAGGTCGCCTCTGTAAGCCTTTATCGTATGAGGCGAGGAATTGCGCTCGCGCAGGTGGCGCAGGAAATCGGCCACGGCCTTTTCGACGATTGTGTGTGCTGTCGGCATGGGTGATTTCAGATTGTAGATTTCAGATTGAAGAGTCCAGACTCTGCTGCCTCAATCTGAAATTTAAAATCTGCAATGCCCCTATCTCGCCTTCGCCCTCGGATGACACTTCTGATACACCGTCCTCAACCGATCCAGCGCCAGATGCGTGTACACCTGAGTGGTCGAAATGTCGGCATGTCCTAGAATTGTCTGCACCGTGCGCAGGTCCGCACCGTTCTCCACCATGTGCGTAGCGCAGGAGTGCCGCAACATGTGCGGCGACGCGTGACGGCCCGCAGCCGACGCCTCCCCTACCATTTGCCAGACTCGCTGGCGCGTGAGTCTGTGGCCGCCACGAGCGACAAACAGCAAGGGAGATGTTCCGACAATCGATACGCCCGACGCCTTCCTTGCCAGCAGAACCGGCCGCGACTGCGAGAGGTATTCCCGCAACGCATCCTGGGCGGCCTTCCCTAGCGGCACCACCCGCTCTTTATCGCCTTTGCCGCGAACCAGCATGTATCCCGCCTCAAGCTTCAAGTCTTCCACCTTGGCATTCGTCATTTCCGACACGCGCAGCGCTCCCGCGTAGAACACCTCAAGCATGGCACGATCGCGAATCCCCAGAGCCTCGGATTCTTTCGTCTGCGCGCAGCTTTTCCTCCGTGCGAGCGGAGCGGCCAGCGTGGACTCCATTTCGTCGCGCGCCAGCGCCTTGGGCAGCACCTTCCACTGCCGCGGAGATTCGATGTTGAGCGTAGGATCCTGCTCCGTCTCTTTGTCGAGCAGCAGATAGCGATAAAGGTGACGCAACGCCGAAAGTTTCCGCCCCACACTGCGTCCGTCCACCTGATGGGAAAAAAGCTGCTGCAAAAACTCCCGGACATCACCGCGCCGAGCCGTGAGTAAGACGCGCTTCCGTTTCTCCAGAAACTCGGCAAACTGCGAAATATCGGTGGTGTAAGCACTGATGGAAAGCGGAGCCAATCCCTTCTCGATACGCAAGTAGTCGAGAAAGCCAGAAAGCAAGCGTGAGTTGGCCTCAGAACCCATAATGGACAACAATAAGTATGCGCGTTATCGGACACACAGAAAAGTAATGAAGCGGATGCGGACGAAACTCTCATCGTAGAGACGTAGCTTGCTACGTCTCTCTAGGCGCACTCACCACCCACTGACGAGCAGCCGATGCGCCGCTCGAAATCCGCATTTCTGGTACTTGTCATACGCCCCGGCCGCGCGATCCCGAATCTGTTCGTTGTTCTCCCCCGCGATCCAGCCGTCGAGCGCACTCTTCAGCGTGTAGGCCTCGGGAGCCATCAATCCCGTCGTCCACAACAATGGGTATGCACCAGAAGCCCGTACCGGCTCCGCGAAGAATTGTTTGCTCGCGCAGGCCAGCACCACCGCTTCGCGATGCACCTCGTTTTTCTTTCGCGGAAACCGGGAAAGCTGGAAATCCATCAGCCCATCGTGGCCGATGTAAGCCACGAGGTTCGCTCCCCCGCGGATCGGCAACTTCAGCGCGCCAGACGCGCTCGGCAGGCTCATCATTTCCGCGCCATCTCCCGCCGCGGAATCAAGAAAGTCGAGAATCGCCTGTCTGATCTCAATGCCCCGATACGCGTCGGCAACCAGATACACATTCGCCGCACGGTGCTTGAACACGCAGCGCTCGATAATCTCGGCTTTCGGTTTCTCTCCGCAGCTGACCCGCATCCAATCCGCGCTGCGGCTGAAAAACGTCTTCACTCCATACGCCGATCCCCAGTACAGGTTATGTTTCGCATCTTCTCCATTCCCAAGGATCGCGGCGACTGGAATGATGCCCTGATGCTCGTTGTCGGCGAGCGCCACAAAGACATGTACAGTGCGCAGCCCGGAATCCTGCGCCCAGACAGCAGCGGCCGCCACACAGAAAAGGGTGCAGACAAGCGCGGGACTGACACAGCGAATCACGCCCCCTCCGCGCCGCTCACTTCTCGCAGCAACTCCACCGCATACAACGCCCCCTCCGGCGTTTCTTCATGCTTGAAGTAGGCAAAGACATCGCGCCCTGCGGCGAGGTGTTGCCCGATGCGGTCGATCATCGACCGCCGTTCCCCTCCCGTATAACTCGGCTTGCGGAACCGGTAGTAAACGAAAGCAGCGGTCGCCACCTCGGGCGTGGTCATGGTCTCGGTTTCGGCCACACATAGGGCCACGTTGCTCGATTTCAGCAGATCCCAAGTCGAATCTGAAAACCAGGACGCATGTCGGAATTCAAACGCCGCCGGCACGGTGCGCGGCAACGCCGAAAGGAAGTCCTTGAGCAGCGCCTCATCCGCCTTCAGATTGGGCGGAAGCTGAAACAAAACTGGACCCAGTTTTCCCGCGGCGGCCAACGGCTCGATAGTAGCCAGAAATCGTGGCACAAAATCCTCCGTCCCCTTCAGGCGCTTGATGTGCGTGATGACCTGATGCGCCTTGATGCCGAATCGAAAATGCGCGGGCGTATCGTTCAGCCAGTTCTGGATGGTGGTTTCTTTGACGAGCTGCCGGAAAGTGAAGTTCACCTCGACGGTGTTCAGCTGCGTCGAGTAGTGGCCGAGAAATTTCTTCTGCGCCAGCTTAGCTGGATAAAAATCAGGCTTCCACGTCGGGTAGGCCCATCCTGACGTCCCTGCAAAGAATCGTGCCATAAGCCCTCAGTGTTTTCCTTCGCGTACCTTCGTGTCCTTAGTGGTTAGAGCTTTTGCCTTCTTCCCTACCCGCTTCCTTCGTCGCGGAGCCGGAGTCACCTCATCCACTTGGGCCGCAATCTCGATCCGCTCCGGCTCAACGACAGGCGCGGCGCCCGCCTTCCGCAGATCCGGCAGCTTCTGTTTCAATTCGAGCACCGGCTCGAATAGATCGCCCATCTTCTCGAAGCGAGCCACCACCTGCTTCGCTTCAAACACCAGCAGGCTCGCATCTTTCTTCTTGAGTGCCTTCTCGACTTCCTCCCACGTCACCGGTGTCGAAACCGTCGGACGCTCCCGCGCCCGCAGCGAATACACGGCAATGGTCGTCTTGTGCTCGTCATTCTGGCTCCAGTCGACGAACACTTTTCCGGTGCGGGCCTGTTTGCTCATCTCCGACAGCACCAGATCGGGATGGTCATGCTCCAGCAGTTGTGCCAGCGCATGCGAGAAGAGCTTGGTGGCCTCATAGGTCGTAGGCGAATTGAGGGGAACATAAACCTGCAGCCCCTTCGACCCGGACGTCTTCGGAAAACTTCGCAGCCCGAAGTGCTCGAAAATCTCGCGTAGCCACAGCCCCACCTGGCAGCACTGCACAATGTTCGCCGGTGGCCCCGGATCGAGGTCGAACACCATCTCCGTCGGATGAGTAATGTCGTCAGCCAGCGCCAGCGACGGATGCAACTCCAAAGCAGCCAGATTCGCCAGCCACACCAGCGTGGCCAGATCGTCGGCCAGGACGTAGTGAACGGTCCGCCGGTTGCGCCCGCTCCATATCGGAGCCGTCTTCACCCATTCGGGCTTATGCATGGGCGCGTTCTTCTCGAAGAAAGGTTCGCCGTCCACGCCGTCGGGATACCGCTTGCGGGTCAGCGCGCGCCCCGCCAGGTGCGGAATGATCGCCGGCGCGATCCGCGCGTAGTAGTCAATCACGTCCTTCTTGGTGAACCCTGCGGCAGGATAAAGTACCTTCTCCAGATTCGACAGCTTGAGGTGCCTGCCCTGAATGTCGACGGCTGAGTCGGTCACGTGCGCTCCGCGAACCATTGTGCAACAAGAGCTGCCTCGCCGTCTGGTGCGATAACACACAGGTGAGGACAGCCGCCCTCGCCTAGCTTGCCCTGAGCGCAGCCGAATGGTCGAGCGAAGCTCGACAACCCTGTCATTCAGACCGGCAATCTGAGACCAAACACACTCCTCACTTGCATTCCGCCAGTTGACACGGATAATCTTTCGAATCCAGAGGGGAGTCAAAAGCATGAGCAAGGTCCGGGTTCTGGCTGGCACGCGCAAAGGCGCATTCATCCTCACATCCGACGGCAAGCGCGAACAGTGGGACGTCAGCGGCCCTCACTTCGCAGGCTGGGAACTCTACCACTTGAAAGGATCGCCCGTGGATCCCAACCGGATCTATGCATCGCAGACCAGTGGATGGTTCGGACAGCTTATTCAACGCTCCGACGACGGCGGCAAGACCTGGCACCAACCCGGAACTCCTCCCGGTGAACCGCCCGCCCCCGGCCCACCCAAACCCGCGAGCAACAAGTTTGTCTACGACGTATCTGCCGAAACCGGCAAACCGCTTACCACGCATCAGTTCTACGACGGCACGCAGCATCCCTGGGAGTTCAAGCGCGTCTGGCACCTCGAGCCGTCACTCACGGATCCCGACACGGTCTACGCCGGCGTGGAAGACGCGGCCCTGTTCCGCTCGACCGACGGCGGCCAGAATTGGCACGAACTCTCCGGCCTGCGCGGCCACGGCACCGGCCCCAAGTGGCAACCCGGCGCCGGCGGCATGTGCCTGCACACCATCATCCTCGACCCGAGCGATCCTAAGCGCATCTTCATCGCCATTTCCGCGGCGGGCGCGTTCCGCACTGACGACGGCGGCGCAAGTTGGAAGCCCATCAACAAAGGGCTGCACTCCCAATACATCCCTGATCCGAGGGCCGAGGTCGGCCACTGCGTTCATCACGTCGCCATGAACCCTTCGCGCCCTAACGTGCTCTTCATGCAGAAGCACTGGGACGTCATGCGCTCGGATGACGCTGGCGACTCCTGGCGCGAGATCAGTGGCAACCTGCCCACCGACTTCGGCTTCGTCATCGACGTGCACGCGCACGAACCGGAGACGATCTACGTCGTCCCCATCAAGAGCGACGGCGAGCACTATGTGATGGACGGCAAGCTGCGCATCTACCGCAGCCGCACCGGCGGCAATGAGTGGGAAGCGCTGACCAAAGGCCTGCCGCAAAGCAACTGCTACGTCAACGTGCTGCGCGACGCCATGGCCGTCGACTCTCTCGACAAGTGCGGCGTGTACTTCGGCACGACGGGAGGACAGGTGTACTGCTCTGCCGACGCAGGAGATTCGTGGACGCCGATTGTGCGCGACCTGCCGGCCGTGCTTTCGGTGGAGGTCCAGACGTTGGCGTAAGACGATGGCAAGCAACGTCTCACATTGGCCTAATGTTCGCGGGAAATCAGAATTCCTTCATCGTCTGATGGTCGAACTCGCTGGGAACGCTTGCATGTCGCTCGAGGGCGATCTTTCGCACTGTCGATTTGTTGATGACCTGGTATTGACCCGGGACGAAACAGCGACGCTGAAGCGCAACACGCTCGCGCCGAAACTCGATTTTGTGGTGTTGCGATTGACGAAGGAGACGGTCGATCCGATCTTTCGACAGGTCACGGCTGCCGGTCTGAAGCGTGCAATTATCCACGTGCAGATCGAGCGAGGCGGTGTACTGGAGTTCGGCGCATACGATCATTTCGGTCCCGAATGCGTCGTGACCGGACCTGGCATTAGTCTGGCGCTGCTCGACGAGCTAACGGCTACGAATGTGTTGCGTGATTTCAAAGCAGCAGTCCCTAAGGACCGATGATCCGAGTCATACTCCCGCCGGGGTACCCCATCCCTTTTTCGTGTTCTTCGCGAAAAAGGGTGGGGCTTTTGACTTCGCCGCTCGCCGGGTGCTAGTGTCTCTCGCGGTTTACTCCAGGAGAACAATATGAGAATGACCCTCATCGCCGTTGCATGCCTGTTATCGCTGGGAACCACGGCGGCGGCTCAGGACAAGCAGCCTGTGGTCAAGCCAACCCAAATCGCACCCGCACTTGAAGCGAAGGTACGAAAGGTTTGGGAAGACTTCAAGAACAAAAACAAGGAATCCCTCGCCGCCGCCCTCTCCGACAACTTTCGCCAGGTCGAAGAAGGCTCCAGCGGGTTTGGCGACAAGAAGGCACAAATTGCTTCGGTGGATGAGTTCCAACTCAAGAGTTACACCCTTAAGGAATTCACGGTGAATCCGCTTGGGTCGCAGAGTGCGCTGGTCACCTATTTGGCGCATTATGAAGGTACATCTGGCGGCGAAGCCGTCACCTCAAACAGCGCCTTCGGCGAGGTGTGGGTTCTTGAGGGCAATACCTGGAAGGGCCTTTACACTCAGGAGACAGGACTGAAGTAGCGGAGCGGCTCCGCAGGCGCTTACGATATCGCCTCGTAGGACGAGTCGTGCCTTCGTCACGCAAGATCGTCTACGATCCGGCGCACCGCGGTCGTTGCGTCTCCCGACCCGATTCTGTAAAACACTTGCGAGGTGATCTTCCGTGCTGAAGACTCTCTTGACTGTGATTCTGCTGGCAGGGACGCTGCCGTCGCACGCTGCATCGCCGGACTGGAACCAGCGATTGGCCGAAGCGATGCCATTGCTCGGCCACCGGAATTGGATACTCGTAGTCGATTCGGCGTATCCGCTGCAGATTTCTCCCGGAGTCGAAACGATCGAGACCAACGCATCGCAGATCGAAGTCGTGCGAGCGGTTATGGCGGCAATCGATCACTCCATTCAAGTTCGCCCCGTTATTTTTATGGACTCTGAATTGCCATTTATCTCGGACACGGATGCACCCGGCGCCTCCGCGTATCGTGAGCAAGTTAGCGAGCTGCTGCGCGGCTATCCCATTGAATCCCTGCGGCATGAAAAAATCATTTCCACCATTGACGACGCCGGCAAAGCGTTTCACGTGCTGGTGCTGAAGACGAAAATGACCATCCCCTACACGTCCGTATTCATTCGCCTCGACTGCAAGTACTGGAGCGCAGACCAGGAAAGAAGCCTGCGGGTGCGTATGAAGTCACACAACGAATGACCGAGTGGTTACACACCGCACGGGAAAGTCCGCGATGATGGCGCGCAGCCCGAAATTCCGCAAGCAGTTGCCAAGCATATGATCCGAGTCATACTCCCGCCCCATCTCCGAACCCTGGCGCACGTTCAGGGCGACGTCGAACTCGAAGTCGAGGGTCCGGTCACGCAGCGCTCCGTTCTCGACGCACTCGAGACCCGCTATCCCATGCTGCGCGGCACCATCCGCGATCACGCCACGCAACAGAGGCGGCCGTTCCTGCGTTTCTTTGCCTGCGAGCAGGATCTGACCCACGAGTCCCCGGATGCTCCGCTACCGGATGCGGTCACATCGGGGAAGGAGCCGTTTATAGTCCTCGGAGCCATCGCCGGAGGCTAACACCAAGAAGACTTGCACGGGCCGGGTGCGTGGTACCATTTCCCCGTGCCTATCACCGACACAAGTTCGGCGGCGCAGGCGGTTCAGCTGGGCATTCAGCGCTCGATGTCGGGAGAGCAACGGCTCCTTCTGGCTTTTGAGATGAGCATATTCGCCCGTGAACTGAACCGCGAGCGCATTCGGCGAGAGCATCCGGAGTGGTCGGACGCGAAGATTACCCGTGAGTTGCTCAGGTTGGCCTTCCTCCCTGCGCCCCTCCCTGACATGGAATGAGCGCTCCTCGAGTTCTGCAAAAGGTCACGAAGGCACTCGATCAGGCCGAAATCGCTTACATGCTTTCCGGTTCATTTGCCAGCGCTTACTACGGTTCTCCCCGCTCGACCCAAGACATCGATCTTGTCATAGCTGCCACTCCAGAGCAGTTGCGAGCGTTCGCCGCGAATCTGCCAAGCGGGGAATACTACGCGGACTTGGGGGCTGCCCTTGAAGCGTACAAGCGGGAATCCATGTTCAACATCATCGACCTGGAATCTGGCTGGAAGATTGACCTCATTATCCGCAAGTCCCGCCCCTTCAGCCGGGAAGAGTTCGGACGCCGTCAACTGGTGAATGTGCAGGGCACTTCTCTCTTTATCGCTAGTGCAGAGGATGTTGTAGTTGCCAAGCTCGAATGGGCAAAGCTGGCCCAATCACAACGCCAGGTTGAGGACGCGGCAGGGATACTAAGAATACGGTGGGCATCGCTGGACCGGTCATATCTGGAAAAATGGACTCGCGAGCTGGAACTGACGACCGAATGGAACGCTGCGCGACTCATGGCTGGGATGTCTTAGACCGAGCGATCTGATGTCGTGAATTGGGAATCTAAGGAGAGTCCGGCACGCGGATGCCGCGAGATAAGGGCCTCCCGGTTTGACAACCTCCCTTTCCCCCACGTACTTTCAAACTTCTGCGCTGCAGGCCCGTCCAATACATGTCTATCGGCGAAAACGCTCGTCCATCCGTCGGAGGTCCGATGAAACACCGTCTCGCAAAAACCGCAGTTCTTTTCGTTCTTCTGTCCACCCTCGGCATTGCCCAAGACGTGGCGTCGTTCGCCAAACGCATCACGGTGAAGAAGCTTCCCAACGGCCTGACCATCATGATCTGCGAGCGGCCGGAGGCCCCGGTCTTCTCCTTCTTCACGCTGGTGGACGCCGGCTCGGCGCAGGACCCCATGGCCCAAACCGGCATGGCCCACATGTTCGAACACATGGCATTCAAGGGCACCGACAAGATCGGAACCACCGATTACGCCGCCGAAAAGCCCGCCCTGGCCAAGGTTGAGACCGCCTACGCCGCCTACATCAAAGAACGCGACAAGCAGGTCGGACGCGACGACGCCAAGCTGAAGCAACTCGAAAAAGGCTGGAAGGACGCCATCGCCGCGGCCGACAAGTTCGTCAAGTCCAACGAATTCGGCAAGATCATCGAACAAAATGGCGGCGAAGACATGAACGCCAACACGAGTTACGACGAGACCAACTATCACTACTCGCTGCCCGAGAATCGCCTCGAACTGTGGGCCTATCTCGAGTCCGAGCGCTTTCTGCATCCGGTGATGCGCGAGTTCTACAAAGAACGCAACGTCGTGATTGAAGAGCGCCGACTGCGCACCGACAGCAATCCCATCGGCCGTCTGATCGAGCAGTTCACCGCCGCGGCCTTTGCAGCCCATCCCTACCATCGGCCCACGGTCGGCTGGATGGCGGACCTGAACTCCTTTTCCGCGACCGACGCGCAAAAGTTCTACGACAAGTATTACGTGCCCTCGAATATGGTGGTCGCGATTGCGGGCGACGTGAAGCCAGCTCAGGCCATGCCGATTCTCGAAAAGTATTTCGGCCGCCTGCCCGCGCGCCCCCAGCCCGACGAAGAAACGACTACCGAGCCTCCGCAGAACTCCGAGCGCAAGGTCGTGCTGAAAGATAGAGCGCAGCCGCTCTACCTCGAGGGCTACCACCGTCCCGACTACCGCAGCAAAGATGACGCCATCTACGACGCGATCACCGACCTGATGTCCGAGGGCCGCACCTCGCGACTCTATCGCTCGCTCGTGCGCGACAAGAAGATCGCTTCGTTCTCCGCCGGATTCAGTGGACTGCCCGGCGTCAAATATCCGCACCTGTTCGCGTTCTACGCCTTTCCGCTGCCCGGACACACTACACAGGAAGTGGCCGACGCCATTCACGCGGAAATCGACAAGCTCAAGAAAGAAGACATCACCGACGACGAAATGAAGATGATCAAGACCCGAACCAAGGCCAACCTGATTCGCGGCCTCGCCGACAACGAGGGGCTGGCCACGCAACTCGCGACCTACCAAACTCGCTTCAACGACTGGCGCGAGCTGTTCCGCACCGTCGACCGCATCGACCAGGTGACCAAGGCCGACATTCGCCGCGTAGCCAATGCGATCTTCGTTGACACCAATCGCACCGTGGGCGTGATCGAAACCGCGAGCGGAGGCGGTGCTCCCGGCGGAGGCGAATCAGGTTCGGGCGAACCTGGTTCCAGCGATTCATCTTCCGGCGACGAAGCCTCCAATAACTCCGGCAGCCAGGGAGGTGCGCAATGAAGCGAACAATTCTCCTCACGATTGTGCTGGCGGCCACTGCCTTCACCGCACTTCCCCAAGCCTCAGCTCAGGCCACAGGCTGGAAGCAGATTCCCATCCCTCCACTGCCCGCGTTCAAGCCGCAACAGCCGAAGCGCATCGAACTCTCCAACGGCATGGTGATCTTCCTGCAGGAAGATCACGAGTTGCCGCTCATCGACGGCACGGCCCGCATCCGCGGAGGTTCGCGTAACGAACCCGCAGGCAAAGTCGGCCTGGTCGACGTCTTCAGCGAAGTCTGGCGCACTGGCGGCACCAAGACACAAACCGGCGATCAACTCGACGATTTCCTCGAAGTTCGCGCCGCCAAGGTCGAAACCGGCGGCAGTTCCGATTCCACTACGATCAGTTGGTCATGCCTGAAGGGCGATCTCGACGACGTCTTCAAAGTCTTCGCGGACGTGCTGCAGAATCCCGAGTTCCGTCCCGACAAAATTGACATCGCTCAGAAAGAAGAAGCCGACGGCATCTCCCGCCGCAACGATCAGGTTGGCGAAATCGCCCAGCGTGAATCGGTGAAGTTGGCCTACGGCGCAGACAATCCCTACGCCCGCGTCCCCGAATACGCCACAGTATCCGCGGTCACTCGCCAGGACTTGCTCGATTGGCACGGCAAGTACATTCATCCCAATAACATCATTCTCGGCGTCAGCGGAGACTTCGACTCAGCCGCGATGGAAGCCAAGCTGCGCGCGGCCTTCGAGGCTTGGCCCAAAGGCCCAGCGCTCCCGAAATATGATCTGCAGTACGCGCCCGCCAAGCCCGGCTACTACCTCGTCCCGAAGGACGACGTGAACCAGAGCAGCATCCACATGGTGGCGCTGGGAACCACGCGCGACAATCCCGACTACTACGCCATCAGCGTGTTCAACGAGGCCTTCGGCGGCGGCTTCTCGTCGCGGCTGTTCAATGACATCCGCACCAAGCGCGGACTAGCCTACAGCGTAGGCGGCGGCATCGGCACCAATTTCGGACATCCCGGCATTCTGCAAGTCGCCATGGGCACCAAGAGCCAGAGCACGATCGAGGCTATTCAAGCCGCTGGCGAAGATATCGAGAATCTCGCGAAACAGCCGATCAACGACGAAGAAATCCAGCACGCCAAAGACGGCATCCTCAACGCGTTTATCTTCCGCCTCGACTCGCCCGACAAAATTCTCGGCGAGCGCATGACCTACGAGTACTACGGATATCCTCCTGACTGGCTCGACAAGTATCAGGCGGAAATCAAGAAAGTCACCGCAGCCGACGTAAATCGCGTAGCCGCGAAGTATCTGCACAAGGATCAGTTCGCTGTCCTGGTGGTCGGCAACTCGAAGGAATTCGACAAACCACTCTCGTCGCTGGGATCGGTGAAGGAAATCGACATCACGATCCCGTCTCCTCCGACCACTACCGACGATAACGCCAAACCCGCTGCGTCGAATCCCGAAGGCAAAGCCCTCGCCGCCAAAGTTGCTGCCGCCATGGGAGGTCTGCCCAAACTCCAGTCGATTAAGACCATGCACCTGAGCATTGCCGAGAGCGATGCCGGAGCACCGCCCTCTCCGATCGAGGTGACCGTCGCCTTCCCCGACAGCATGCACATTGACGTGCAGACGCCGCAAGGCGCTCTGGCCATCGTTGCTACGCCCACTGAGGGCTTCATGAGCATGGCTGGCATGGGCACACGCAGCATGCCTCCCGCGCAGAAGACCGAGATGCTCTCGCAACTTCACCACGATCTCGTCTACATCGCGCAGCACGCCGACGATCCCGCCTTCACGTTCACCGCCGCCGGCACCGAGAAGATCGGCGACGTCGATGCCGCCATTCTCGACATTGGCGGCGCCATCCCATGGGTTCGCTGGTACATCGATCCCAAGACCGGATATATTCTTCGCGAGAAATACAAAGCCATGGGACAATCCGGTCCCTTCGACGGCGAATCCGATCTCAAGGACTGGCGCACCGAAGACGGCTTGGCCATGCCCCGCCAGCACGCGAACAAGCAGAACGGCAAGGAAACCAGCACCGCCGAATTCAAGAAGATCGATATCAACCCGGCAGTCGATCCCAAACTGTTTGCCAAGCCCGCGGAGAAGGCGCCAGACAAGCAGTAGCACGGCACGGAGCCAGCCGCGAAGCGGCGAAAGAATGCAGCCCACAGCGCAAGCTGTGGGTAGCCGATAGCGAGTGCACTAGCCCCGAAGGGGCGAAAGAAAAACTGCGACGCAGACTTCGTCATGAACGCTGTCCAATTGAAAAATTCCCTCGGCGAATACCAACATCCAAGCCCCTTGGCCGTCCATATCGCAAGAAATTCAATGAACGCCGATCTGTGAGCTGGAGGATCCACCCATGGCATCGTTAGCGACCCGTCATGCCGCTCTTGCCCTCGCCCTCGCCCTCGCCGCCATCCCCGCACTCGCCCAGGTCACGACTTCGCAGTACGACAACTCCCGCACGGGCGCGACGCTCAACGAAAAGATCCTGACGCCACAGAACGTCAACCCCGCTCAATTCGGCAAGCTAGGTGCATTTAAGGTAGACGGCGCAGTCTACGCCCAACCGTTGTTCCTTCCGAACGTCCCGGTCCCCGGCAAAGGCACCCACGACGTTCTCTTCGTCGCCACTGAGCACGACAGCGTCTATGCCTTCGACGCCTCGCGCCCCGGTGATCCGCCGCTCTGGCAGGTCAGCTCTCGACAAAGCCCGCGGCACGGTCCCGGTTTCCGAAGATCAGGCGCAGTGCCCGTTCATGCGGCCGGACGTCGGCATTACCTCCACGCCCGTGATCGACACTAAGACCGGAACACTCTATGTGCTCGCTCGCACCATGATCCGCCACACGGTCGGCGACGACGAATACTTCCAGCACCTGCACGCGCTCGCCATCACGACCGGCGTAGAAAAATTCGGCGGCCCGAAATTGATCACCGCGTCCGTCGCCGGCAAGGGCGCCGGTGCCGCGAACGGACAAGTCGCTTTCGATCCGCTAAAAGAGAATCCGCGCGCTGCTCTTACCCTGGCCAACAACGCCGTGTATCTGACCTGGGCCTCTTCCTGCGACGTGGACCCTTACCACGGATGGGTCATGGCCTACGATCCGCAAACCCTGGCGCAGAAAGCCGTTCTCAATGTCAATCCCGACGGCGGCGAAGCCGGCATCTGGCTGAGCGACACCGGCCCCGCCGCCGACGCAGAGGGCAATCTCTTCGTCCCTACCGGCAACGGAACATTCGACGCGGGCTCGGGCGGCCGCGACTACGGCGACTCCGTTCTCAAACTCGACGGTTCTTCGCTGGCAATTCGCGACTACTTCACGCCGCACGATCAGGATCGCATCAGCAACGCCGATGCCGACGTCGGGTCCAGCGGCCCGCTGCTCCTGCCCGATCAGCCTGGCCCGCATCGCCATCTGCTGCTGCAGCCCACCAAGGACTCAACGATCTATGTGATTGACCGCGACAAGATGGGCAAGTTTCAGCGCGACAGCGACGCTCTTGTGCAGACGATCCACATGGCCGGCGGCGGTTACGGTGCCATCGCTTACTGGAACGGCGACGCCTACTTCGCCGCCAGCGACGACTTCCTTCGCGGCTACGCCATCAAGAACGGCCAGTTCACCGTGAGCGAGTCTTCCGCCATGAAGTTCGTAAACCCCGGCGCGACGCCCTCGGTCTCAGCCAACGGCAACAAGAACGCAATTGTCTGGGCGATCTCCACCAAAACGTGGAATGGTCCAGACAACAAGCCGGCGGTGCTCTACGCGTTCGACGCCACGAAGCTGGGCCAGCCCATCTATACCTCCGAGCAGAACAGCCAACGCGACCGCGCCGCGCTGGCCACGCGCTTCGTGATTCCCGTCGTCGTGAACGGACGCGTGTACTTCGGCACGCGCAGCGAAGTGGAAGTGTATGGACTGCTGAAGTAGAGGACATTGCGGCGCGGCCTCCCGCGTCGCGAGCGGCATCGGGAAGACAACTAGGGCGCCAGGCGCCACAGCCACCAAATTATTGACCCTTGACTTCGTATTTCTTTCGAAGTATCGTAGGCGAACAAACGACGAATCTATATGTCTTTCCTGCCCTTGCTCCCCCTCTACGATAAACCTCGCCTGATTGGCATTGCCCGCCTCGCCGCCGAAGGCGAGACGCTGCGCGAAGGCCATAATGTTGAGTACTTCACGCTGCCCTCCAAGTCTCTGCTGAACCGCTGTGTCAGCCGCCGCGCCATGCCCTTCGAGTGGACCATCAATCCCTACCGCGGCTGCGAATTCGCCTGCAAGTATTGCTACGCCCGCTACACCCACGAATTCATGGAGATGCGCGATGGCATGGACTTCGAGCAGAAGATCTACGTCAAGCAGCACGCCGCCGAGTTGCTCCGCCACGAACTCCGACGCGTCAAGCCCAACGAGGCCATCGCCCTGGGCACCGCGACCGATCCCTACCAACCCGCCGAACGCCGCTATGAAATCACCCGCGGAATTCTGGAGGAGTTCGCGCGCCATCGCGGCTTCGAGCTGGGCATCGTCACCAAGTCGAATCTCATCGTCCGCGATATTGAACTGCTGAAAGAGGTCGCTCGCAACAACAAACTCTCCGTGCACGTCACCATCACAACTCTCAATGTGGAACTGGCGCGGATTCTCGAGCCCCGCGCTCCGCGCCCCGATCTGCGCCTCGACGCTGCGCGCGAACTACGCCAGGCGGGCCTGCGCGTAGGCGTCAGTTGTTGCCCAGTTATCCCCGGGATTACAGATTCTCCCAAAGACCTGGAAGCGTTGATCCACGCCGCCGCCGAAGCTGGCGCAGACTATGTCTTCGCCAATCCGCTCTTTCTGAAGCCGTGCTCCGCCGCCGTCTTCCTTCCTTTCCTCGAGCAGAACTTCCCACACCTCATCGAGAACTATCGCCAGCGCTATCAGAATCGTGCCTTTCTCCCGCCCGCCTACGCCAAGCGCCTATCGCAACTCATCGCACGCCTGCGCGAGAAATACAAACTTACCCGCGCTGATCGCCGCGAGCGCTCAGCCTTCGCGACCAAGTGGCCGGTCCAGGCTTTCGACGAGCAACTGAATCTATTTTGAAGCAGAACAAACGAGAAAACACGGCCAAGGTAGTCCCCGAGCCCTCGCCCTTTGGCGCGAGCCGCGGTGTTCGAGAAACAGGCAGCTCACTCAATCTTTGTTTCCCGCTGAAAGATGCGTTATATAATCCACCGCTGCCATGGAGATGAGACAGCATCCTGGCGAAATTCAAATTGGAGATGACTCCCATGAAGCGTGCACTTGCGCTTGCAGTGGCCGCCCTGCTGGTGATCCTGGCAACCGGCCGGATCGTGAAAGCGTTCAATCCCCAGCCTGATCCCCCCGCACTCTTCGGCATGATCGGCATCACCCCCGGAGAAACCATGCAGCTCAACATTGTGAACGTTGAGTTGCCGGGAATCCCGCCCGGCCCGTGTCGAGTCACATTAAGATTTCTGAACAGCAGTGGAGTGGTCCTGAAACAGCAAGTCATCTCGGTCAAGCCCACGCAGGCTGCGTCCCTGACCCTCACTGGCGCCGAGGCGGGCAGCGGATTCCGCTCTGAGATTCATCCAGCGCTGCTGTTGACTTCGAATGAAGCGGTGGGGTGCAGCGCGATTGGCAGCGTGGAAGTATTCAACTCAACCACCGGAGAAACCTCTCTGCTGGCTCACCCGATCTACGTTAACCTTCCGCCGGTCGCGGTGGGAGGCAAGTAAAAAGGCGCCCACTTGAAGTTGCCTCCGGCGAGGGACCTGCCCCATGCGTTCCACTGCGCTTGGGGCAGGCCCTTCGCCAGTTTCCGCAAAGCCTCAACTCGGTTTGCCGGATATTCGCTCTCTGATGGTGCGCATCCCTATCCTGGCTACTCGACTGCCGTCAACGACTGTCGTCAACGTTCTCGCCGGTGGAAAACATCTTCTATAATCGGAACCAGCCCATGGCCACTGCCTCCCCGCCCGCCCAACAGCCCGCCACTTTCGGCGCGCGGCTGCATCATTTCTGGCGGCGCGTCACCGAAGGTCTTGAAGTCAGCCAACTCTGGTCGCAGTTCGAAGCCGAGGCGCGCGCGAGTTACCGCCTTTACTCCAGAGACGTCGAAGCCAAAACGCCCGACGGCCTTACCCACGGCGGCCGCCGTCTGCATGTCGTCAAGGAATTCTTCTGGGCGGTTTTCGAGAAGCTCTCGCCGGCGCGCCGCGTCTTGTTGCTGCTGGCCCTGATTTTGCTTGTGATCCCTCACACGGCAATCGAATACAGCGGCCAGGCTGGTAAAGTCCAAGCCACCGAGTTCGATCTTCACTTCTGGGCGGCACTGCTCCTGCTTATGCTGCTCATCCTCGAGATCGCCGACCGCGTGGTCATGAAGCGCGACCTGCAGATCGCGCGTGAGATTCAGACCTGGCTCTTGCCAGGCGTCCCTCCTCAGATTCCGGGCCTGGTCATTGCCTACGCCACGCGCCCAGCCAATACCGTTGCCGGCGACTACTACGACGTCTTCCCCCGCCCCGGCCGCGCGAACGAAGATAACCGCGTGGTTCTGGCCGTGGCCGATGTCGCCGGCAAAAGCATTCCCGCCGCCATGCTCATGGCCACGTTTCAGGCCAGTCTCAAGACTCTTTCGACGGCACAAGTAGCCCTTCCCGAGCTTGCCTCCAACATGAACCGCTACGCCTGCACCAACAGCCAGGGCGGATTGCGTTTCACTACCGCGTTCCTCGCGGAATACGACCCCATCCGCCGCACCGTCGACTACATCAACGCCGGCCACAATAATCCCATCCTGCGCCGCGCCAGCGGACAGATCGAGCGCCTTGACGTCGGCGGCCTCCCCATCGGCATTCAGCCGGATGTGAAATACGATTCCGCCACCGTCACGCTGGCGCCGGGCGACTGGCTGATTATCTTTACCGATGGATTAGTGGAAGCCGAAAACGCCCGCCAGGACGAATACGGCGAGGCGCGCCTGCTGGCTGCGATTGAAGCCGGAAAATCGGTCGAGCCCGCCGAAATGCTCAAGCGTCTCATGGCCGAAGTCGATGTCTTCGTCGGCTCGACGCCCCAGCATGACGATGTGACCTGCCTGCTGCTGAAGGCTGAGAGCTTCTAGAGACTCTCGTTGACTTCCGCAGTGCGCCACCCGGACTACGCTTTCGCCAAATATTTTCCGACGATGGTGGCGCAGGCCTCCACAAAGTCCTGTTCCGCTTTATCGAAGGTGCCGGCAAAATAGCTCTCGACATCGAGCTCGCCCGCAAGGTCGTTCCTCACAAGGATGGGAACCACAATCTCGCTATTCACCATGGTCGATCCCGGAAGATAGCGTGGATCTTTGGTGACATCCTGCACTAACACGGTCTGCCTGGTTGTGGCGGCAGCACCGCAGAGTCCCGTGCCGAGGGGGATGCGAGCATTGGGCGTAAAGCTCCCGACGAAGGGTCCGATCAGCAGAATGCCGGGGTCCGCCGGGTCGACGAGATAAAAACCTACCCAGTTGTAGCGCGTCATCTCTTCATGCAGGCGCCGGGCGATGTGCTCCATAACAGACTTGGCTGTAGAGGCGTTCCGGGCAAAATCCTGAAATTCTCTGAGAAGTTCTTCGTGCGCAGGCGTCACCCAGTCATCGTAACATTGTGGGACATTCGGCACCCGGTCACGAGTGGGTAGCAGTGCAGTTTGAGACGGGGTTTCGTATCAGGGCTTCGCTTCAGCGATGCCGCCAGCATGAGGAAGAAACCAAACGGGTTCAGCCGCCAAACTGCACCACGACCAACAAGGGAAATGGTCAGGCCTGGGGCCATTGCCCGTCGCCGTGCCTGCGGGATAGGCATAAGTCATTGAGAGTTCGTGTAAGTTGTTGAGGCTTCGTGTAAGTGATTGAAAATTCGTAGAACGGCCCTGCGGGGCTCAAGGACGCACGATTTTGCGAGGGATGACCTTTCCCTCGTACCCGGCGGCGATCGTCGATGCCAGGGCGGTTTCCGGCCCGGGAAATGGCATTCCAGACGACGCCGAGGACGCCGAAACCGCGCGCGGGATTCTACTATCTACACGTACGATGACGAAATACGTTTATGTATGTACATAACTGTACAACTTTACAACGACTTACTCCTGCATCAATTTCCCATACATCCGATGAAACGCATGCACGCCCTTCTCCTGCTTAACGCTGAACCGCCCGCGGGCGTAACTCCGTGACCGCAGATTCCTCTGCACCACCTCGCAGATACCGACGTCCTCCATCTGAATCTGGTCGCTGAACTCAACCGACGCCTTCGCGGCCGGAGCGCCGTGGTCCTTCTCCGGCAAGTACCACTCGAAGATCGCCAGCGACAGTTCCGCCGCCAGCGGCACTACGATGTTCAGCGAAACGTTGTCGGGATAGCAGTTCAGCATCCAGTTGGGAAAAACCCAGAAGTAGTCCGTAGTCAGATCCTCGCGCGCTTCCTGATAGCGCCGGGGTGTCGTATCACCCGGCTGCGCTCCCCGAATTGGACTGAGCTGCCGCACGTATCTCTCTTGACCCCGCGTATGCGGCTCGACTACGTAAGCGCTGAAATCCAGTTCCCGGTTCAGCCCCGGATGCACGCTGGGCAGGTGATATCCCTCGAGATAGTTATCGACGTACGTCTTCCAGTTGCACTTCATGTCGTAGGTGCGGCGCTCGAACAGTTTCATGTCGGCGAATGGAAACGCCTGTCGCGGCAACTCGCCCAGGCTGTCCCGCGAGGCCGCGCCTCAGGATCGAGGTTCACGAAAACCAGATTGAACCATTCCTCGGTGCGCACCGCCTTCAAGGCAAAGTCTTCCGGATGGAATCCCTCGACGCCTTCGATCTCGGTTGCGCTGATCAGCGCTCCGTCGAGCCCGTAAGTCCACCCGTGATATCCGCAGCGAAAAAGTTTACGCGAGCCGCATCCCTCCGCCGGAGGCCCGGCGCGGTGCCGGCACACATTGTAGAAGCCGCGCAGTTTGCCATCGCCGCCGCGCACGAAAACCAGGGGCTCGTCCATCAGTTCTGTGGTGAAGTAGTCGCCGCAGTTCGCGACCTGGCTGGCATGACCGACGACCTGCCACGTGCGCGAGAAGATTTTTGCTTTCTCCGCGGCGAAGATCTCTGCGTCCGTGTAAAGGCGCGCAGGAAGCGTCCAGGCCCGTGCGATCTCGGCCTCGACTTGAAACAAATCTCTGGAAATATTCATAGCTGCTCAGGAAACCCGGAACATTTTACGGCACCGGTGCGCTACCGATGCCGGCCAACGATGAACAGAATTCTGAACACGCACAGGCCGTTGCGCGAAAGCCGAGGTTTTTCTGCGTTCCACAATCGGAACAATAGCAGTTCCGAACTGACACAAATTGTCAGTCGAGGGACGTATTTTGCCAGCGAAATGGAGCTTCGCGCAGCATTTGGGATGATACCGAAGTGTTACCTTGCACTGAAAATAAAGCCGTTCCTCATGGACCGCCCGGAACCTAGGTAACTAGGGGGTTTTGGCCCGGCAAATGCAAATATCGAACACGACTGCGTCATACGTGACCAGAATAATTTCAGAACTACACAACAAAAGGGGAAAAAAAGAGATGCGCAAACAAAAGGGTTTTTCACTGATCGAGCTGCTGATCGTGGTGGCAATCATCCTGATCATTGCAGCGATCGCCATTCCGAACTTGCTGCGCGCCCGCATGGCGGCTAACGAGTCGTCTGCTGTCGCCTCCATCCGGACCATCAACACAGCGGAAGTCACCTACAATTCCACCTATCCGACAGTCGGATTCGCGGGTCTGACCGCCATCGGCACGACCGGTGCTGGCGTTTGCGTCCCGCTCTCGACCAATGCTTGCTTGATTGACAGCGTGCTCACGCTCGGCACCAAGAGCGGTTATACCTTCGTAGCGGCAGCCGTTGCCGGTACGCCTAGCGTCACCTACACCGCGAACGGCAAACCGGTCACGCTGAACCAGACTGGCAATCGCGCCTTCTGCTCGTTTGAAGACGCGGTCCTACGTGTCGATCCAGCTGGTATTGGCGGCATTACGGCTGCAGCCTGCGCGGCATTTCTGCCGCTTAACCAGTAAGCTTTTAGTTTGGCGAAGTACCCGGGGAGGGTACGAGATGGGAGCAGCGAACGAAAGTTCGCTGCTCCTTTCGCTTTTTCCGGCCAATTTCCGCGCCAACCGCCTCTTCTGCCACTTCCCGGCGCAAAATGACATAAGGTGGCACCTCCAGCCGTCCTGCCTGTCCCGAATCTGGACCCTCCCAGGGATCTCCCCACTGAGAACAAGCGTCTTACGCGGTTAGGGAGTTCAATCCACAGGAAAAGTGGCACGGCCAACAGCGTGCTATGTAAAGAGCAGGCGTCCGAGTGTGGGCCGCAAATTTCTACAGGGAGAATGTGTTTTCAATGCGCAAACAGAAGGGTTTTTCACTGATCGAACTGCTGATCGTCGTAGCTATCATCCTGATCATTGCAGCGATCGCGATTCCTAACTTACTGCGCGCCCGTATGGCGGCCAACGAGTCGTCTGCTGTCGCGTCTATCCGTACCATCAACACGGCGGAAGTCACCTACAATTCCACCTATCCGACAGTCGGTTTCGCGGGTCTGACCGCCGTCGGCACGACCGGCGCTGGCGTTTGCGTGCCGCTCTCGACCAATGCTTGCCTGATTGACAGCGTGCTCACGCTCGGCACCAAGAGCGGCTATACCTTCGTAGCAGCCGCCGTTGCCGGTACGCCCAGCGTCACCTACACCGCGAACGGCAAACCGGTCACGGTAAACCAGACTGGCAATCGCGCCTTCTGCTCGTTTGAAGACGCGGTTCTGCGTGTCGATCCAGCTGGTGTTGGCGGCATTACGGCTGCAGCCTGCGCGGCATTTCTGCCGCTCAACCAGTAAGCTTTTAGTTTGGCGAAGTACTCGGGGGAG